>JBJEUI010000242.1:0-6468 GCA_051883755.1 Candidatus Ventricola sp.
CTGATCCGCGGCCGCCGCTCCAACGCGGACCGCATGCGCGATTCCTTCCTCACGCCGACGCTCAACGCCACGCCCGGCGACCTGAGCCTGGTGCTGCCCAAGCGCATCCTGGACGGCATCATCGAGATGATCTACGCGCTTGACAAGGTGGCGCCCGGCACAGCGAACGACGAAACGCTGCTCTACGGCGTGGAGGTCAAGTTCTACAACATGGAGGTTGCCGTCAACGAGCGCCTGCAGACCCGATACGACGGCCTGTACATCATCGGCGACGGCAGCGGCATCACGCATTCCCTGTCCCATGCGTCCGCCAGCGGCGTGCACGTCGCGCGGGCAATCGCGGGGAACTGAGAAAACTGAGCGGCGGAGGTTCCGGCGTTTGCCGGAGCTTTCGCTTTTTTTAGGGCGCTCGGGAAGAAATGCCATATGTGCTTCGTCTGGTTATTGTCCGGCAAAGAGGCCGGGACAGAAGCGTGAAAAATCCAAGGAGGATATGAACATGAACAGGAAAATGATCTGGGTGCTGCTTGCGGCTGTGCTGGTGCTGGCGGTGGCTGTGGCGGTGTTTTTTGCGGTGAACCGGGATGTCGCCGAGGTGAAGACCTCGGAAATCGTCACCGTGACGGAGGAAAGCACGCCGGAACCGGAGGCTGCGGAGGAATCCGAAGCCGCGGCGCTGAGCGAAGAGGAGGAGACGGAGATCGAGCTCGTCACACTGACCGGCGTGATCACCGAGGTCACGGACGAGGTTGTGATGCTTGACGCGGGCGAGATGGGCCAGGTTCAGGCGAATCTCTCTGAGGACACGCTCATTGAAGGCGTGGAGGAGCTGGCGGCCGGCCAGACGGCGATTGTGACGTACGACGGTAAGATGACCCGCTCTCTGCCGGCGCAGGTCACTGCGCTGCGCATCGGCGTGTACGAGGTCAAGGGCACGGTGAAGGCGATCGAGGAGGGCCGCATCACCGTGGAAAAGAGCGAGGGCGGCGACGAGGTCGTGCTCACGCTGCCGGAGGGCGCGCCGGAGCTGGCGGTGGGCGACGCGGTGACCGCGTACACCACGGGCATCTCCACGATGTCCCTGCCGCCGCAGATGAACGCGGTCGCGATTGTGAAGTAATTCTGCTTAGCAGGCAATCCCCGGAGGCCCGGGGGCTGCCTGCTTTTGGCTTTTCACAGAGGGACGGCAGGCTTTTCGGAAAAATCACACGGTTGAAATCATCAAAAAAGTGTGCTAAACTGAACGTGCCAATCGGCAGAAACTGAAATTGTGAGGTGAGACCATGGACGGCGGCAGTAGTCGAAAACCGGACGGCGTATGGATAGGCTGTCTGAAACTGTGCACAGCTCTGCCGTTTGCGGTCGGGCTCTAGTTTCATTGTGCCATTCCATATGAACGCCATTGTCTGTTTTCAAGCTGCACTGCGATCGCGAGCGCAGAAGCATTGATTGGCAGGAGACAGTGGTTTTATTATGCCCGTTTTTCCTGTAAACCGGCCTTTGCGCCCGCCTTTTCTCCCGAAAGATGACGAGATAAGGAGGCACAAGACAATGACGGAAATGATCAACGAGAGCATGATCCCCACGCAGCATCCCGATTACAAGACGGAAATTGCCGAGATTCTGCGCAGCGGCCTGACGCCCAAGCGCATGCAGGAGCGGCTGCTGCATTACCATGAAAACGACATCGCAGCGGCGCTGGAGCTGCTGAAAAAGGAAGAGCGCAGCAGGCTGTACAGCATTCTGCAGACGGAAACCCTGGCTTGCGTCATGGAATATGCCGGACTGCAGGCGCAGTACATGAACGAGCTGAGCATCCGCAAGCGCGTGGAGATCCTCTCCCGGGTCGAAGCGGCGGCTGCGGTCGAGTACCTTGCGCAGCTGGAAAAGGCGGAGCGCAGCGTCCTCATCGAGCTGATGGACGAGGACGTGCGGCGCGAAATCACCCTGCTGAGCTCCTTTGACGAGGACGAGATCGGCAGCCGGATGACGACCAACTACATCTGCGTCCGCAGCGGCGTCAGCGTGCGCGAGGCCATGCACGAGCTTGTCCGGCAGGCAGCGGACAATGACAACATCTCCACCATCTACGTCGTCGACGAGGACGACATGCTCGTGGGCGCCATCGACCTGAAGGACCTGATCATCGCGCGCGAGGGCACGAAGCTGGAAAGCATCACGATGTCGTCCTATCCGTATGTCTACGCCAACGAGCAGATCGAAGACTGCATCGAGCGGATGAAGGAGTACTCCGAGGACTCTATTCCCGTCCTGGATGCGGAAAACAGGCTCAAGGGCGTGCTGACCTCGCAGGACATCACCCGGCTCGTCGACGACGAGATGGGCGAGGACTACGCCAAGCTGGCCGGTCTGTCCGCGGAGGAGGATCTGCAGGAGCCGCTGAAGCGGAGCATCGGAAAGCGCCTGCCCTGGCTGATGGTGCTGCTGGGCCTGGGTCTGGTGGTCTCCAGCGTCGTCGGCCTGTTTGAGGAGGTCGTCGCGCACCTGACGCTGATCGTCAGCTTCCAGTCGCTGATTCTGGACATGGCCGGCAACGTGGGCACGCAGTCCCTGGCGGTCACCATCCGCGTGCTGATGGACGAGCAGATCAGCGGAAAGCAAAAGCTGTACCTGATCGGCAAGGAGGCCCGCGTCGGTCTGGTGAACGGCCTGATTCTGGGCACGCTGTCTGTGGTGAGCATCGGGCTGTACCTCTTTGCGCTGAAGGGACAGCCTGCCGTGATGGCGTTCTCCGTATCGCTGTGCACCGGCGCGGCGCTGCTCGTGTCCATCCTGCTCTCCAGCATCTGCGGCACGGTGATCCCGCTGATCTTCAAAAAGCTGAACGTCGACCCGGCCGTGGCCTCCGGTCCGCTGATTACGACGATCAACGACCTGGTCGCCGTGGTTTCCTATTACGGCCTGGCGTGGGTGCTGCTCATCCAGGTGCTGCACCTGTAATCCAAAAGCAAACCCCGCCGGAGAGATCCGTCTCTCCGGCGGGGCTTGTGCGTTATCGGCTCTGTGCCGGAATCCGCTTCACCAGGCGGCACATCGTGCCCAGCAGCACGCAGTCGATGGGCAGCTGAATCAGGTTCTTCATGACGCGCAGGGGCAGCGTCGCCAGACGCGAGGGCCCGTAGAGCATCGTCAGGAACAGCGTGTTCAGGCCGATGTTGATGACCAGACAGACGATCACGCGGGCAGCGATGATCTGCCAGGTCGTCTGCCTGGTCTTGTACAGCAGCATGCCGTAGATCACGCCCAGCAGCGCCGCGGAGAGCGTGAAGCCGGGGAAATACGGGCCGGTGGGCTTGAGCAGAAAGCCGAGAATGTCGCTGAGCGCACCCTGAAGCCCCGCCGCCACCGGGCCAAAGAGAATCGCCGTGGGCGCGACGGCCAGATGGGCCAGGGAAATCTTGAGGCTGTCGTTCACCTCGATGACGCCGTAGGAGGAGAGCACCATCTGGATGGCCAGCAGAAGGCCGACTGTGGTGATCGTCCGCGTGCGGGAGAGCGAACGAAGGGAATCGGAGAACTGGGAATACATGAGGGAAAAAACGGAACGCATAAAAAACACCTCCGCAAATCAGGCCCAAAGGGCGGGGGGAGATTCGCAGAGATGACAATCTTCATTCCTTTGGTAAAGAGACAGTCGGGTCCGAAGAGATACCGCGAAGGAAGCGCCTTTGGGCGAGCTCCTTCTTCGTCCCATGTTATTCCCGTACATGAGCACTTAACGCATCTTCTCCGTCGCCGCACGCATCGCGACGCCCTGTCATCCTCACGAATCGCATGTGACAGGAGCATTATACGATAGGCGTGTGCGAAAATCAAGGCTTTTTGCTGTTCTGCCGCATGAGTTCCTTGAGAATGTCGTGAAACTGTCCGCCGCAGCGGGAGAGCTCGCCGAGCACCGCGTCGATGCCTTCTGCGCTTTGCAGCCAGGTCTCGCGCGTGACGGCCGCGCCCAGCGCCGGGCAGACGAGCAGCTGCGCCTCGGGAAAGAGCGTCTCGTAGTACATCTTCGCGCGGCGCGCGTGCACCGGCATGCAGCAGATGATCCCGCGCGAGACGGTCAGCTTCATCGCGTCTGTGCGCCTGCGGGAGAAGATGGCGTTCTGATAGGTGTAGGTCGCCTCGTCCTCGCGCAGAATCGCGCGCTCGGGCACGCCGTTCTCCAGCAGAATGCGGCGCATGAACGCCCACTCCGTGTCAAAGGAACCTTCATACCGGCGCGCGCCGGACAGCTGCCCGGCAAAGCCGCCTGAGCCGATGGCATAGCGGCCGGAGGGCAGCACATAGGGCGCAAATCCCCCGGCATACAGCTGCGCCGCCAGCTCTGCGGGGAGCGCGTGGCCGTTGCCGGGGATGAAGATCACGTCTGCAGGCGCGGGCGCATCGCTGAGGAAAATGAAGTCGGCGACGTCGTCAATCCACTTGAGCATCGGATCATCCCCTTCCGGAGAGCAGACCCGCCAGGGTGCCTACGCCGTACACCACATGGACGGCGGGGAAGAGAAACGGCAGTGTAAAAAGCGCCAGCAGACGGCCGCTTTCCTGCGTGAGCGCGCCCCGGACGGAGAAGACCAGGTCGCAGGCCAGATAGGCGGAAAGCAGAAGCAGCAGCGGCCAGACGCTCAGCGGCAGGAGCAGAAGCCCTGCCAGCAGCGCCAGCACGAACAGCGCCGGAATCAGGTGGCGCGGGGCAAAGCAGCGCGGCTGGATGCGCATCGTGCGCCCGATCCAGTAGCCGTTGCCCCACTTCTGGCGCAGCTGGCCGCGCATCGTGGCGCGCGCCGCATGGTAGGAGACGATGTCCGGGGAGAAATAGAACCGGTAGCCGGCTTTGCGCATGCGGTAGTGCATGTCGTTGTCCTCGGTGCGGCGCAGGCGCTCGTCGTACAGGCCGACGTCGTCGTACACCTTCCGGCGGTAGAGCGCGTAGGCCAGCGTATCCACATAGCGCGCCTCGCCGCCGTTGCGGAACGGGGCTGCGCCGCCGCAGAAGCGGGAGGTGTCCACCGTGCGCAGCACGCTCTCCCAGGCGCCGTTCGGCGCGCCACCCAGCACGCAGCCGCCGACGATGTCCTCGCCCTGCTCCAGCACGCGCAGATTGTTTTGGAGGAAGTCCTTCGGGATGCGGGCGTGCGCGTCCAGCCGGATGATCGCGTCGCCTGTCGCCGCGCCCAGCGCGACGTTGATGCCGCTGGCCAGCCAGCGCTTCGGATTGTCCAGCACCTTCACCTCAAACGGCGCGGTCCTGGCAAAATCGAGCATGAGGGCGCGCGTCGCGTCCGTGGACGCGCTGTCCACCAGCAGCGCCTCAATCTGCTCGTGCCCGATCGTCTGCGCGAGCAGATCCTCAAGCAGCGCGCCCATGCTGCCCGCGGCGTTGTACGCCACGATGATAAAGCTGATTTTCATCATATCATGCACCGTCTCTGTCAGGATGAAGGGTTACGCCGCGGTATAGTCCCGGCTGCGCACGCGGTAGGTGACAAGGCCGGCAGGAAAGGCGAAGAAGAAGAGCTTCTGGGACACGAACGCGCGCACGCGCCTGCGGGCAAGGAAGCTGCCCAGCTGCGCCGCCTGGAAAAACAGCGCGCCGAGGAAGCCCCACACGCCCAGCAGCAGAATGAGGATGACGCACATCCAGTCGAGCATATAGAAGAAGAATTTTTCATTCTCGTGACGGACGTAGGCGCCCGCCTGATGCTGCGCCATCGCGCAGCGCAGCGCCTGGCCTTCGCCCAGACGGCGGCGGGAGAAGATCACGCCCAGCACGCCGCGCTCGTCGCGGACGGCGTCCGTGTGCACGATCATGGGCACGGGCAGCTCGGCGATTGCGCAGCCGGCAGCCTTCAATCGCGCATGCAGTTCCGCCTCCTCGCAGGCGACGGCATCCGGCGACCAGCCGCCGGCCTTCTGAAGCGCTTCTTTTTTCAGGAAGAGCGCGCCGCCGAACTCCGGCGCAAGGCGCTCCTGCGTGCATCCAAAGTAGTTATCGTTTCGGCCGACGACCTCGCCGTCCTTCATGTAGCGGTCCTCGCGGATGCCGGTGCAGCCGTCGTAGCCGCGCGAGGCTATGGCCATCATGGCCTTTTCACAGAAGCCCTTCTGCAGCTGCATGTCGCCGTCCAGAAACAGGAGGTATTCGCCTTGGGCCTCCTTCGCGCCGACATAGCGGCCCAGGCCTGCGGTGGTCTTTTCCTCGCTGAGCAGGAAGCAGCGCGCGCCATATGCTCTTGCGCGCGGGAGACTGTCGTCCGTGGAGCGGGAATCGACGTAGACGATCTCGTGGGCGAGCACGCCCAGCGCCGCATGGATGCTCTGCATGCACAGATCAAGCCGCACGCCCTCGTTCCTGCCGATTACCACAACGCTGATCATCGTTCTTCCCTCCCGCTGCGGAATATGCTATAATACGCCATAGATACATCTATTATCGCATAAAACAACACGATG
>JBJEUI010000243.1:0-6390 GCA_051883755.1 Candidatus Ventricola sp.
TGGCCGCGTCGATCATCATCACGGCGCTGTCCGCCGCGACGAGCACGCGGTAGGTGTCCTCGGAGAAGTCCTGGTGGCCCGGGGTATCCAGGATGTTGATGTGGAAGCCGTCAAACTCAAACTGCATGGCAGAAGAGGTGACGGAGATGCCGCGCTGCTTCTCGATTTCCATCCAGTCGCTGGTGGCATGCTTGTCGCTCTTGCGCGCCTTGACGCTGCCGGCGGTGCGGATGGCGCCCGAGTACAGCAGCAGCTTTTCGGTCATGGTCGTCTTGCCGGCGTCCGGGTGGGAGATAATGGCAAATGTCCGGCGGCGGGCGACTTCGCTTTCGAGCGTGCCGGGCAGAATATTTTCAGGCATGGGTGCAGTCCTCCTTGGGAGAGCAGTCTCATTATTCACAGAAAATCAAGCATTTCGTCGCTTACATGGGTGCGGTCCTCCTTGGGGGAACGGTCCTGTATTCATCATTTCACGTATTTTGACAATTATATAGTATACCATACTGACCGGGTCTTGAAAAGAAAAAAGATGCAGAAAAATGCTGATCTGATCAGGGCAAAACGCAAAAAAGCGCAGCGAAGGGAAACGCTGCGTGATACGGATGGCGTGGATTCAATTCTCAACCAGGAGCTTCATGCAAAGCTTGATCATCTCCTGCGAGCCGGAGCTGTTTTCAATCAGCAGCTCGCCGGGGCCGTCATAGCGCAGGCCTTCGGCCTCCAGCCGGCGCATCGTCTGGCGCGCGGTGCCGGGGCCGCCGTCCAGCAGCGCGGTGTGCCCGCCCAGCAGCTTTGCTATGACCGGCGCGGCGAAGGGATAGTGCGTGCAGCCCAGCACCACCGCGGCAAGCCTGTCCCTGTACGGCGCGAGCAGCGGGCGCAGGAGCGCCTCGCTTTCCTCGCTGACGGCCATGCCGCGCTCCGCCAGCTCCACCAGGCCCGGCGCGGGGATCTTGTGCACGGTGCAGGCGTCGGTGAAGCGGTGCAGCAGCACGTCGAATTTCTCCTCGCGCAGCGTGACCGGCGTGGCCATCACGCCGACCTCTCCGCCGGGGAAGTGATCTGCGGCGACCTTGAGCGCGGGCTCGATGCCGATGATGATCTTGTCCGGATACTTGGCGCGCAGGTCGATGATCGCGGCGGCGGTGGCGGTGTTGCAGGCCACGACCAGCGCCTTGCAGCCGCGCGCCATCAGGCGCTCGGCCGCCGCCATCGTCAGCGCGCGCACCTCGTCGGTCGGGCGCGTACCGTAGGGCGCGTTGGCGGAGTCGCCGAAGTACAGATAACGCTCCTGCGGCATGAGCCTCACCAGCTCGCGCAGCACGCTCACGCCGCCCACGCCGGAATCGAACACAGCGATGTAGTCGTTTTTTGAGGACATGGGATCACCTCTTGGATGGTTTCCTGCTTACTATACCACAAAACCCGGATGCTGTAAAACGGAACGGGAAAACAGCCGGCGCAGCGCAGAAAAAGCAGCGCCGCAAAGCGCTGCCCATATGCCGGGGAAACAGATTAAAAAACGGTATCAGCCTGAATGAACGCGCGCACCGGCGCGCCCTCAGGCTCCGCCTGCACATAGAGCCAGCCGCCAAGCTGCGCCAGAATCACGATGGACGTGCCCGGCTCCAGCGACAGGGTCCAGCCCGCGAAGGGATCGCTGGACAGCGGGTTGTCCGTCAGCGGCGCGGTCTCCTCGACCATCGCGGCGAAGCCATCCTCAAAGCCGAGCTGCGGCTCATAGGGGATGTCCGCGATTGAACCGGCTTCGACCCAGCCGACCGGGCCGAAGCTGTCCGCCGTGCCCTGCGCGGCCATGGCCCAGCAGTCGTACTGGCCGAAGAGCACGTACGGCTTGCCGGTGTCAAGCGTCTGCCCGTCGTGGCGATAGAAGCCCTGCGTCGGGCCGCAGTACAATTCGAGCACCTGGCCTTCCGCCTCCGGCGTCATCTCCATGGGCACAAGCGCGCTGACGTCGGCGCCTTCACCGAAAGCGCAGCAGGGGATAAGCAGGCACAAAAGGAGCGCGGCAAGCATGGATTTGAAAAAGCGCATCGGAAAAACCTCCTGTCAAAGGGCGAGGGGGAAGGGGCGGATATTCCGCATGACCGCAGAAACCTGACGGCCGGGAACGCTTTTGTAGGGATCTGACCCTATCATAACAAATACTGCGTGATTTGTCAAAGCTTGCGGATGGGTTTCAGCCCCATCCAGTCCGTTCTGCGGATGTAGATCGTGAAGAAGAGGCTGCTGATGCTCCAGGTGATGGGATAAGCCCAGGAGACGGTGGTCAGCACCGGGCGCAGCTGCGCGGCGAGGGTGACGTACGGCACGCGGATGACGCACCAGCAGACGGCCATGCCCAGCATGGCGACGCTGGATTTGCCCGCGCCGCGCAGCGTGGCGGCGCAGGCGTGCGTGTATGCGGCCAGACAGAAGAACGGCGTGGTGACGCGCTCATGCATCACGCCGAAGGCGATGACCTCCGGATTGGAATCGAACAGACCGATGAGCTGCGGCGAGAAGATGAAGATGAGCAGCGCGATGGCCTCTGCGATACCCGCCGAGCAGAGCACGCCGATGCGCATGCCCTTTTTCACGCGATCCGGACGGTTTGCGCCCAGATTCTGGCTGACGAACGTGGTCAGGGCCATGTTGAAGCACGTCACCGGCAGGAAGGCAAAGCCCTCGATGCGCGAGTGCGCGCCGCAGCCCGCCATGGCCGCTGCGCCGAAGGCGTTGATGTTCGCCTGGACGACGACATTGGCAAAGGAGATGATGCAGTTGGACAGGCCGGAGGGCACGCCGTTTTTCAGGATGGCGCGCAGCGCGGCGGGATCAAAGCAGAGCCTGCGCAGGCTGACGCGGTAATCGCGGTCGCTGTGCATCAGGCGGTATAGGCACAGCACCATGGCGGCACCCTGTGAGATGGCCGTGGCCGCTGCGGCGGAGGCCACCCCAAAGCGCAGCACACCCACGAACAGCAGGTCGAGCGTCACGTTGATCAGCGAGGAGACGATCAGGTAGTACAGCGGATGGCGGCTGTCGCCGACGGCCTGCAGCACGCCCATGCACGCGTTGTACAGGATGAAGGCCAGCGAGCCGTAGAAATACGTGCGGAAGTAGCGGATGGACTGGGGCAGCACGGACTCGGGCGTGCCCATCAGGCGCAGCAGGATCGGGGAGAGCGCAGCGCCGGCGAACGTGAGCAGCACGCCGACGGCCAGCGCACCGGCGAGCATTGTGTGAATGGCCTTCTGCACGCGATCGATCTCGCGCGCACCGTAGTGCCGCCCGATGACCACGCCCGCGCCCATGGCCAGACCGTTGAAAAAGCCGATGAGCAGGTGAATCAGGTTGCTGGAGGAGCTGACGGCGGCCAGGGCCTCGCTGCCCAGAAAGTTGCCCACGATCAGCGAGTCCGCCGTGTTGTAGAGCTGCTGGAACAGGTTGCCCAGCAGCAGCGGCACGGCGAAGGCGACGAGCTGGCGGGCGATGGGGCCTTCGGTCATCAGCGTGGAACGCTCCACGGATACTTGGCGGCGCATGGATGTCTCTCCTTTGAGCAGTGCTTTCTGTAAGATGCTTTAAACTGTGCGAAGCGAAGAAGGGAGTCTGAGGGGTCGAAGCGTTACCTGACGGGACTTGGCACATGGTTGGTTCTATTGAAAACAATATAAAATGTAACTAGTTTATCCTGCCTTGTCCAATTGCAATATGGGTCACTTTACGCCGCGAACCACCATGGTGACAGACACATTGGTGTCCCATTGCCTGATGCCCTGATCATAGAGCAGCCTTCTTTGATCATATCTGGCATTCACCAATCGCTTCAGCGCATCGACTTCCGAGGGTGTGACCACCTCATTGGCGATATGCAGCAAATTCTCTGCATTGTCAAGCTCATTCTGTCTGTTCGACTCGATGATGGCATGCGCCATTTCTGCCGGGCAGCCCGGATGATCCGGCGTCAGATTCACGGTGATGTATGCTGTCGTCACATTTCTGAATCCATACTTTTCCATGCAGAGCGGCAATTCTGCTTCGTTCTGCGGATATTTGCCCACGCTGTATTTCGCATGGGCTTCCCTGAAATACGGGTCGGCCCGCCGCCAGATCTCCCGTTCAAATTCGGTTTCCCCGGAGATGCAGGGCGCTGGAACGCTGATTCCTCTGCGCGCGGATAATACGAGGCAGACGCCGTTTTCCTTCAGCACCCTGTACTGCTCGCGATAGAACCTTGACGGCTCGACATGCTCCGCGACCGTATTGGAAATCGTTGCATCGAATGCGCCGTCCTCAAAGGAGAGCGACGTCGCGTCGCCCTCCAGGAATTCAATTCCGGGCGAATGCTCGCGGGCAAACGCGATGAAGCTGCTGTCCCTGTCCACGCCGCAGATTTGAGCATGAGGATACCACCGCCCGAGTGATTGCGCCAGAGCGCCCGGTCCGCATCCGATTTCAAGAATCCTGCATCGATCATCGATCCCGAATGCGTCCATATAGTTCTGTTTGAAGGGATCGGCAAATCTCAATAAACGCGAAGAATACAGCGTACCGGTTTTCTGAATGTAGGTTGACCAGATTGTATTCATGCTGCACCTCCACCAAGCCCTGTTGATCAAGATTTTCCGATGAAGCAAGTATACCAGATTCATGGAAAAAATGCTACTGTGGGCACAGCAAACGCCCGGACAGCAATGTCCGGGCGTTCTGGGCATCCATGGCAATTCGGCTGCCGGGGTCGCATCTCAGCCTTCTTCATCGCTTCGCGCGGGGAGAAGCGGCTTATACCGTGAATTCCGCCAGGAAACGCTCGCCCGCGGCGATGGTCTCCCGGACGCGGCCCGGCGCGGGGCCGCCCGTCACGTCGCGCAGGGTGACGCAGGCGCGCATGGAGCAGGCCTCATAGACATCCTCCTCAAACAGCTCCGAGAAGGTCTTGAGCTCCGCCAGGCTCAGGTCGAGAATCGCCTTGTTTTCCTTGACGCAATGCAGCACCAGGTGGCCGATGACCGCATGCGCGTCGCGGAAGGCCATGCCCTTCTTGACGAGGTAGTCCGCCGCGTCGGTGGCGTTGGTGAAGCCGCCCTCCGCGCTGCGGGACATGTTCTCCGTGCGGAAGGTGCAGGTGGAGAGCATCGCATTGAAGACCATGAGGGACTTGATGAGCGTGTCGCGCGCATCAAAGAGACCCTCCTTGTCCTCCTGCATGTCCTTGTTGTAGGTCAGCGGCAGGCCCTTGAGTGTCGTCAGCAGGCCCATCAGGTCGCCGTAGACGCGGCCGGTCTTGCCGCGGATGAGCTCGGCGACATCCGGGTTCTTCTTCTGGGGCATGATGGAGGAGCCGGTGGCAAAGCCGTCGTCCATCTCTACGAACTTGAACTCGTGCGAGTTCCACAGGATCAGCTCCTCGCAGAAGCGGGAGAGGTGCATCATGCACACGGAGGCGGCGTAGAGGTAGTCGCACACGAAGTCGCGGTCGGAGACGCCGTCCAGGCTGTTGAGGGCGACGGAGGAGAAGCCCAGCAGCTCCGCCGTGCGCGCGCGGTTGAGCGGATAGGTGGTGCCGGCCAGCGCGCCGCAGCCCAGCGGGCACACGTCCGCGTGCTGGTACACCTCCTTCATGCGCTGCATGTCGCGGGAGAACATCTGGAAATACGCCATCATGTGATGGCCCAGCGTCACCGGCTGCGCGCGCTGCATGTGCGTGTAGCCGGGCATGATGCTCTCGGCGTGCTGTTTGGCAATGGAGAGCAGCGTCTCGCACAGCTCGCGCTGGTAGGAGATGGCCTCCCTGGCGCTCTCCTTGACGTACATGCGGCAGTCCAGCGCGACCTGATCGTTGCGGCTGCGGCCGGTGTGCAGGCGCTTGCCCGCCTCGCCGATGCGCTCGGTCAGCAGCTTTTCCACGTTCATGTGGATATCTTCGGCGTCCAGCTCGAACTCGACCCTGCCCGCCTCCACATCCGCGAGGATGGACTTCAGGCCCTCGACGATCGCGTCCGCATCCGCCTTCGGGATGATGCCCTGCTCGCCGAGCATGGTGGCATGCGCGATGGAGCCGGTGATATCCTGGCGAGCCAGGCGCTGGTCAAAGCGGATGGAGGAGTGGAAATCGTCCACCAGTCCGTTGGTCGCCTTCTCAAAACGTCCGCCCCAGAGTTTCATGATGCTTTTCCTCCTGGTAAGAAAAGGGCTGTAAGGCGTCGCCCTGCAGCCCGGTATTCACGTTCAGTTGCTTGCTGCCGCCGCGAAGCGGAGCAGGGGTATCGGGGACGGCGTCCCCGATCGTCCTTTACTTCTCCATCAGGCCGGCCTTCTGCTTCATCATCGCCTGAACCTTGAGCGGCAGGCCGTAGAGGTTGATGAAGCCGGCGGAATCCTTGT
>JBJEUI010000244.1:0-4906 GCA_051883755.1 Candidatus Ventricola sp.
AATAACAGGGATACTCAGTGCCAGGCAGGTTCAATGTCGGTAGGGCAACGCTGTCTGGGTAAAAGGGAATCAGGTGCGAGACCTGAACGATCCGGTCACTGTGAGCGGGGAGAGCGGCTGCAAGGTCCATTGTGCCAAAGGCATGAGAAGGCGCAGCCAATCGATAATCCGCGAGTCAGGAAACCTGCTGAGACCATCCGGTGCACAGCTTCCGAAGAAAGCGGGTCGCCAGAAAAGCCAGTATTGGCTTTGTTTGCGTATGTCCGGCGTCTGCTTTTTTGAAAGGCAGACGCCTTTTTACATGCTGAAAACCGCCCGGTCTATCGGATGCGGGCGGGAAGGCGGCGGCTGCCGGCGGAAAGGACTGTGGAGCGCGGGCTCCGGCCGTGAAACGGGGAATGCGCTTTCATAGATATGGGCAACGCCCAAAAAAGAAAGGATCGACCTCTATGAAAAAGATGCTTGTGTTTCTGCTTGCCCTCGTGCTGATGGCCGGCTGCGTCGGCTTTGCCTGTGCGCAGGAGCAAAAGCCCGTGATCCTCATGGTCAGCTTCGGTACCAGCTATAACGACAGCCGCGATGCGACCATCGGCGCGGTGGAGGCGGCTGTGCAGGCTGCCTATCCGGAGTATGAGGTGCGCCGCGCGTTTACCGCGCAGACCGTCATCGACATCCTCCGGGAGCGCGACGGCCTTGAAATCGACAACGTGACGCAGGCCATGGAGCGCCTGATTGCCGACGGCGTGAAGAAGGTCGTCGTGCAGCCCACGCACGTCATGAACGGCTTTGAATACGACGATGTGGTCCGCGAGGTCAGCGCTTACGCCGGTCAGTTTGAAACGCTCGTGATGGGCCAGCCGCTGCTGACCCATGAGTCGGACTATGAGAAGGTCATCGCCGCGCTGCTTTCGCAGCATGAGGATGCCGGCTCCGACGAGGTGGCGCTGGTGTACATGGGCCACGGCACGGAGCACTACGCCAACGCGACCTACAGCCAGCTGGAGAGCATGATGCACAGCGAGGGCTATGAAAATGCGTTCGTCGGCACGGTGGAGGGCTTCCCCCGCGTGGAGCAGGTGCTTGCCAAGGTCCAGGCCTATGGCGCGAAAAAGGTGATCCTCGCGCCGCTGATGGTCGTTGCCGGCGATCATGCCAACAACGACATGGCGGGCGATGAGGAGGATTCCTGGAAGACCGTGTTCACGGAGGCGGGCTTCGAGGTGGAGTGCGTGCTGGAGGGCTTGGGCCAGAATGAGGCGATTCAGGCGATCTACGTCGAGCACGTTCAGCAGGCACTCGAGGGCGGCAGCCTTTGAGAAGAGCCAGGGCCGTGCGGGTGCACGGCCCTCTTTTCCTTGACAGACAGGAGGAAAGCAGGATGAAGGGAAGCGTAAAATGTTGGGCTCTGCTGCTGGCGGCGGCGCTGCTGCTGACGGCTGCGGGCGCGCTTGCACAGACCATCCCCGAGGATGGGTGCTATACGGTCGGCGTGACCTCGAATGCGTCGATGTTCCGCGTGGTCAGGTGCGTGCTCGACGTCAAGAATGGCGAGCTCCATGCCGTGCTGACGCTCAGCGGGCAGGGCTACGGCTATCTGTATCCGGGTACTGCAGAGGAGGCCGCGGCTGCGCCGAGGGAGACATGGGTTCCCTATGGCGAGGACAGTGAGGGCAGGCATACGTTTGCCATGCCGATTTCTGCGCTGGACAAGGAGCTGGCGGTGGCTGCCTACTCCATCAAGTACGACCGCTGGTATGACCGGACGCTGGTCTTCCAGTCGGACACGCTGCTGCCTTACAATGCGCCGGAGGAGGAGCCCGGGCAGGAGGAAGCGGCAGATGTCGTCGCTCCGGACGGCGTGTATGCGGTTTCGGTCACGACGGATTCTGGACTGCTGCGCTTTTCCGGATGCGTGCTGACGGTCAGAGATGGGCGGATGACTGCCGTGCTGACCGCGCAGAAGAACAGTTTTGCATACCTCTACGCCGGTCTAGCGAAGGACGCGCGCGCGGACGAGGCGGGCTGGATCGCGGCCGTGCCGGATGCGCAGGGGGCGTTTACCTATGTGATGGAGGTGCCGTCGCTGGATCAACCTCTGTCTGTGGCGACCTATTCCGAGAAGACGAAGCTCTGGTATGACCGCACGATAACCCTGGATTCTGCGACGCTCGCGCCGCTGTGAGCGGGAGAGACGCAGGATGAAGAGGATTCTGGCGGTCTGGGCTGCGCTTGCGCTGTGCTTTGCGGCCTGTGCGCTGGCGCTTGAAGACGGTACGCTGACGCCTGAGTATGTGACGATCACGGGCGGAACGGGCCGCGTCACGATCCACTGCGACGAGGTGCGCGTCGAGGATGGACAGGCGTATGCCGTCGTCGTCTTCGACAGTCCGAATTATACCCGCGCCGCGCTGGATGGTCAGACGTTTGCCGCAGAGCATGAGGACGGGCGCACGGTCTTTACGCTGCCCGTGCCGCTTGATGAGGCGGTCACCTTCGGCGCGACGACGACGGCCATGAGCGCTGAACATGAGATCGCCTACACGCTGTTCATCGGCACAGGTGAAGGCGATGCGCTTGCGGGGCTTGCGTATGAATCGAGCATGGAGCTTACCTATGCCGAGGGCTTCTCGGTGGATTTTTACGAGGGAGGCTATGCGCTCATCGACGTGAAGGACGACGCGCGCTACCTGGTCGTTCCGCAGGGGAAGGACGTGCCGCAGGGGCTTGACCCTGCGATTGTCGTGCTTTGCCAGCCGCTTGACTCGGTCTATCTGGCGGCGAGCTCCGCGATGGCGCTCTTTGACGCGATCGATGCGGTGGACCGCATCCGCCTGTCCGGCACGCGCGCGGACGGCTGGACGATTGAAAGCGCAAAGCGGGCGATGGCGGATGGCGCGATGTACTTCGCGGGCAAATACAGCGAGCCGGACTTTGAACTGCTGCTGCGCGAGGGCTGCAATCTGGCGATTGAATCGACGATGATCCTGCACACGCCCAAGGTCAAGGAGATGCTGGAGCTGCTGGGCATCCCGGTGTTCATCGACTACTCCAGCTATGAGACGCACCCGCTGGGGCGGACGGAGTGGGTGAAGCTCTATGGCGTGCTGACGGGCAGGATCGGGGAGGCGCAGGCGTTCTTTGACGGGCAGGCAGAGATCGCCCAGGCGCTTTCCGACCTTCCGAACACGGAAAAGACGGTGGCCTTCTTTTATTTGCATTCAAACGGAGCTGTCGTCGTGCGTGGCGAGGAGGATTACATCGCCCGGATGATCGAGCTGGCGGGTGGACGCTACGCCTTTTCAGGGCTTGCGAAGGGAAGCGCGTCCGTGCAAATGACGATGGAGGAATTCTATCGCGCCGCCGCTAACGCGGATGTGCTGATCTACAACGCGACGATCGAGGCACCGCTTTCATCGGTGGACGAGCTGATCCAAAAGGATGCCCTCTTTGCGGATTTCAGGGCGGTTCGGGAGGGCGGCGTCTACTGCACGGACAGCGCGCTGTATCAGGCGACGGACCGCATTGGCAGCCTGATTGCAGAACTGCACGCGCTGCTCACGGGCGAAACGCAGGGGCTTGCCTTTCTGACGCACCTGAATTGAGCACAGAAAATGAGGGACAAACCATGAACAGAAGGGGACGGGCGCTGTGCGTCTGCACGGCGCTGATGCTGGCGCTGGCGCTTTTGCTGCTGCTCAGCGTGGGTATAGGCAGCGTATCCATCCCGCCGGGCGATGCCGCGCGGATTTTGCTGAGCGGACGGGGAGAGGCGACGCAGGTCAGCATCATCATGAGCATCCGTCTGCCGCGCGCGCTGATGGCGGCGATGCTCGGCGGCGCGCTGGCGCTCTCGGGTTTCCTTTTGCAGACCTTTTTCGCCAATCCCATCGCGGGGCCGTTTGTGCTGGGCGTCTCCTCCGGCGCGAAGCTGACGGTCGCCCTCGCGCTGATCGTCCTTGCGCAGCGCATGCACGCGCTCTCCTCGTGGGGGCTGGTTTTGGCGGCGTTTGCCGGGGCGATGCTGTCCATGGGCTTCGTGCTGCTGGTCGCAAGGCATCTGCGCGGCATGGCCTCGCTGCTGGTGGCGGGCGTGATGATCGGCTACATCTGCTCGGCGATCACGGATTTCGTCGTCACCTTCGCGCAGGACGCGCAGATTGTGAACCTGCACGGCTGGTCGCAGGGCAGCTTCTCCGGCATGAGCTGGGAAAATGTCCGGGCCGCCGCGTGGATGGTGGGCGTCTCGTCGCTGCTGTGTCTGCTTCTGGCCAAGCCCATCGGCGCGCTGCAGCTGGGCGAGGCATATGCGCAGAGCGTGGGCGTGCCGATCCGTGCGCTGCGCGCGGCGCTGGTGGTGCTCTCGAGTGTGCTGTCCGCCTGCGTGACGGCGTTTGCCGGCCCGGTCTCCTTTGTCGGCATCGCCGCGCCGTTTCTGGTCAAGCAGCTGCTGGGCACGGCCAGGCCGCTCGCCGTCATTCCGGCGGCGTTTCTGGGCGGCGCGGTGTTCTGCGTTGGCTGCGACCTGATCGCGCGCACGGCCTTCGCGCCGACGGAGCTGAGCATCAGCACGGTCACATCGGCTTTCGGCGCGCCCGTCGTCATCGCGATGATGCTTTTGCGGCAAAGGGGGCGTGCGGATGGCTGAGGGCTTTGCTTTCACGGCAGCTGGCCTGACTGTCGGCTATGATGGGAAGCCGCTGATCCGAAGAATCAGCTTTCATCTGCGTCCAGGCGAGATCCTCGCGCTCATCGGCCCCAATGGCGGCGGCAAGACGACCATCCTGCGCACAATATCCGGGCAACTGGCTGCGCAGGCCGGAACGGTGTGGATCGGAAAGGATGAGCTGAGCGGCCTGCGCGCGAAAGAGCTGGCGAAGCGGCTGTCCGTCATGCTGACGGGCCGCAT
>JBJEUI010000244.1:5006-6354 GCA_051883755.1 Candidatus Ventricola sp.
CTTGCCGTCGTCCTGTCCCTGCACGAGATCGATCTGGCGCAGAAGGTCGCCGACCGTGTGATGTGCGTGAAGGGAGAGACCATCGCCTCAAGCGGCACGCCGGAAGAGGTGTTGACCGCGGAGAACATCGAGGCGCTGTATGATCTGCGGCCCGGCAGCTGCGATGCGCACAGTGGCAGCGCGGAGCTGGAGCCGCCCGAAGGGGAGCCGCGCGTGTTCGTGCTGGGCGGCGGCGGATTTGGCGCGCCGCACTACCGCAGGCTGCAGCGGCGCGGGATTCCCTTCGATACGGGGATTCTTTTTGACAACGACGTAGATTACCCCGTGGCGCGGGCGCTGGCCAGTCATGTGTTTGCGGAATCGGCCTTTGGACTGGCGTCTTCCTTTATGATTGAAGATGCCGTAAACGCCATGCGCGCCTGCGGGATGCTGCTGCACACCGGCGTGCCTATCAGGGCGCAGAACGCCTGCTGCGCAGACCTGCTGCGCGCGGCAGAGATGGACGGAATCAAAGTTGTGAGGGATGTAGATGAGTTGGATTGAGGTGATCAGCGTCGGCCCGGGCGATGCGGCGCTGCTGACGATCGCGGCGCGGCAGGCGCTTAATCAGGCGCAGGCGGTCTGCTGCGCGCAGCGGCACAGGGCGCTCCTCCCGCCGGGCGTGAACGTCATCCCCATGCTCCCTCTGGAGGAAGCGCTTGATGCGCTGGCGGCGCAGCGGGAGGCGGGGCTGCGCACGGCCGTGCTCGTCTCCGGCGACGCGGGCGTATACAGCCTGCTGAATCTGCTGGCGCAGCGCTTTGGCCGGGATGTGCTGCGCGTGCATCCGGGCGTGAGCGCGCTGCAGGCGTTCTTCGCGGCGATGAAGCGGCCCTGGCAGGAGGCGCACGTGCTCTCGGCGCATGGACGCGCGCTTTCGCCGTCGGCGCTGTGCCATGCGGTGCGCACCGGCCGGGAGACCGTGCTGTTTCTGGATGAGGCACGCGATCCGCACTGGGTGCGAGAGGTGCTCACGCGCGGCGGACTTGAGCCTGTGCGCATAACCGTCGGGGAGCGGCTCTCCTATGCGGACGAGCGCGTCGCCGACTACGAGCCGGGGCGGGCCTATCCGCTGCTGTGCATGGCGCTTGTGGAGAACGACGCGCCCTCAAGCGGTCTGCCGCCCATCGGGCTGGCGGACGAATGCTTTTGCCGGGGCAAAACGCCGATGACCAAGCGGGAAATTCGCGTGCAGGTGCTCTCTGCGCTGGGGCTTGCACCGGACTCGGTCGTCTGGGACGTGGGCGCGGGCACGGGCAGCGTGACGGTGGAGTGCGCGCGCCAATGCCCGCTGGGCGAGGTGTTCGCC
>JBJEUI010000245.1:0-6310 GCA_051883755.1 Candidatus Ventricola sp.
ACCCCCTCATGAATGAGGGGGCAGGGGGAGCTGATGCGGCGAAGCCGCTTTTTTACATTTTTGGAAGAAAACGCAAGCAACCAGCGGCACGCACTGGATAATTGAGGGAAAAGGCAGAATATGGGGTTTGACGCAGAATGTCCGCCGGGCGTAAAGTAATCGTCCGTCACTTTTGCGGCGACTGCAGAAAGGACAGCCTGCCGCCCGACTTGGCAAGATAGAAACTCTATAACTACCAGGAGGAAGCAAGCATGATTGCAATGGAACACATCTGTAAGACCTACAGGGTACAAAAACGCAGCGCAGGCTTTCAGGCAGCCTGCAAGTCACTCATTCACAGGGAGTATGCGTACATTCGCGCGCTCGACGACGTGAGCTTCACCATTCAGGACGGCGAGATGATCGGATATATGGGCCCGAATGGCGCGGGAAAGAGCTCGACGATCAAAATTCTCAGCGGCATTCTGACGCCGGACAGCGGAAACTGCGTGATCGACGGGCTTGTTCCGTGGAAGAACCGCATTGAGCATGTGCGCCGGATCGGCGTGGTGTTCGGACAGCGCTCGCAGCTGTGGTGGGATATTCCGGTGATCGACTCATTTGAGCTGCTGCGCGACATTTACAGCGTGGAACAGTCGCTGTATCGCAGAAACCTTGATGAACTGACGGAACTGCTGCAGCTGGGCGACCTGCTCAAAACGCCGACGCGCCAGCTCTCTCTCGGCCAGCGGATGCGCTGCGAGCTGGCGGCGTCGCTGGTTCACAGCCCGAGCATCCTGTTTCTGGACGAGCCGACGATTGGTCTGGATGCGGTTTCCAAGCTCGCTGTGCGCGAGTTCATTCAGCGGCTCAACAGGGAGCACCGCACGACGGTGATCCTCACCACGCACGACATGCAGGATATTCAGGCGCTTGCTCAGCGCGTGATCCTGATAGGCAAGGGGCGGATTCTGCTGGACGGCACCCTGGAGGATATCCGCCGCGAAGGCGGTGAACACACGGCGGAAGACAGCCTGGAGCTTGCGGTAGCCAATCTCTACCGCAAGCTGGAAATCTCCTGAGAGGTGCGCCATGAAGAAGTATCTTTCGTTTTTCAGGCTGCGATTCTCCATGGGCCTGCAGTACAGGACTGCTGCGATTGCCGGGATGACGACGCAATTTGCCTGGGGTTTCATGGAAATCATGGTGTTTCGCGCCTTTTATGCCGCTGATCCTGCGGCATTCCCCATGAGCTTTGAGGCGACGGCCAGCTACATCTGGCTGCAGCAGGCGTTTCTGGCCGTCTTTGCAGCGTGGCTGCTTGAGCCGGAAATCTTTGACTGCATTGCGAGCGGCAATGTGGCGTATGAGCTGTGCCGGCCGGTCCGGATCTATGACATGTGGTTTGCGCGGAGCATGGCGAGCCGGCTTTCCAAGGTGGCGCTGCGGTGCTTTCCGATCATCCTGGTGGCGCTGCTGCTGCCCAAGCCGTATGGGATCTGCCTACCGCCGAGTCCGAGGCATTTTGCTCTCTTTCTGATCACGCTGGCGCTGAGCTTTCTGGTTTCCGTGGCGTTCTACATGTGGATCTATGTGCTGACCTTCTACACGATTTCTCCCATGGGCCTGCGGATCATGGTGGGCTCCGTGGTGGAATTCTTCTCCGGCGGCGGCATCCCGCTTCCCTTCTTTCCGGATCAGGTGAGGCATGTGCTCGAGCTGCTGCCTTTTGCCTCGATGCAGAATGTTCCGCTGCGCGTGTACAGCGGCAGCATGACCGACACGCAGATGAAAAGCGCGATCGCGCTGCAGGTATTCTGGCTGGCGGTGCTGGTGATTCTGGGGCGGGCAATGTGCAGGACGGCTGAACAGCGCGTGACGCTGCAGGGAGGCTGATACCATGAGAAGGATTGGACAGATCAAAGAGGCGCTGCGCCTGTACGGCCACTATATGTCGCTCAACATCCGCAGCGCCATGCAGCATAAGGCTTCGTTTTTTCTGCAGATCGCGGGGCAGCTGATGACGTCGCTCACGACATTCCTGGGCCTGTTTTTCATGTTTCAGCGCTTTCATCGGGTGAAGGGATACACCTACAGCGACGTGCTGCTGTGCTTTTCCATCGTGCTGATGCAGTTTTCCCTGGCGGAGATGTTCGCACGGGGCTTCGACGCCTTCTCCGGCATGGTCAGGCGCGGCGAATTCGACCGGGTGCTGGTACGCCCGCGCAGCGATGCGCTGCAGGTGCTGGGCAGCCGGTTTGAACTGACGCGAATCGGCCGGCTGATTCAGGCCGCGATCATCTTCATCTACGGGATGACGACGACGGCTGTCGAGTGGACGGCGGGCCGCGTCATGACGGTGCTGCTGATGCTGCTGGGCGGCACGGCACTCTTTTCGGGCCTGTTCCTGGTATACGCGGCGCTGTGCTTTTTTACTGTCGAGGGCCTGGAGTTCATGAACGTCTTTACCGACGGCGGCAGGGAGTACGGCAAGTATCCCATCGACGTCTACGGCAAGCGCATGCAGCAGCTGGCCACGTTTGTGATCCCGTACACGCTGGTGCAGTATTATCCACTGCAATACCTGCTCGGCCGCAGCGACTGCTGGCTCTACGGTCTGTATCCGCTGGGAGCGCTGCTCTTTCTGGCGGCGTGCTGCGGTCTGTGGCGCGTGGGTGTGGCACATTACACTTCAACGGGGTCGTAAAGCGGTTGGAACACAGAACAGTCTGCATGAAAGACACAGCCCATGGGGCGAAATCAACAGCAATGAATTGACAAAACAGATCATGCGGAGTATAATCGAACAATATGGTACATTCTGTCCGGTGATGGCTTCGGCCAGCCGGCTTTTCTGCGTGCCAAGCGCAGAACTTGAAAAGGAGAGAGATTCTTATGGCAGATACCAAGCGACTTGTCGTGACCCGCGAAGGCCTTCAGAAGATGAAGGAGGAGCTGGAATACAAAGAGACTACTGAGAAAATGCGCATCGCGGAGCAGCTGAAGGTGGCGATCTCCTACGGCGACCTGAGCGAGAACGCCGAGTATGACGCGGCGAAGAACGACCAGGCGACGCTGGAGCAGCGCATCAATGAGCTCAAGGCGATGATTGAGAATGCGGTCGTCGTGGATGAGAGCAAGATCAATACCGATGCCGTGAACTTCGGTACCCGCGTGACCATCGTTGACCTGGACGACGAGGACGAAGAGGAAGAGATCTACACCATTGTGGGCACCTCCGAGTCCGATCCGGCGAACGGCAAGCTCTCCAACGAGTCTCCGGTCGGCGCGGCGCTCATCGGCGCGCACGTGGGCGACGTCGTCTCCGCATTGACCCCGGGCGGCGCACGCCGTCTGCGCGTGGTCAACATCGCGCTGTAAGACAACAGGACAGAAAGAGGAACAACAATGGCTGAAGAAAAGATGCTTACCGCCTCCGAGCTGAGCGAGCAGGAGCAGATCCGCCGTGAAAAGCTTCAGGGTCTTGTTGAAAGCGGCAAGAATCCGTATGAGATCATGAAGTACGACGTCACGCATCTGAGCGCCGACGTGATTGCACGCTACGAGGAGCTGAAGGAGACGACCGTCGCTGTCGCGGGCCGCATGATGGGCCGCCATATCATGGGCAAGGCCTCCTTCGCCCGTCTGGCCGACGGCGCGGGCAAGATCCAGCTGTATTTCAAGCGCGATGACCTGGGCGAGGACGTGTACAACGCGTTCAAGAAGTATGACCTGGGCGACGTGATCGGCGTGAAGGGCGTTCCGTTCGTGACCAAGACCGGCGAGATCTCCATCCATGTGCAGGAGCTCACGCTGCTGGCCAAGTGTCTCAAGCCGCTGCCGGAAAAGTTCCACGGCCTGACGGACACCGATGTGCGCTACCGCCAGCGCTATCTGGATATGATCGTCAACCCGGAGGTGAAAGACACCTTCACCAAGCGCAGCCAGATCATGCGCGAGCTGCGCAGCTTCCTGGATAACCGCGGCTTCCTGGAGGTCGATACCCCGATCCTGACGCCGTTTGAGATTGGTGCGTCCGCCCGTCCGTTCCTGACCCATCACAACACGCTGGACATGGACATGGTGCTGCGCATCGAGACGGAGCTGTACCTCAAGCGCCTGATCGTCGGCGGCATGGACCGCGTGTACGAGGTGGGCCGCATCTTCCGCAACGAGGGCATGGACACCAAGCACAATCCGGAGTTCACCACCATCGAGCTGTATCAGGCCTACACCGACTATCAGGGCATGATGGATCTGGTCGAGGACATGATGAAGACCGTGGCCATGAACGTCTGCGGCACGCTGCAGATCTCCTATCAGGGCAAGGACATCGATCTGGGCCACTGGGAGCGCATGACCATGGTGGAGGCGGTCAAGAAGTACTCCGGCGTCGACTTCGCCGAGATTGGCTCCGACGAGGAAGCGGTTGCCAGCGCGAAGGCGCACAACGTCGCTCTGCCGGAGGTGCCGACCAAGGGCGCGATCCTGGCGGAGTTCTTCGACGCGTTTGTCGAGGAGCACCTCATCCAGCCGACCTTCATCTACGATTATCCCGTGGAGATCAGCCCGCTGGCCAAGCGCAAGCCGCAGGATCCGGCGTTCACCGAGCGCTTTGAATACTTCATCAACGCGACGGAGTTCGGCAACGCGTTCTCCGAGCTCAACGACCCGATCGATCAGAAGGGCCGCTTCGAGCGCCAGGTGGAGGAGCGCAAAAAGCTCGACAAGAACTGCAAGGCGCAGGTGGACTACGACTACGTCACCGCGCTGGAGTACGGCATGCCGCCGACGGGAGGTCTGGGCTTCGGCGTGGACCGTCTGGTCATGCTGCTGACGGACTCTGCGTCCATCCGCGATGTGCTGCTGTTCCCGACGATGAAGCCGCTGGGCGCCGCCAAGCCCCAGAAGCAGGAGGAAGCGCCTGAGACTGCCGCCCCTGTGGCCGGAGAGAAAGCGGAAGCGCCTGCGATCGACTTCTCCAAGGTGGAGATCGAGCCGCTGTTCAAGGACACGGTGGACTTTGAAACCTTCTCCAGGAGCGATTTCCGCGCGGTGAAGGTCAAGGCCTGCGAGGCGGTCAAGAAGAGCAAGAAGCTGCTCCAGTTCACGCTGGACGACGGCACCGGCACGGACCGCACCATCCTGTCCGGCATCCACGCGTTCTACGAGCCGGAGCAGCTGGTGGGCAAGACCCTGCTGGCCATCACCAATCTGCCGCCGCGCGCCATGATGGGCATCGATTCCTGCGGCATGCTGATCTCCGCCATCCACACGGAGGAGGGCGAGGAGAAGCTCCACCTGCTGATGCTGGACGATCACATCCCGGCCGGTGCGAAGATGTACTGATCGGAAAACCTGTCGATGGATATATGCCCCTGCGGAGCAATCCGCAGGGGCGTTTTGTATGCACACGGGCTGCCGGAATGAACGGACGGATCTTGACAAACGCGCCGGACGGCGTATGATAAAAAACAGAGGGAAGCTGAAGAATCGACACATTCAGCCGAATTTGCAGCCTAGTCAGCGGCGCAGGGCCGGCTTACAATAGCATCAGAAGGAGTGAAGCCCATGCTGAGAATGGAGATTGCGCTGTTTGTGGTTCTGGCGTTTGTGGCGTTTATTTATTTTTCTGCGGAAAAGAAGCACACGCAGCTCCACCGCACATTTTCGGTGCTGCTGATCGTTGTGCTGTTTCATCTGGTCTTTGACGGGATCACCGTCTACACGGTGAACCATCTGGAGACGGTGCCGCGGCTGCTCAACGATGCGTTTCACCGCCTTTTCATCGGATCGATGATCCTGATCTTTTACCTGTTTTACCGGTATATTGCCATCCTGGTGGAAAACGAGACCGGAAGGCCGGGGCAGCTGGAGCTGCCGGCCAGGCTCTATCTGGTGTTTGCGGAGCTGGGCAATATGCTGCTGCCCATCCACTATGCCGTCACGCCGCAGGGCAATTACTCCGACGGCATTCATGTGGTGTTCTGCTATCTCAGCGTCGGATTTTATTTTCTGCTGGGCGCCGGCCTCCTGCTGAAAAACCTGAGGGACATCAACAAGCGGGAGAAAATGGCCATCGGGATCGCGTGCCTTGTCGAGCTGATCGGAACGTCGCTTCAGGGCATTCATCATACCTGGCTGATCAGCGGCATGGGCATCACGCTGATCACGCTGGCCTTCTACCTGATTCTGGAAAACCCGGATATCCTGCGCGCGGAGCTGACCGAGCAGAAGATGTCCATGCTCTACCTCAAGAGCCAGGTCAATCCCCATTTCCTGTACAACACGCTGGATACCATCCGCATCCAGGCGCAGCTGAACGGGGACA
>JBJEUI010000246.1:0-30440 GCA_051883755.1 Candidatus Ventricola sp.
GCCGGGGCACATGTTCATCACCGACGTGAAGAACGCCGTGCTGAAGCTGTAACGCCGCGTGCACTTCCCGACCTGTTGTAAACCGCAAAGGAGTGTTCTCCATGCCTTCCATTGACCTCAACTGCGATCTGGGCGAAAGCTTCGGCGCATACACCATCGGGATGGACAGCGCCGTCATCCCGTACATCACCTCGGCGAACGTCGCCTGCGGCTACCATGCCGGCGACCCGATCGTCATGCAGAAGACCGTCGCCGCCTGCAAAGCAAGCGGCGTGCACATCGGCGCGCATCCCGGCTACCCTGACCTCATGGGCTTCGGCCGGCGCAGCATCGCCGCGACGCCGGCTGAGGTCAAGGCGTACATCCAGTATCAGGTCGGCGCGCTGAGCGCGTTCTGCACCGCCGCGGGCGTGCCGCTTTGCCACGTCAAGCCCCACGGTGCGATGTACAACATGGCCGCGAAGGACGAAGCCCTTGCCCGCGCGATCTGCGAGGGCATCCTCGAGGTCAACCCGAAGCTCACGCTGCTCGCGCTCTCCGGCAGCGCCATGGTCAGCGCCGCCCGCACGCTCGGCTTGAGCGTCAAAAACGAGGTCTTCGCCGACCGCGGTTATCAATCCGACGGCACGCTGGTGCCGCGCAGCAAGCCCGGCGCCATGATCACCGATGAGGATGAAGCCATCGCCCGCGTCATCCGCATGGCGAAGGAGGGCGTCGTCCGCTCCGTGGACGGCGTCGATGTACCGCTGACCGCCGATTCCGTCTGCGTGCATGGCGACGGTGAAAAGGCGCTTGCGTTCGTGCGCAGGATCCGCGCCGCGCTCACGGATGCGGGCATCGAGGTCAAGGCCCTGTAATCAAGGCGGAGCGGCATGCGCCGTCCCGCTCAGACCATTGGAAAAGCCCATGTTCTGACGTGCAAAACATGGGCTTTCATCATGCAATGAATTTGGAGGCTGCCTCCAGGGGAACGGGCATTCAGCAGGATGAAGCTTCCAGCATTCGGCGATAGCCTTCCAATTCACGCGGGTTGGCCAGAACGAAATGCCCCGGCTCGATCTCACAGAAATCAGGAGGGTTTTGCGCATAATCGTGAATGCTCGGGTCATAGACCAGGAGCTTTTTTTTGTGCTCGACATGCGGATTCGGCAGAGGAATGGCCGAAAGCAGCGCGCGGGTATAGGGATGGAGCGGATGGCGATAGAGGGTTTCCGTATCGGCCAGCTCCACAATCTGCCCCAGATGCACGACGGCGATGCGGTCGCAGATGAAGCGCATGACGCTTAGATCGTGGGAAATGAACAGATAGGTCAGCGCCCGCTCGCGCTGGAGCCTGGAGAGCAGATTGAGCACCTGCGCGCGGATGGAGACATCCAGCGCGGAGATGGGTTCATCGGCGATGATGAATTCCGGCTCCATGATCAGGGCGCGGGCGATGCCGATGCGCTGGCGCTGACCGCCGGAAAACTCGTGCGGGAAGCGGCTGGCAAACTCCGGGAGAAGGCCGACATCGGACAGCGCTTTTGAAACAGCCTCGCTGACATATTCGCGGCTGACGTGCTTGTGCATCGCATACAGGCCCTCGGCGACGATATACTCCACCTTGGCGCGCTCGTTCAGCGAGGCCATGGGATCCTGGAAGATCATCTGGATCTGCGTGGTGATTTCCCGGTCGAGCGCGTGAGGAATTTTGCCGCTGATGCGCTGCCCCTTGAAGAGGATTTCGCCGGCGGAGAGGGGCTGAATGCGCATGATGGTGCGGCCGATGGTGGTCTTGCCCGAGCCGCTCTCGCCGACGATGCCGAAGGTCTCGCCGCGATAGATGTCAAAGCTGACGCCGCGGACAGCGTGGAAGGCATAATGACCCCGGCCGAAGGTCACGCCGATGTTGCGGACGCTCAGCAGCACTTCTTTTTCAGGGGCTTCAGTCATGGATATACACTCCCATCTCTGCAATGCGGTCAAGGCAGGCCGGACGTTCGATGCGCGGCGCGCGGGGATCGAGCAGCCATGTCCGCGCCTTGTGCGTCGGAGAAATCTTGAAATAGGGCGGACGGTATTCAAAGTCGATTTTCAGCGCGTAGGGATTGCGCGGCGCAAAGGCGTCGCCGCGGACGGGCTTGAAGAGGTTCGGCGGCGTGCCCTCGATGGCGAAGAGATCCTCGCCGCGCTCGCCGAGCTGGGGCAGGGAGGAGAGCAGCGCCCAGGTGTACGGATGCCGGGAATCGAAGAAGATTTCCTCGCTCGTGCCGATTTCCACGATATCGCCCGCGTACATGACGGCGATTCTGTCCGCAACGTTGGCGACAACGCCGAGGTCATGCGTGATGTAGATCAGCGTCAGGCCGTATTGCTTTTGCAGCTCGCGCAGCAGCTGAAGGATCTGTGCCTGAATGGTGACGTCCAGCGCGGTGGTCGGCTCGTCGCAGATGAGGATTTCAGGGCTGCAGGCGATGGCGATGGCGATGACCACGCGCTGGCGCATGCCGCCGGAGAACTCGTGCGGGTACTGCTTATAGCGCCTTTCGGGATCGGTGATGCCCACGTCGCGGAGGATTTCGATGGCGCGCTGTTTGGCCGCACGGCCGCGCAGACCCTGATGCAGCGTCAGCGTCTCGGCAATCTGCTTGCCGACGGGCATCAGCGGCGAGAGCGCGGTCATCGGATCCTGGAAGACCATGGCGATGCGCCTGCCGCGGATGCGGAGCCATTCCTTTTCGGTGGAATAGCTCGCGATGTTTTCGCCGTCAAAGAGGATCGATCCACCTTCGATGCGGCCGTTGCGCTCGAGCATGCCCATGAAGGACTTGGTCAGCACGCTTTTGCCCGAGCCGCTTTCGCCGACGATGGCCAGGCTCTCGCCCTTGTACAGATCAAGCGATGCCCCGCGGATGGCGGTCAGCGTCTGTCCGCGCAGGGAGAAGCGAACCACCAGGTCGCGGACGGATAGAATGGGTTCTGCCATATCAAGCCCTCCCTTACACATGGTTGCGCGGATCCGCCGCGTCTGAGAAGGCGTTGCCGATCATGTAGAACGCGATGGTGATGATGGAGATGACGATTGCCGGGAAATACAGCTGGTAGACCAGCGACGCGTTGAGCATGACCTGCTTGCCCTCGTTGATCAGGTTGCCCAGGGACGGAATCGTGACGGGCAGGCCCAGACCGATGTACGTCAGGAAGACCTCCGTGCCGATGGCGCCGGGGACGGCCAGCGCCATGCGCAGCATGATGACCGACACCATGTAGGGCAGCAGATTGCGCGTGATGATGCGCTGGGTTTTCGTGCCCAGGCAGCGGGAGGCGAGGTTGTACTCGCGGTCGCGGATGATGACAATCTGGTTGCGGATGAAGCGCGCCATGGAGAACCAGCCCGTCAGGCACATCACGAACGTGACCGTAAACAGCGACGGGCGCAGCATGTACGCAAAGAGCATGCGGATGATGGTCGTGGGGATGTTGTCAATGACGTTGTAGATCTCGGTGAACAGGCGGTCCAGCTTGCGCACATAGCCCCACAGCGCGCCCATGAGGATGCCGATCAGCGCCTCAAAGAAGGCGACCACCACGCCGATGAACAGAGAGGTGCGCGTGCCGCTCCACAGGCGGCTCCACAAATCCTGACCGATGGCGTTGGTGCCGAACCAGAATTCGGCGCTCGGCGGCTGATTCTTGAGCATGAAGCCCGTTTCAGGGTCGTTGTTGATCAGGTTGGGATCCCGCTGGCCGGGCAAAAGCGGCTGGATGAAGGTGAACAGCAGCAGCGCAAGAAGCAGCCAGAGGAAGAACATGGCGACCTTGTTCTTGCGGAACATGCGAAGGGTGGAGCCCCAGTAGGAATAATTGGAGTAGCCGCCGCGTTCTCCTGCCTGGGCGTCATAAGCGGCGCGCTCGAAAATCTCATCCGGCAGCTTGTCGGGATAGGTTTCCAGAATGGATGCGGAGGGCTTTTCTTTTTTCTTCGCATCGCGCTTGAAAAGGCTGAGCATCAGCGGCTGCCTCCCTTCTTGTACAGGCTGATCCGGGGATCGCAGATGGCCATCGCGATATCACCCAGCAGCAGGCCAAAGACGCCCGCGATCGCATACAGCAGCACCACGGCCTGCACGACGGGGTTGTCCTGCTTCTGGATGGCGTTAATCAGCAGGCCGCCCATGCCGGGAATGGAGAACAGCGCCTCGACGTAGATGGAGCCCGAGATGGTGAAGAGGATGGTGCTGGGCAGATACTGCGCCAGCGGAATGAAGGCGTTGCGCATGACGTGGCGGCGCATGATGGCGTTGTTGGGCATGCCCTTGGCGCGGGCGAGCTTGATGTAATCCCGGTTCAGCTCATCGACCATATAGCGCCGGATCCACATGGCATAGTTGGCGGTCGGGCCAAGCGCCATGCAGATCAGCGGAAGGATATAGCTCATCGGTTTGTTGGCATTGAAGAGCATGGGCAGGGGTGTTGAAGCGGTGACGGTAATCTGAATCATCAGATAATAGACGATGGGCGGCACGGCGTTGATGATGACGATGTAGCCCGTGCCGATTTTATCCCAGAAGCCGCCCTTTCGCCGGGCCATCAGGACGCCCAGCGTGCAGCCCAGCACCAGCGAAATGCCAATCGCGCCCAGACCGAAGTACACGGAGTAGGGGAGCTTCTTGGCAAGGATCTTGGTCACGGGCGTCTTGGGCTGAAGCGTCACGGAGCGGCCGAAGTCCAGATGGATGAGATCGTCGTAGAAATTGACGAGCTGCTTGTACCACGGATCGAGCAGGCCCATGTTTTGCAGGATCTTCTGCTTGTTTTCCTCGGTCATGCTGTCCGCGCGGCCGCCGAAATAGCCCTCTACGGGCATCAGCCGCATCAGCAGAAAGACAACCGTGATGACGATGAACATGGACACGATGGCGGCGCTTAACCGCTTGAGAATATACCTGAGCAAGCCAGTCCCTCCTTCGGGCGGCCGATGTCATGGAAAAATGCCTGATACTAATTCTTATTAAAATGGCTTAATCCGCGCACCATCTTTTCCGCTCTGACTTTGCCTCGTTCCGTTCAACGTACCTCCAGTACGCCTCACTTCACTCGGCTTCGTCAGAGCAAAAAATCTGATGCGCTCTGTTAAGCATTTTAATTGCGAATTAGTATGAATACAGGCGCTTTCCCATGACACCGGTGAGATTTTTTTCCAATGCCATGAAGAAAAAATCATCCTCCTCCGCAGAGGAGGATGACTTTCATAGGAATTTACTTTTCCGCAGCGAGAAGGGCGTCGCGCTCAGCCTCCCAATCGGAGAGCAGCTGGGCATATTCGTCCATGCCGAACGGCGATTCGTAAATCCACTGATACTTGTAGCGGTTCTCGGATGCGCCGAACGGAGCATACTGGGATTCGAACGGGTTGAGGTAGCTGGCCACATAGCCGCCGCCGTCCATGCAGAACGGGATGACGTAGGCTTCGTCGATCAGCCATGCCTCAGCCTCGGCCAGGATGGCGTAGCGCTTGGCCAGATCCTGCTCGGCGAAGGCCGGCTCGACCATCTCGTCGTAGACCAGATCCGTCCAGTAGCCGCCCAGACGATCCTGACGGGCGCCGGGCGTATCCGCGGTCGCGGCCTTGCCCAGGCCGTTGCCCATGAAGATGTACGCATACTTCTGAGAAACGCGGAAGGGATCGGTGAAGGTGTACGGATCGGCGTAGTCCGGGCCCCAATAGACCTCCATGAAGGAGTAATTACCGGCGCGGCGTGTCGTGTTGAGATAATCGTCGTTGGAATAGCCGTCCAGAACGACGTCGATGTAATCGCTGCCCAGCAGCTTTTCCAGCTGCTGCTCGACCACCTGCGCGCGCTGCGTCAGATCGGCCTTGCCGGTGTTGTAGGGCATGTAGAGCTTCACCGGGAAGGTGACGCCGGCGGCGGTCAGCTCCTCAACGGCCTTCGCCTTGTACTCGAGGGCAAGATCAGGGTTGTAGGAATCGGTATTGGAGATCGCCGCGAGGCTGCCGGTCTGCGTGTATTCGCCGGCGCCGGTGGAGAAGCCCGGAGGCGTGATGGTGTTGATCATCAGGCTGCGCGCGGAGGTCTCGTCGGACACCTTGGTCATCATCGCTGCCACGCGGTCAAACGCATGGAAAATGGACTTGCGGAAGCTCTTGCTCTGCGCGGCGAGGAAGTAGTTCTCCGGGTCGTATTCCTCGGGATAGGTGTAGCTGCCGTCGGCCGCCTTGATGTAGTAGTTGAAGGCGTACCAGTAGGAGTAGTTGAAGGCCGCGCGGCTCGGGCGGATCATCTTGGAGAGGGTCTCGTCCTCAAGCCAGGTCTGCGCCTCGGAGGCGGTCAGCTCGGCGGTCATGATCTCGCCGCGCTTGAAGAGCTCCGCGCTGAGCGTCGAGGCTTCGGAGTTGAACGTCTCGTGCAGCTCTTCGATGTGGATGTTGTCGATGTCCCAGTAGTTCGGGTTGCGCTTGAGCGTGCGGTAGGCGTTCTGCTCCCAATCGGTCAGGATGTACGCGCCGCAGTACAGGCTGGCGTAGTTGCTCGTGCCGAAGTCATCGCCCATGGCCTCGCCAAACTCGCGGTTGCACGGCATGAAGCAGACATAGGAGAGCATGGACTCGAAGTAGGCGACCGGCTGCTCCAGCGTGTATTCCAGCGTGTAGTCGTCGATCGCCTTGACGCCGACCTCAGACCACTCGCACTCGCCGTTGAAGTAGGCCTCAGCGTTCTTGATGACGTACAGGATGTCGCTGGTCTTGGAAACCTGCTCAAGGGTGCTGTCCAGAACACGGCTCGCGGAGTAGACGAAGTCATCCGCCACCACGTCGGCGCCGTACTCCTCCATGTCGGCGGTCATCCACTTGACGCCCTCGCGCAGCTTGAACGTCCAGGTCAGGCCGTCCTCGCTGCAGCTCCAGCTTTCCGCCAGGCAGGGACGGAGGATGCCGTAGTTGTCATACTCCACCAGCGTGTCGATGGTGTTGGCACACATTTCAGAGCTGGACTCGTACATGTAGTTCAGCGTGGGCCATTCGCTGCTGTACACGTCATAATAGATTTGTTCGGCAGCCTTTGGCTTGTCCGTCTCGGCGAGTGCGCATACGCCGATCACGAGCAAAGCGGCTGTCAGCAGGGATGCGATCAGTTTCTTCATCAGAGGTACCTTCCTTTCAGGCTGGGGAACAGCCGTCAATCAGAGAATCTGAATTGAGCAACTCAGATTGATTCTCTATGATCGGTTATTATATCCAAAACGCACGTAAATTGCAATATTCAATACATAAAAATTCAGAATTGTGCATTTGTTTTTGCTTTTTCTAAAGAATCTGACCGCTGGAGGAAATTTGTCGTCGATTTTACAAAATCCGGGAAGGGCTGATTGTGCGGATCATTTATTTTTTTGAAGAATCCCATTGAGAATTGCGAACGCGCAAAGGCTGCGTTTTCTATTGTGCCGCGTATGGATCGATGTTATAATGACGCCGTTTGGAATTGAGAGACGAGGAGAAAGATATGAGACGATGGATGAAGCGGCTGTCGGCCCTTGCGGCAGCGCTCTTGATTTTTGCTGCCGCAGCGGCGGCTGAGGAGCTCTCTTTTATCGACGACATGGGCAGAAGCGTGACCCTGCCGAAGAACCCGCAGCGCGTGAGCGTGCTGATTGGCAGCTTTGCGGATATCTGGTGCCTGGCCGGCGGCGAGGATTCGCTGGTGGCTGCCGGGGACGACACGTTCCGCAAGTTTGATCTTCCGCTGCGCGAGGACGTCATCAACCTGGGCGCAACCAAGAACATCAGCCTGGAAAAGCTGCTGCTTTCCGATCCGCAGCTCGTCATCGCCAGCTGCTCCACCGCGCAGAACGTGGCACTGGAGCCGACGTTTGCGTCCATGGGGCTCAATGCGGTCTACTTCGATGTGGACTGCTTTGAGGATTATCTGCGCATGCTGGACATCTGCACACAGCTGACCGGAAAGCCGGAAAACTATGCGCTGTACGGCGAAGCGATCAAAGCGCAGGTGGATGCCGCCAGGGCCCGCGCGGACGGCAGCCGCCCGACGGTGCTGTACATCCGCGCCTCCTCCACCAGCTGCAAGGTCAAGGGCAGCGAGGGAAGCGTGCTGGGCGAAATGCTTGCGGATCTGGGCTGCGTCAACATCGCCGACAGCGAGGACAGCCTTCTTGAAAACCTGAGCATGGAGGTCATCCTTGCCTGCGACCCGGATTACATCTTTGTCGTCGAGCAGAGTGCCGAGCCCGATGCGGCCAGGGAAGTGCTGGACAAGACGCTCTTTTCCCATCCGGCCTGGCAGACGCTGACCGCCGTGCGGGAAGGGCGGTATTACGTGATGGACAGCAGCCTGTACAACCTCAAGCCCAACGCCAGATGGGGAGAAGCCTATGAGAATCTCGCTCAGATCCTGTACGGGGAGGAATAAGACCGGCGCTGTGCTGGCGGTTCTCCTTGCCGCGCTCGTCCTGAGCGCCGTGCTCAGCCTGTGCGTAGGCGCGGTGTGGGTTGCGCCGGGGGAGATTGTCTCGGCGCTGTTTGACGGAGAGCGCAATACGGTGTCTGCGCGCATCATTTTATATACCCGCCTGCCGCGCACCCTGGCGGCGCTGCTGGCCGGCGCCGCGCTGGCCGTGGCGGGCGCGGTGATTCAGACGGTGCTGTGCAACCCGCTCGCTGCGCCCAATATCATCGGCGTCAATGCCAGCGCGGGCCTGGCGGTGGCGGTTGTGTGCGCCGCCTGGCCCATGAGCACGACGGGCGCTCCGCTTGTCGCCTTCGGCGGCGCGCTGGCGGGCGTCCTGCTGGTGCTGGGGCTGTCGGAGCTGGCGGGCGCGTCGCGCATGACGACGGTGCTCTCCGGCGTGGCGGTGTCCAACCTTTTCGGCGCGGCCATTGACGCGGTGGTCACGCTCGTGCCGGATGCGCTCAGCGGGTATTCCGATTTCAAAATCGGCGGTTTTGTCAACGTGTCGATGGCCCAGCTGCTTCCGGCAGGGGCCATGATCCTCGCGGGACTGCTGCTGATCCTGTCGCTTTCCCGCCAGATGGACGTGCTTGCACTGGGAACGCAGACGGCGCAGGGCCTCGGCATGAATGTGCGCCCGGTGCGCCTCGTGCTGCTGACGCTTTCTGCGGCGCTGTGCGGCGCGGCCATCAGCTTTTCGGGCCTGCTGGGCTTTGTGGGGCTGATTGTGCCGCACATCATGCGCCGCCTCGTCGGCGAAGAGAGCCTGCCGCTGACGCTGGGCTGCGCCATGGGCGGCGCGGCGATGGTGGCGCTGTGCGACACGCTGGCGCGCGTGATCTTTGCGCCGTACGAGCTGCCGGTGGGCATTGTGCTGTCGTTCCTGGGCGTGCCGTTCTTCCTGTGGCTGCTGCTGGTGCGCAGGGGAGGGCATGGCCATGATTGAAATCCGCAGCCTCTGCGCGGGATATCGCGGCAGGAGCATACTCACGGATGTCTCGCTTGATTTCCGCCCGGGGGAGGTGCTGGTGCTGCTGGGGCCCAACGGCTGCGGCAAGAGCACGCTGCTCAAGGCGGCGCTGGGGCTGATCGGCAGGCAGAGCGGCGAGGTGCTCTATGACGGCGTGCCGATCGAGAGGCTGTCGCGCCGCGACATCGCCAGGAAGGCCGCGTTTCTCACGCAGTCGCGCAGCACGCCGGTGATTACGGCGCTTCGCATGGTGCTCCACGGACGCTTTCCCTATCTTTCCTATCCGCGGCAGTACAGCAGGCGGGACATGGACATTGCACGCGAGGCCCTTGCGCAGGTGGGCGCACAGGCGTATCAGGACATGAATGTCACCGAGCTGTCCGGCGGTCAGCGTCAGAGCGTTTACCTGGCCATGGCGTTGGCGCAGGGCTCGCAAACCCTGCTGATGGATGAGCCGACGACGTATCTGGACGTGCAGCATCAGCTGTCTGTCATGCGCATGGCGCGCGCGCAGGCCGGGCAGGGCAAGGCGGTCGTGCTTGTGCTGCACGACATCGCTATGGCGCTCCGCACGGCGGACCGCATTGCCGTCATGAACGGCGGCCGTGTGGAAGCGCTGGGCACGCCCGATGCAATCGAAAGGAGCGGCGTCGTGGACAGGGTGTTCGGCGTCTCGCTGCAGGGCGTGGATACCCCGCACGGCAGACAGTATTACTGCCTGAGCAATCATGAAACGGAGGCGCGGCTGTGAATACGGCAGAGAAGCAGGGCGTGGTCTATCTGGTGGGCGCCGGCTGCGGCGCGGCCGACCTGATCACCGTGCGCGGGCTGAGACTGATTCAGTCCTGCGATGCCCTTGTCTATGACGACCTGATCGATGAGAAGCTGCTGGAGGAAGCGCCGGCGCACGCGCAGCGCGTATACATGGGCAAGCGCAGCGGGCAGCACTCTGCCAGCCAGCAGGAAATCAACGAGGAGCTGATCCGTCAGGCCCGGCTTGGCCGCAGGGTTGTGCGGCTCAAGGGCGGCGACCCGTACCTGTTTGGGCGCGGCGGAGAGGAGATGCTTGCGCTGATGGCGGCGGGCATCGCATGTTGCGAGGTGCCCGGCATTCCCTCGGCCATCGGCATCCCCGCGCAGATGGGCGTGCCCGTTACGCACAGGGGAGCAAGCCGCGGCCTGCACATCATCACAGGGCACACCAGCGATACGCAGGACGCGCTGACGGACAACTTCGCGCAGCTGGCGCATGTGGGCGGCACCCTGGTCTTTCTGATGGGGCTGGCGCAGCTGGAGCGCATTGCTCAGCGCCTGATGGATGAGGGCATGCCGGGGGATACCCCTGCGGCGGTGCTTTCGGGCGGCAATTCCCCAAATCCGGCCGATGTGCGCGCGCCGCTTTGCGCCATTGCCGGGGAGGCGCGCAGGGCGCAGGTGAAGGCGCCTGCGGTCATTGTGGTCGGCGAAGTGGCGGCGATGCGCCTGAACAGATGAACATAGAGAGAAGCGAGGCACGTGCCCCGCTTCTTTTGATAGGCTGCATGCAAAGCGGCGCTATGCGTTCATTCACAAAAAGCAAATTGTGACTTCACAGATTCATAATTTACAAGACGCGCGGCGCGTGATATGATCGTAGCATAGAGTGATGGCCATGGAAAACGCGGATTTTGCAAGAAGGAGACGGTAAAATGAAGATTGTTGTTCTGGGCGGCGTCGCCGCCGGCACCAAGACTGCGGCCAAGCTGATGCGCGAGGATCGCAGCAATGAGGTGATCCTGCTCAACAAGGGAGAGAACATCTCCTATGCGGGCTGCGGCCTGCCCTACTATGTGGGCCATGTCATTGAAAACAAGGAAGAGCTGATCGTCAACACCCCGGAGAAGTACGAGGGTCTCACCGGTGTGAAGGTGCTCGTTCGCACCGAGGCGACGAAGGTCGACCGCGCGGCCAGGCAGGTGACGGCGGTGAACCTCGTCACCGGCGAGGAGACCGTGTACGGCTACGACAAGCTCGTCATCGCGACCGGCGCCAGCCCGGTGAAGCCGCCGATTGAGGGCATGGACCTTGACAACGTCTTCTTCGTGCGCACGCCGCAGGACGCCATTGCCATGCGCGATATGATTTCCGGGGGCGGAATTGCGCGCGCGGTCGTCGTGGGCGCGGGCTACATCGGCCTGGAGGTCGCGGAAAACCTCAAGGCCAATGGCATCAAGCCGTTTGTGCTGGACATGGCGCCGCACGCGCTGCCGGGCTTTGACCCCGAGTGCGCCGAGTACATCCAGGGCAAGCTCGCCGAGGCGGGCATCCCGGTCGTCACCGGTGTGACGGTGACGGGCATCGAGGGCAAGGACGGCAAGGCTGCCAGGGTGCTGACCAGCAAGAAGGCCTATAAGGCCGATCTGGTCGTGATGAGCGCGGGCATCCGCCCGAACACCGCCTTCCTCGCCGGCTCCGGCATCGAGATGGATCGCGGCGTCATCCTCACCAACGAGCTTGGCCAGACGAACGATCCGGACATCTACGCCGCCGGCGACTGCGCGATGGTGCGCAATGCGGTCACCGGCAAGCCGGCCTGGTCCCCGATGGGCTCCACCGCCAACATCAGCGGCCGCATCATCGCGCAGAACATCATGGGCGCGAACATCGCCTACCGCGGCGTGCTGGGCACGGCGGTGTGCCGCCTGCCGGGCCTTGACGTGGGCCGCACGGGCCTGACCGAGACGCAGGCCAGGGAAGAGGGCTTTGCCCCGGAGAGCGTCATCGTGATGGTGGACAGCAAGGCGCACTACATGCCGGGCTCCGGCTCCGTGGCCATCAAGATGATCGCGGACAAGGCGACCCGCCGCCTGCTGGGCGTGCAGGTCATGGGCCAGGGTGCCGTGGACAAGATCGTCGACATCGCCGTTGTGGGCATCACGATGAAGGCGACGCTCGATGACCTCGACGCGCTCGACTTCGCGTACGCGCCGCCGTTCTCCACCGCGATCCATCCGTTCGCGCAGGCGCTCAACGTCCTCAAGAACAAGCTGGCGGGCAAGCTTGACTCCATGACCCCGGCACAGTACAATGCCGGTGAGGCCGAGGGCTACCGCATTCTGGACGTCTCCAAGGAGCCCTCCATTGAGGGCGCGCAGCATATCGGCCTTTCCGAGGTCACCGGCCCGATCGACGGGATCGGCATGGATGAGCAGGTGCTGCTGGTGTGCTCGCGCGGCAGAAACGCGTACCTCGTGCAGAACCGCCTCAAGGCCTTCGGCTACACGAACACCAGGACCCTCGAGGGCGGCAGCCAGTTCAGCGACGTCACGGTGGACGAATAAACCGATATACCCATCAGACCGGCGGGACGCCGGCTGCATGACCGATAAAGCTCTGTAAATCCTGCTGATTTGCGCCCGAGGCCGATGATCAGCAGCGATTCAGATAACAGAAAGGGAGAGATACTATGGCTTGCACCATCAATGCAGCGGAAATCAAGCGCGTCAAGGGCATGGGCTTCCTCAACAACAAGGGAACGGACCTGTTCAACGCCCGCATCATCACCGTGAACGGCAAAATCACCGCCGATCAGACCGCGGTTATCGCCGAGGCGGCCAAGAAGTTCGGCAACGGCGACGTGGAGTTCACCACCCGCCTGACCGTCGAGGTCCGCGGCGTGCACTTCAAGGATATCCCGGCCTTCCAGGAGTTCATCGCGCCGGCCGGCCTCATCACCGGCGGCACCGGCTCGCTGGTTCGCCCGGTCGTCTCCTGCAAGGGCACGACCTGCCAGTACGGCCTGTACGACACCTTCGCGCTGAGCGAGAAGATTCACGAGCGCTTCTACCTGGGCTATCACACTGTGAAGCTCCCGCACAAGTTCAAGATCGCCTGCGGCGGCTGCCCGAACAACTGCGTCAAGCCCGACCTGAACGACCTGGGCATTATCGGCCAGATGATCCCGAACGTCGACGTGGACTCCTGCAACGGCTGCAAGAAGTGCCAGGTGGCGATTGCCTGCCCGATGAAGGCCGCGCATCTGGAGGACGGCGAGATCACCATCGACCAGGATGTGTGCAATAACTGCGGCCGCTGCGTCGGCAAGTGCCCGTTCGACGCGATTGAGGACGGCACCCCGGGCTACAAGGTCACCCTCGGCGGCCGCTGGGGCAAGAAGATTGCGCAGGGCAAGGCGCTCTCCAGGATCTTCACCAGCGAGGAAGAGCTGCTGGATACCGTCGAGAAGGCGATCCTGCTGTTCCGCGAGCAGGGCAAGACCGGCGAGCGCTTCGCCGACACCATCGACCGCATCGGCTTTGACAATGTGGAGAAGGAGATCCTCGAGGGCGACATCCTCGCGCGCAAGCAGGAGATCCTCGATGCCAAGCTGCACGAGACCGGCGGCGCGACCTGCTGATCGGGCTTCTCCCCGCTGACCCTTCCGGCCGGACGCCGTCACTTCCGGCGCGGCAGTCAATCACCCTCCTGCTGCAGCATTGGGGAAACCCGGGCTGCGGCGGGAGGGTTTTTTGCTCTCTGCATATCATGCGCGCCGGCCCTCAAAGCCTCTTGATCTGCCGCGCAGAGGTGTTGTACAATGAAGGCAATCAACAGGACCCATCCTTTGATGAAGAGGTTGGCCCGGTGAGCATGGAGGATAGGGCTGTGCGTGAATTTGATCAGAAGGTCGCTGTCGTGACAGGCGGGGCCCATGGAATCGGCCGGTGCATCTGCGGGATGTTTGAAAAGGAAGGCGCAAAGGTCTGCGTCATCGACCTGCTGGACAACCCGTATTTTGTGGGCGATCTGGCGGATCGGGAAACGCTGGAACGCTTTGCAGGGAAGGTGGTCGCGGACTTTGGTCATGTGGACTATCTCATCAACAACGCCGCACCGAAGATGTGCGGCATTGAAAACGGCTCCTATGAGGAATTCGAGTATGCGCTCAAGGTGGGCGTGACCGCGCCCTTTTATCTTGCCAAGCTGTTTGCTTCGCATTTTGCACAGGGCGCGAGCATCGTCAACATTTCCTCCTCCCGTGATCGGATGAGCCAGCCGCAGACCGAAAGCTACACCGCTGCCAAGGGCGGCATTTCCGCGCTGACCCACGCGCTGGCGGTGAGCCTGGCCGGAAAGGTGCGCGTCAATTCCATTTCGCCCGGCTGGATTGACACCGATTATACCGTCTACACGGGTGCAGACGCCGTTCAGCAGCCTGCCGGCCGCGTGGGCAATCCGCTGGACATTGCCCATATGGTGCTGTTCCTCTGCTCGGATAAGGCGGGCTTCATCACCGGGGAGAACATCTGCATCGACGGCGGCATGACCAGGCAGATGATCTATCACGGCGACCACGGCTGGACATTGCGGTCAGGGGATTGATGGGGATGGATGTGAGCGGCGCGAAGAAGACTGCACCCGATGCCGGCGGCGGCTATCGTTTTTCCAGGGCCATGATCAATCCGGGGTTCATCGGCGTCGATGATATCGCAAACACCTATCTGCCCATGGGCTTTTCCCATTTCAAGATTGAGGGCCGGGGTCTTGGAAGCGCCCTGATTCTGGAATTTCTGCTCTATTACCTGACGAAGCCCGAATACCATCTGCAGGTCAGAGAGGAGATCTACCTGGACAACACGCTGGATCTGTTCTGAGCGGCAGGCCATATGCGTGCGCAGCGGACAACAGACAATGAGGTCATGAACGGAGGAACCGCAGATGAAAAGAGGAATGATCTATATCCATGGAAAGGGCGGAAACGCTCAAGAAGCCGATCATTACAGTGCGCTCTTTCCCGATGAGGATGTGGTCGGGTTTGACTATCAGTCCGAAACGCCGTGGGAGGCCATGGAAGAGTTCCCGCGGTTTTATGATGCGTTCAGCCGGACGCATGCATGCGTGAGCATCATCGCAAACAGCATCGGCGCGTTCTTTGCCCTGCATGCGCTGGGGGACAAGGCGATGGAAAGGGCGTACTTCATCTCGCCGATCGTGAACATGGAGAGACTGATTGCCGACATGATGCAGTGGGCGAATGTGACGGAGGCGGAGCTGCACAAGCGGGGACAGATCGAGACGGCGTTCGGCGAGACCCTGTCGTGGGTGTATCTCTGCTGGGTGAGAAGCCATCCCGTTTCCTGGAGGATTCCGACGAGGATTCTGTACGGAAGCCGGGATCATCTGCAGTCCCTCGATACGATTCAGTCGTTTGCAGCGCAGAGCGGCGCAGAGACTGCGGTCATGGAGGGCGGAGAACACTGGTTCCATACTCAGGAGCAGATGGCGTTTCTGGATCGCTGGATGCTTGGATAAGTTCATACTAATTCTTGTTAAAATGACCCAATCCGCACACCATCTTTTCCGCCCTGACTTTGCCTCGTTCCGTTCAACGTACCTCCAGTACGCCTCACTGCACTTGGCTTCGTCAGAGCGAAAAATCTGATGCGCTCTGTTGGGCATTTTAACTGCGAATTAGTATCAGATACGGCGCCGCGGCTGTGATGCCGTGGGCATGCGAAAACCTCCTGCTGCAGTACGATGTGCTGCAGCAGGAGGTTGCTTATTCTATGGTCTGATTGGCAGGAGCTTTGCAGATGGCATGCTTACTCCAGACCGAGCGCATACTTCGCAGCGTGCTCGCCGGCGAGCTTGCCCCAGACGAGGTTGCCGGTATTGCCCGTGCCGCCGATGGTCGTGCGGCCGAAGGCGTTGGCCGTGCCGACGATCTCGCCGGCCTCGTACAGGCCCGGAATCGGATTGCCCTCCTGGTTGAGCACCTGCGCCTTGGTGTTCATCAGCGGGCCGCCCTCGGTAATCATGATGTACGGAGTGGTCTCAAAGATGTAGTAGGTGCCGCCGGTGAAGGCCTTCATCAGGCGGGTGCGGCCGAATTCCTCGTCATAGCCGTTCTCGGCATAGGTGTTGTACTTCTCGATGGTCGCCTCCAGGTTCTCGGCATTGATGCCCGCCTTTTCGGCAACCTCCGCGATGGTCGAGCCGGAGTAGAGGATATTGCCCTTGGCCAGCTGATCCTCAAACTTGGACCAGTCGCTGTCGCCCGTGATGATGGGCTTTTCCTGAGCCTTCAGATCATCCACCATGCCCTGATCGACCATGATGTACACGATGTTGTCGCCCTTGGTCCACCAGGACGTAATCTCATCGTAGCTGGAGCCGTCCTCCTTGCCCATCTCATCGACGAAGCGCTTGCCGTCCTTGTTGACAAAGACCAGGTACGGGAAGTCCTTGACGCGGATGGACATCGTGCGCGTCAGGCCGCCCTCGGGGGTCTTCAGGCCGCCGGCATACGCCGTCAGGAAGTCCATGTTGCTCAGCACTGCGCCGGCCTTCTCCGCCATGAGCATGCCGTCGCCGGTGGTGAACCAGTAGGAGGTGGTGGTGAAGTTCTTGAAGTTATAGCGGGTCACCAGCTCTTCGGAACGGCCGTAGCCGCCGGTGCACAGCACGGTCGCCTTGGCGTAATAGTCCGCCTTCTCGGTGCGGGCGCCGACAACCGCGTCGCCGTCCATGATCAGCTCGGTCGCAGGCTCTTCAAACAGGATGCAGCACTGGCCCGCCTCGATGAACTTCTCCAGCTCGCCGTACACCACGTCCGTCAGGGAAGAGCGCACGCAGCTCGAAATGCGGTTCACGCTCAGCGGCTCATACAGCGTCGGCTGGGACGGCGTGCGGTTCTTTTCGGACGCGAATTCGACGCCCAGATCCACGACCCAGTCCACCTCCTCGCCGCAGTGCTCGGCGAAGTAGCGGGTCAGGTCCTCGTTCCAGGTGTATTCTACGCCCGGGGTGCGGGCGCGATAGCCCTCGTTCAGACGGCGGACGTCCTCCACGAGCAGCTCCGGATCGTCTTCGATGCCGGCTTCCGCCTGCAGCTTGCTGTTGATGCCGATCAGCGTGCCGCCGCCGATGGTGCCGCCGACCACGCCGGTCTTCTCCAGAACGACAACCTTGGCGCCGTTGCGGCAGGCCTCAATCGCCGTGCGCATGCCGGCAATGCCCGCACCGACCACCAGAACGTCCGGATCGGAGATCGTGCAGACCTGTTCGGCCTTTTCCTCCTCTTCCTCCGGGTTCAGCGCGTTCTTCACCGCCGCCATGATGCCGTTGGACGTAAAGGTCGCGCCGGACGCCGCGTCGACGTCCGCGCTCTGCTTCTCCACAATGGCCGCCGGGATCTGCGCCAGCGCAGGATCGCACACACCGGCTGTATCGCTGTGGCTGAGCACCTCGACCTGGGCGATCCTGCCGCCCTCCACCGTGACAGCGACCTTCAGTTCGCCGGCAAAGCCGGCGCCGGTGCCCTCATACACGCCGTCGGTCAGCGCCTCAGCCAATGCAGGCATGCACATGAGGCTCATCGCCAGCACAAAGGTGCACACCAGAATCAGAAACCTCTTCATCTGTCTTCCTCCTTTTTTCTCCAGTCAGTAATGCGCCGCAGGGTGCGGCTCTGCCCAGACTATATCATATTGCCAATTCATTGTCAATGAGAAAGCCGATCAGTTCAATAACGGGGGCGAAAACCGGGTTTATCAGCATTGACGCAGCCCGAAAATGCCGGACAATAAGAATGTATTGACGAGAATCTGACGATTTTTGCCGGGACTGAATTGAAAGCGGGCGGTTCATGCCGTATAATGATCCTGATGAATGGATACTGGTTCTTGTTAAAGCGGCCTAATCCGCGCACCATCTTTTCCGCTCTGACTTTGCCTTGTTCCGTTCAACGTACCGTAAGTAACGCCTCACTTCACTCGGCTTCGTCAGAGCGAAAAATCTGATGCGCTCTATTAGGCATTTTAACTGCGAATTAGTATAACACGGAATTCAGGAGGTTTGAGCAATGGAACACACTCCGGGTCGGGCTGAAATCCGGGTGGAGCAGATCACGCTGCCCACCTACGGCATCGGCAAGGCGGACAAGAACCCCATGTTTTTGGAAAAACGCGTCTACCAGGGCTCCGGCGGCAAGGTGTATCCGCTGCCGGTTGTCGATAAAATCCTCGATGAGAAGGTCGATCAGCCCTACACCGCCGTATGGCTGGAGAACGACTACATCCGCGTGATGGTGCTGCCCGAGCTGGGCGGCCGCATCCAGCGTGCCTATGACAAGACCAACGGCTATGACTTCGTCTACTACAATGAGGTCATCAAGCCGGCGCTTGTCGGTCTGGCCGGCCCGTGGATTTCTGGCGGCATCGAGTTCAACTGGCCGCAGCACCACCGCCCGACCACCTACGCTCCGACCGACTGGCGTGTGGTGGAGAATGCGGACGGCAGCAAGTCCGTGGAGCTCTCCGAGGTCGACCAGATGTACGGCACGAAGGGCAAGATGACCTTTACCGTCTACCCGGGCAGGGCGTACATCGAGATCAAGGGCCAGCTCTACAACCGCACGAACCTGCCGCAGACGTTCCTGTGGTGGGCCAACCCGGCCGTTGCGGTCAACGACAACACGCAGTCCGTCTTCCCGCCGGACGTCACCGCTGTGTACGATCACGGCAAGCGCGACGTCTCCACCTTCCCCATCGCCACGGGCGTCTACTACAAGCACGACTACGGCGCGGGCGTGGACATCTCCCGCTACAGGAACATCCCCGTGCCCACGAGCTACATGTGCGCGCACAGCGACTACAACTTTGTCGGCGGCTATGATTACGGCGTCGGGGCGGGCATCCTGCACATCGCGGATCATCACATTTCGCCCGGCAAGAAGCAGTGGACCTGGGGCTGCGGCGATTTCGGCCGGGCCTGGGACCGCAACCTGACCGACGAAAACGGCCCGTACATCGAGCTGATGACCGGCATGTTCTGCGACAACCAGCCGGACTTCACCTGGCTCAAGCCCTTCGAGGAGAAGACCTTCACCCAGTACTTCATGCCCTACAAGGCGGCGGGCTGCGCCAAGAACGCCAGCACCGAGGCCGTGCTCAATCTGGAGTGTGCCGATGGGAAGGCGGAGATCACCGTCTATGCCACGGGCGTGTACAGGGATGCGCGCGTGGTGCTCACCGCCGGCGGAAAAGCGATCTATGACCGGACGCTGACGCTCAGCCCGGTGGATGTGCTCAAGGACAGCGTGCCGGTGGACGTGCCGGAGACGGAGCTCGTTCTCGCCGTGTACGATGCGAAGGGCCGCAGGCTGCTTGACTACGCGCCGCAGCCCAGGAAGATCGAGAAGATTCCGGATCCCGCACCCGCGGCGAAGCTGCCGGAGGAGATCCTCACCAACGAGGAGCTCTACCTCACGGGTCTGCACATCGAGCAGTACCGCCACGCGACGTACCTGCCCGATCCGTATTATCTCGAAGCCCTCAAACGCGATCCCGGCGACATCCGCGTCAACAATGCCTATGGTACGCTGCTGCTGCGCCGCGGCCTGTTTGCCGGGGCGGAGGCGCACTTCCGCACGGCGATTTCGCGCATGACGGCGCGCAACCCCAATCCGTATGACAGCGAAGCCTACCTCAATCTCGGCCTGGCGCTGCTGTACCAGGGCCGGGATGACGAGGCCTACGACGCCTTCTACAAGGCCACCTGGACGGCGGCCGAGCAGGAGACCGGCTTCTACTATCTCGCCGCCATTGCCTGCCGCCGCGAGGACTGGCGTCAGGCGCTGGCACACATCGACCGCAGCCTGGTGAAGAACGGCCACAACCTCAAGGCCCGCGCGCTTCGCGGGATGATCCTGGACGAGTTGGGCTGCAGCGGAGAGGCGGCGGACTGGTACGCGCAGAACCTGAAGCTGGATGCGTTTGACTACGTTTCCCGCATCGAGTCTGGCGACGTGCAGGGCGCGCTGAAGCTGATGGGCGGCCGCGCCAGCAGCTACATCGAGTGCGCCATCGACTACGCGGAGGCCGGCTTCTACAAAAAGGCCGTCGCTGTGCTCGATCTGTGCAAGGCTGGCAGCCCGATGCTCGCCTATCACAAGGCGCTCTATGCCGCCCGCTTTGACGAGAAGCTGGCTGGCGAGGCGCTTGCAGATGCTGCGCAGCGCGACAGCCTGTACTGCTTCCCCAACAAGCTGGAGGACATTCTCGCGCTCGAATACGCGCTGGCGCACAGCCCGGCGGACGCAAGAGCGCCGTACTACCTGGGCTGCCTGTGGTATGACAAGCGCCAGTACGACCGCGCGGCGGCCATGTGGGAAAAGAGCAGCGAGCTGGATCCCGCGTTCCCGACGGTCTGGCGCAACCTGTCGCTGGCCTATTACAACAAGCAGGGCAGGGCACAGAAGGCCCGTGCATGCATGGAGCGCGCCTACGCGCTGGATACGGGCGACGCGCGCGTGCTGCTGGAGCTGGATCAGCTCTACCGCAAGCTCGGCATGCCGGTCGCGGAGCGCTTCGCGTTCCTTGACAGCCACCGGGAGACCGTGTTTGTCCGCGACGATCTGACCGTGGAATACTGCACGCTGCTCAACGACATGGGCCGCTATGAGGAAGCGCTGACCATCATCATGGAGCGCAAGTTCCATCCGTGGGAAGGCGGCGAGGGCAAGGTGACCACGCAGTACGCTCTCGCGCTGACGCAGCTGGCGCGCAGGGCGCTGGAGGGCGGCGATGCTGCTCATGCCAAAGAGCTGCTCGAGCGCGCGCTGGTCTTCCCGCACAACCTGGGCGAGGGCAAGCTGGAGGGTGCTAAGGACAACAACATCTACTACTACCTCGGCCTGTGCGAGCGCGCGCTGGGCCATGAGGAGGCGGCGGCCCGCCATCTCTCCCGTGCGGCGGCGGGCCATGAGGAGCCGGCCAGCGCGATGTACTACAACGACCAGCCGGCGGAGCTGATCCTCTACGAGGGACTGGCCGCGCTGGCCCTGGGCGACAGGGAGCACGCCAGCGCCCGCTTCCACAAGCTGATCGCCTACGGTGAGAAGCACTACTACGATCAGGTGAAGATCGATTATTTCGCCGTGTCCCTGCCGGATTTGCAGCTGTTTGACGAGGATCTGACCGTCCGCAACCGCGCGCACTGCGAGTATCTGATCGCGCTGGGCAGCTATGGCCTGGGCGACAGGGCGCGCGCCGGCAGGTGCTTTGACGCGGTGCTGGCCATCGACTGCGCGCATCAGGGCGCGATCCTGCACCGTCAGATGATCTGAACCAGCCCCCTTCAAAGGGCGCTGCCGCGAAGGAATTTCCTTTGCAGCGGCGCTCCTTTGTTTGCAGGAAGGGGAGAAACCAAAATGGATTGACGAACAAGCCGCGCGGCATTATAATAGCTGTGACAAATGAATAGCCGGTGTATCTGCGCCATCAGGCGCGGCGCGCTCCAAACCGGGCGCGTCATGGGAATGCGGATGAGATTTCCGGGCTATCCCAGTAACCGTGAAGCAGACGAACGCAGCAGAGCCATTGCCTAAAGGCGAGAAGGCACGCAAGTAGGATGAAGCCAAGCCGGGAGACCTGTTTACACCGTGAAAGAATCATTCCTCTGGGGTTGGGAGTTGCTATGGAAACCACGGGCGCGGTGCGCCATGGGGTTTGTTTAGTGTCCCTCAGGGAGGGGCACGTTTTTTGTTTGAGAACATCCTGCGCCTTCCGCTGATTCATTTGATCCATCAAGAGGAGGGACTGTTATGTCCAGAAAGCTTGTTTCTCTGCTTCTCGCCGCGCTGCTGGCGCTCTGCCTGAGCTGCGCCTGCGCCGAGAGCACGTCCGTCACTGACATGTATGGCCGTGAGATCACACTTGATCAGCCGGCGGAGCGCATCGTCGCGCTGACAGCGTCCGACTGCGAAATCCTGTGCGCGCTGGGCGGCGAGGCGCTGCTCGTCGGCCGCGGCGAGTACTGCGACTATCCGGAGACGATCGCCGCGCTGCCGGTCGTGCAGTCCGGCGCGGAGACCAACATCGAGGAGATCCTGGCGCTGGAGCCGCAGGTCGTGCTCATGAGCGACATGGCCCAGACGAAGGAGCAGATCGAAATCCTTACGCAGAACGGTGTGCAGGTCGTCATCAGCGACGCGAACGACATCGCGGGCGTGTATACGGCCATCCGCATGATCGGCTCCCTGACGGGCCTGGACGCACAGGCAGAGGCGCTGATTGCGGATATGCAGGCGACCTTCGACGGCATCGCCAGCCAGGCGTCCGGCAAGACGGTGTACTTTGAGGTGTCTCCGCTCCAGTATGGGCTGTGGACGGCCGGCGCCGGCACCTTCATGGACGAGCTGGCGGCGATGTGCGGCCTGACCAACGCCTTTGCGGATGTGAACGGCTGGAGTGCTGTGTCCGAGGAGCAGGTGCTCGCCCGCGATCCGGACTACATCGTGACCATCGCCATGTACTTCGGCGAAGGCCCCACGCCCGTGGAGGAGATCATGAGCCGCACGGGCTGGAGCAGCCTGAAGGCCGTCGCAAACGGCAGCATCCTCAACGCGGATTCCAACGCCATTTCCCGCCCGGGCCCGCGGCTCAAGGACGCGGCGCTCGAGCTGTACAGCTTCGTCACCGCTGCTGAAGCGGAGGAAGAATGAGACCGGACCGCTTTTCCCCGGGCATGGCCGTCCTGTTTGCGGCGGTGCTGATGGCGGTGATGCTGCTGTGCGTCTGCGCGGGCAGCGTGTCCATCCCGCTTGCCGACACGGCGGCGGTCATCTGGCGCGCGCTGCGGGGGCTTGAGCTGCCTGCGGGCGTCAGCGGCAACATCATCCTCAACGTCCGCCTGCCGCGCGTGCTCAACGTGGCGCTGATGGGCGCGGCGCTGTCGCTGTGCGGCGCGGCCATGCAGGGCCTGCTGCGCAATCCGCTGGCGGACGGCTCCACGCTCGGCGTGTCCTCCGGCGCGTCGCTGGGCGCGGTGATCGCGCTGGCGTTCGGCGTGCAGATCCCGGGAACGGCCTATGGCGGCGTGATGGTGCTGGCGATGCTCTTCGCCTTTCTGTCGCTGATGCTGATTCTGTCGCTCGCGTATGTGCTGGACCGGTCGCTTTCCACCAACAGCATCATCCTCATCGGCGTGATCTTTTCCATGTTTGCCTCGAGCCTGATGACGCTGATCATCGCCTTCGCAGGCGATCAGGTGCGCTCCATCACGTTCTGGACGATGGGCTCGCTCTCCGGTACAGGCTATGCGCATGCGAAAATCCTCGCGCTGGCGCTGCTCGTGTGCGGCGGGGTCATCCTGCGCTGCGCAAGGGAGCTCAACGCCTTCGCCATCGGGGAGGACGACGCGCGGCACATCGGCGTGAATGTCAGACGTGTCAAGCTGGTCATCCTGGTGTCGGTTTCCGTGCTCATCGGCGTATGCGTGTCCATCGGCGGAACGATCGGCTTTGTGGGCCTGGTAATGCCGCACATGGCGCGCATGCTCTTCGGGCCGAACCATCAAAGGCTGCTGCCCGCCTCCATGTTTTCCGGCGCGGTGTTCCTGCTGCTGGCGGATCTGGCGGCGCGCACGCTGCTGCGCCCCATCGAGCTGCCCATCGGCGTGGTGACGTCCATGGTCGGCGCGGCGGCGTTTATCGCCGTCTTCTACAGCCAGAGAAAGGGCAGGTGCCCATGCTGACAGCCGAACACATCACGGTCCGTCTGGACGGTCAGACGATCGTTGGCGACCTTTCCCTTTCGCTTCATGCCGGGCAATGGCTCATGCTCGTCGGCCCCAACGGCGCGGGCAAGAGCACGCTGATCCGTGCGATCTCACAGGGCGTGCCCTACACGGGCAGCATCACGCTCGGCGGCAGGGACGTGCGCGCCTACAAGCCGGCGCAGCTCGCCCGGATGATCGGCGTCCTATCCCAGCAGCACAGCGTGGGCTACGCCTATTCGGTGGAGGAGGTGGTGTCGCTCGGCCGCTATGCGCACGCCTCCGGCTTCCTGTCCGGCGGCGACGCGGAAGGAAAGGCGCGCGTGGAGGAAGCGCTTGAGCTGACGGGCCTGACGCAGCTGCGCAGCGCCAGCGTGCTCACGCTCTCCGGCGGCGAGCTGCAAAGGACGTTTCTGGCGCAGGTGTTTGCACAGAATCCGCAGATACTGATCCTCGACGAGCCGGCCAACCATCTGGATCTGGTGTATCAGAAGCATATCTTTTTCCTGATCGGCCGGTGGCTGGAAACGCCGGGACGCGCGGTGATGTCCGTCGTGCACGATCTGAGCCTTGCGCGCCGGTACGGCACGCATGCGGTGCTGATGGACCGCGGAAAATGCGCCGCGCAGGGAACGATCGGCGAGACGCTGACGCGCGAAAACCTGCAGGCCGTCTATGAGATGGACGTCTGCGGGTGGATGCGTGAGATGTACGCGCAGTGGCAATGATCTTATTGCGCGATAGGGTGCTATTGTTCACGAAAGACCTCATCCGACTTGCCTGCGGCAAGCCATCTTCCCCAGAGGGGAAGGCTGATTTACTGCAAAGTCTTCAACAAACTTTGCCTTCCCCTATGGGGAAGGTGCCCGAAGGGCGGATGAGGTCTTCGTTCGCTTAAGCTCCCCAAAGCAACTTTACGCAAATAACAAAGCGGCCCTCCATGACGGAGGGCCGTTTGACGTATTCGCTTACCGGATGCTCCTGAGCCACGGCAGCGCGCGCTGCAGCGCGAGCACGATGACCGGAATCAGAACGATGTGCAGGATGATGCCCGGGATGGCTGTGGTGAATGCGCCGGCCATGAAGGCAGCCCAGGTGAACGCGGAGCCCGACAGGCCGGACAGCAGCAGACGGACGGCGCCCCACGCGACGCGGCCCAGCAGCATGGCCGCCAGCAGCGAAGCGTAGAGATTGACCGTCTTGCGCGGGAGCCTGGCGTAGAGCAGGCCGCTCACCGCGCCGTAGACCGCCAGCTCAGCGCACATGGCGATGCCGGTGGGGAAGAGCTTGGGCATGCCGAAGAGCGCAAAGCGCAAAAGCGGCGCGACCAGACCGACCACGGCGCCCCAGAACGGGCCGACGAGGAAGCCGCACAGCAGCACCGGAATGTGCATCGGGCAGAGCATGTTGCCGATCTCGGGAATCTGGCCCGTGAGGAAGGGCAGCACCATGCACAGGGCAAGGCAGAGGGCGGCGAGGACGAGCTTTTGGATGCGGATGGTGTTCGTGTTCATGATTCTTCTCCCTTTGAATATGATAGGTTTCCGATCTGGGACGGGAGAAGCGCCTTCATGACGCCGTTATGGATGGGTTGACGTGCGGCCTTCCACCGCGAAAAGGGTCTGCAGAATGTGATCGACGGCCGCGTCGACCAGCTGCTTTCTGGTCATCATCTGGACGCCCGCGACAAACGTTGCGCACCGGTCGGAGGGGATCAGGACGCGCTGCGCGGCGCTTCTTCCCACGGCGGCGGCCATGAGGGGCGTGACCTCGCCAAGCATCGCGTCAGCCAGCGTGATGCCGATGGGGCCCGCGATGACGTCTGCGCTTCTGCACTGCACCACGACGGGGTTTTCGCCCGTGGCTCCCTGATCTGCGCCCGCGTTGATCATGGCACTGGTGGCCAGTGCGTTTGTGCCCACCGCAATGATGACATGCGGCTGGGAGAGGCCGGCCTTTCGCAGGCCCTCGATGATCTGCGCGCCCAGACGGCCGCTCTGGCCGTCGATGATCAGGATTTTCATGTGCGTTACCTCGCTGGAAAGGATGCCTGACCATTATATCGGAAGGCAAAGGAATCTGTCAAGACGTCGCCTGTATCCGGGAGAGCAGCTTCCCGTTTCCGTCGAGAAAGACGCCATCCCCATCGTCAAGCCGGATGACATGCGTGTGACGCTCGGCCTCGTACGCGCGGCAGGTCTCTTCAAACCGGGGAATCCGTTTGAGGAATTTGCTGTAATGCGGCAGAACCTCGACGTCTGTCAGCCCGAGCCCCGTCAGGTCCGTCAGCTCGAGAAAGTTCATCTCCGGCGAATAACGGCTGACCAGCTCGAGCGACGGGCCGAAGACGAAGGCAGCGGCGCTCCAGCCGATCAGGATGTTCGTTTTGGCGATTTGCCTGAGTACCGGTTCGGCCCCGCTCTGGCGGATGGCGTGCAGCAGGTAGAAGGGATTGCCGCCGATAAACTCCACAACGTCATACCCAAGCAAAAGGTCGGCGCGCTGCCTGTCAAGATCGATCGCCTCAACGTGCAGGCCGAGCGAGTTAAGCTCGCCGGTGCAGCGGCTGACATGGTAGTTCTTTTCCTTGTACTCGTTGTCCGCCGTCACGACCAGGGCGGCCGACGTGCAGCCGGCGGCGGTCGGGCGGACACTGGCGAGCAGTCTTTCACTGGATAATCCGTTGGAACACAGGAGAAGCATGACGATTCCTCCACAAAAAGCTTACCGCCATTGTACCGCAGAGCCGTACAAAAGTCCACCGCAAATGAAGGCGTGGTTTGACTTGCATTTTGCCAAAAAGGTGCTATACTGTCCGTATATTTTGCATGTGAGGACACAGCCGATGAAAGAAAACAAACCGCTCCTTGCCAGAACGCCGGTCGTGATCGGCCTGGCGATTCTGTGCAACGCGCTCTGGGGCAGCGCGATTCCGTTCATCAACCTGGGCTATAAGCTCTTTGCCATTCCCTCCGGCGAGACGGCGACGCAGATCCTGTTTGCCGGCTGCCGCTTCTTCCTGGCAGGCGCACTGACGATCCTGTTTGCCAGCCTCCCGAGAAAGACGCTCGTGCGCCCGAAGCGGGAGAACCTGCACATGGTCGTCAAGCTCGGCATGCTGCAGACGGTCGCGCAGTATGTGCTGTTCTACATCGGCGTGGCGCGCACCACCAGCGTCAAGGGCGCGATCATCCAGGGCCTGAACGCGTTTGTGGCGATCCTCATCGCGTGCTACATCTTCCGCAGCGAGCGGATGAACCGGCTCAAGTGGATCGGCGGCGCGGTCGGCGTGGCCGGCGTGGTGATCATGAACCTGGGCGGAGACGTGAGCGGCGGCGTGCGCCTGACGGGCGAGGGCTTTCTGATTCTGTCCATGATCGCCTCGGCGTGCAGCGCGGGCACGATCAAGCTCTTCTCGGCCAGGGAGGACCCGGTGGCGCTCAGCGGCTGGCAGTTCATGCTCGGCGGCGCAATCATGGCGGCGGCGGGCTTTCTGCTGGGCGGCAGGCTGCAGCCCACGGGCATCGGCGCGCCGGCGGTGCTGCTGTATCTGGCGGCGCTCAGCGCGGTGGCATACACGGTGTGGGCGCTGCTGCTCAAGTATAACCCCGTCTCACGCATTGCCCCGTACATGTTCCTGCAGCCGATCTTCGGCGTGGTGCTCTCGCTGCTGCTCTACGGCGGCGCGGACACACCGCTGCTGCGCTGCGGCGCGGCGCTGGTGCTGGTCTGCCTGAGCATCGTGATCGTGGGAAAGGGCCAGCAGGAAGCATGAGCGTGAGGATTCGTTTTGCCGATCCCACGCGGGATGCGGAAGGAATTCTGGCGGTATACGCGCCGTATATCGAGAAGACGGCGATTACCTTTGAAACCGAGGTACCTTCGCTCGCGGAATTCACACAGCGCGTGGCGCGCATCGGCGCGGACTTCCCCTACCTGGTGCTGGAGATTGACGGCGAGCTGGCCGGCTATGCGTACGCGCACCGGCAGGCCGAGCGCGCGGCCTACGCCTGGAATGCGGAATTGTCCATTTATCTGGCCGAGAGCCGGCGCGGCAGGGGGCTGGGCGCGCCGCTGTACCGCCTGCTGGAGACGCTGCTGGCGATGCAGGGCTATGTCAACCTCTATGGCGTGATCACGGCCAGCAACAGGGCAAGCATCGCGATGCACGAGAGGCTCGGCTACCGGCAGATCGGCCTGCACGAGAAGACGGGCTGGAAGTTTGATCAGTGGCACGACGTGGCCTGGCTGCACAAGCGCGTGGGCGAGGGCAAGCCGGGGCCGATCCTGCCGCCTGGCGCGCTGGACGGCGCGCAGATTGCGCGGGCAATTGCCGCGGCGGAGCGGGAAATCGAAGAAAAACTCGAAGAAAAACTGAAGATGTAAAGCAAAAACACTTGACAGACTGCGCGCGCTGACGTATAATGAGCAGGCTGTCAAGTGTTTTCACTTTACGGAGGAACCTGTGGAGAATCGACTGGAAACCGGCTGGCTGCTCACGTTTTACGGCCCGCTGCTGACGAAACGTCAGCAGAAGCTGCTGACGCTCTACTGCGAGGAGGACTTCTCGCTCTCGGAGATCGCGGCACGGGAGGGCATCTCCCGCCAGGGCGTGCACGATGCGGTGCGCAAGGGCGCGCATCAGCTGGAGAGCTACGAGGCGCAGCTGGGGCTGGCCAGGCGCTACCGCAGGCTGACCGAAGGACTGAGCGAAGGGCTTGATATTCTCCGGGATGCGCCCGGGGAGCAGGCGCAGCGCGCAAGGGAGATCCTTGAGCGGCTGCTTTTGGAAGAGGAGGAGTAAGATGGCCTTTGAGGGATTGACGCAGAGACTGCAGCAGGCCTTTGGCAAGATGCGCGGAAAGGGCAAGCTGACGGAGGAAGACGTCAAGCTTGTCATGCGCGAGGTGCGCATGGCGCTGCTGGAGGCGGACGTCAACTACAAGGTCGTCAAGGACTTTGTCAAGAAGGCCACGGAGCGCTGCGTGGGCCAGGAGACGCTGGAGAGCCTGAGCGCGCAGCAGCAGATCATCAAGATCGTCAATGAGGAACTGACGGCGCTGATGGGCGGCAGCAACGCGCGGCTTCAGTTCAGCTCCTCGCCGGTGACCGTGTTCATGCTCTGCGGCCTGCAGGGCGCCGGCAAGACCACGATGAGCGCCAAGCTGGCGAACTGGCTCAAGAAGGACGGCAAGAAGCCCCTGCTGGTCGCCTGCGATATCTACCGTCCGGCCGCCATCAAGCAGCTGCAGGTGGTGGGCGGACAGGTCGGCGTGCCGGTGTTCGAGCGCGGCACGCAGGATCCGGTGCAGACGGCGAAGGAAGCGGTCGAGTACGCCCGCAGCCGCCAGCACGACGTGGTGATCCTGGATACCGCCGGCCGCCTGCACATCGACGAGACGCTCATGGACGAGTTGGCCCGCGTGCGCGAGGCCGTCGGTCCGACCGAGATCCTGCTGACCATCGACGCGATGACCGGTCAGGACGCGGTGAACGTCGCCAACACCTTCAACGAGAAGCTGGGCATCACCGGCGTGATCCTCACCAAGCTGGACGGCGATACCCGCGGCGGCGCGGCGCTGTCCGTGCGCGCGGTGACGGGCAAGCCGATCAAGTTTGCCGGCACGGGCGAAAAGCTCGGCGATATCGAGCCGTTCCACCCCGAGCGCATGGCCTCCCGCATCCTGGGCATGGGCGACATGATGACGCTCATTGAAAAGGCACAGGAGACCTTCAGCGAGGAGGACGCGCAGCAGTCGCTGAATATGGCCAGGCGCGCCAGAAACGCGGACTTCACGCTCGACGATTTCCTCGCGCAGATGCAGCAGATCAAGAAGATGGGCCCGCTGTCCGGCGTGCTCAAGATGCTGCCGGGCATGAGCAATGTCGGCGACATCGACATCCCCGACGACGCGATGAAGAAGCCCGAGGCGATCATCCGTTCCATGACGCTCAAGGAGCGCCGCAATCCGGAGATCCTCAACGCCAGCCGCCGCCGCCGCATTGCAGCGGGCAGCGGCACGACGGTGCAGGATGTCAACCAGCTGATTCGTCAGTTTGAGGAAGCCAAGAAGCAGATGAAGATGATGATGAATCAGATGAAGGGCCGAAAGGGCCGCTTCCGCTTCCCGATGGGCCGCTGAGCCGGATTTCCCTTAACACCGCCAATCATCAAGATTGAGGTCATATATTTCTATCAAAGAGAGAATTTGAGGAGGATACAACAATGGTTAAGATTCGTCTGAAGAGAATGGGCATGAAGAAGAAGCCGTTCTACCGCGTCGTCGTCGCTGACGAGCGTATGTCCCGTGACGGCCGTTTCGTCGATGAAATCGGCTACTACAACCCGGTTTCCAATCCGGTTGAGCTGAAGATCGACGTCGAGAAGGCCCAGACCTGGATGAAGAACGGCGCCCAGCCGACCGATACCGTCCGCGCGCTGCTCAAGAAGACCGGCGCGATCGCCTGAG
>JBJEUI010000247.1:0-29454 GCA_051883755.1 Candidatus Ventricola sp.
GTCAAAGCCCGCGCCGATCAGGTCAGCGCCGAAGCCCGGCGTCTCGTTGTGCTCCTCAACGCTCACGGACACGATCTTGCCAGTCTCGTCCACGTCGATGGCGACCTTCATCGGCTGGAATCCCGTCACCTCGTACACGTTCCCCGCAGTCTGCTCCTCCTCCTTCTCGGTTTCGGAAGAAGCGGTATCCGTAGCGGAGGTATTCACATCAGCAGCTTCATCAGAAGCAACAGCGATGCCGTTGGCAATGGCAGCCTGATTGAGTGCACTGTTGATGGCATTGGAGGTCAACGTCACACCGGCCTTCACGTCGATCTGCGCGGTCGCCGCATCCTGGCCAATCAGAGCATCAAAGCCCGCATCGATCAGGTCGGCACCGAAGCCCGGCGTCTCGTTGTGCTCGGTGACGTTCACGGAAGCGACCTTGCCGTCAGAAATAGCGATTTCAACAGTGAACTTGTTGAAGCCCTTAACGGTGTACGGATCGGCCGGAACCTGCGGGCCGGCAGCCTTCAGCGCACTGTTGATGGCGTTGCTGGTCAGCGTCACACCGGCCTTCACGTCGATGGCCGCACCGGCGATGTCCTGGCCCACCAGCGCATCGAACACCGCGGTATCCGCGATCAGGTCAGCGCCGAAGCCCGGCGTCTCGTTGTGCTCGAGCACCTTCACAGACACGATCTTGCCCGCGTCATCGACGGCAATCTCGACCTTCATCGGGCCAAAGCCGGTGACGTCATAGGTGTTGGTGGTCACAACCGGCTCTGCATTGCCCGCAGCGGCGGCAGCGGCCGCGAGAACCGCATCCTTGTCGCCTGCGTTCGGCGCAATGCCGAGGGTATTCTTGGAATAGGTCAGAATCTCAGAGACGGCGTTCACGAACGCGCTGGAGGAAATGGTCGCGCCGCCGATGGTGTCGACATCATCGCGCAGCGTATCCGGATCAGCGGCGATCGCGATAAACTGGCTCTTGAACTCGTCCTCACCCACGCGGGTGCCCAGACCGGCGGTCTCCTGAAGAGAGCCGACATAGGTCTGCGTGATATAGCCTTCGGTGCTGATGCCCACGGTGATCGGGATCGGTCCGCCGTAGCCCTGCGGCGCAGCGGTCAGCGCATAGCCGACAGTGGCGCCGGAAGCATCCTTGCCCTCGAAGATCTCGTCAAGGGAGCTGCCCTCAGCCAGGCCTTCATATTCAATCTGCGTATACTCGCAGCCCGGGAGCACGGCGTTGAGCGCGTCCATCTTGGCAGCGAGCTTCTGGGCCTCGATCGGGCCCTTGGTCACTTCGTTGGTCAGCGCCAGCGCCACGGCAGCCACGAGCGCGAAAACGAAGAGACGAAGCGCGAGCTTAACAATATCACCCATTACTTCTTAACCTCCCCAAAGCTCTTGGTGCCGGTCACACGCTCGATCAGCGGGGACACGACGTTCATCAACAGGATGGCGAAAGAGCACCACTCTGCCGGGGCCTTCTTGCCGAAGCGGAACCAGAACAGCAGCAGACCGCAGCCAAGACCGAAGACGATCTTGCCCTTGTTCGTCGCCGGAGAGGACGAATAGTCGGTCGCCATGAAGAACGCGCCCAGGATCAGGCCGCCGGAGAGCACCTGATACATCGTCGCGTTCACGTCAAAGCCCGTAGCAATCAGGTAGCACAGCGCGAAGGAGCCGATGAAGGCTGCCGGGATGTGCCAGGAAATGACCTTGCGGACAAGCAGATATGCAGCGCCGGCCAGCAGCGCGATCTTGCAGGTCTCGCCGATGGTGCCGGGAATGTTGCCCAGCGCCAGCTGCGCCAGCGTAAAGTTGCCGGCAGCCGCGCCGGAAACCGGCGTAGCGGAAGCGATGGTATCCACACCCGCCAGATTGCCGAACGCCGGAGCGGCAAAGGTGTTCATCAGGCTCGCCCAGGACAGCGCGAGAATCGCGCGGGCCGCCAGCGCCGGGTTGATGAAGTTCTGGCCGATGCCGCCAAAGATCATCTTGCACAGCAGAATTGCAATGATGCTGCCGATCACCGGCATCCAGTACGGCACGGTGGACGGCAGGTTCATCGCCAGCAGCATGCCGGTGACCACGGCGCTGAAGTCGCCGGTGGTGTCCTTGATGTGAGCAGCCTTGCAATAGAACTTTTCGCTCAGAACCGCACTCAGTACGGACAATGCGAGGATCATCGTGGCGCGGTAGCCAAAGAACAGCACGCCGGCGATGCAGGCCGGAAGCATCGCGATGCAGACGTCCTGCATGATGCTTCTGGTCGAAACATTATCGCGCAGATGCGGAGAAGCCGAAACAATATACTTAGACATTTTTACGTTCCTCCGTTACTTAGCCTTGATGTTGCCGACCGCCTTGGCAACGCGGATTGCCTGCAGCAGTTCGCGCTTGGCCGGGCAGACATAGGTGCAGGAGCCGCACTCCATGCAGTTGAGCGCACCAATGTTCACAGCTCCCTGATAATCGCCGTGACGGACGAGCGCGTCCATCTTTGCCGGCGCAAGGCCCATCGGGCAGGCACGCAGGCAGCGGCCGCAGCGGATGCAGGCGGACTCTTCCGCATTCACGCTCTCATCGCCCAGCGCCAGGAAGCCGCTGAAGCTCTTGGTCACCGGCACGTTCAGATCCGGAATCGCCTTGCCCATCATCGGACCGCCGACGATCAGCTTGCGCACGCCTTCGGTCATGCCGCCAACCTGATCAAGGATGTCCAGCAGCGGAACGCCGATGCGCACGCGCAGATTGCACGGCTTGGCCACGCGGCCGGCGACCGTCACCACGCGGTCGATGATCGGCTTGCCCTCGCGCACCGCAGCAGACAGCGCCGCGCAGGTGGACACGTTGATGACCACGCACTGCACCGCGCTGGGCAGGGCGCGATTGGGCACCTTGCGGCCGGTCAGCGCATAAATCAGCATCTTCTCATAGCCCTGCGGGTACTTCGCCGGCAGCGCAACAATTTCGATGTTCTCCGTCGCAGCAGCCTTCATCGCCTCGATGGCGTCCGGCTTGTTGTCCTCGATGCCCACCTTGGCGCACTTGACGCCGGTAGCCTTCATGGCAAAGCGGATGCCGTCGATGATCTGCTCGGCGTTTTCCACCATCGTGCGGTGGTCGCTGGTCAGGTACGGCTCGCATTCGCTGCCGTTGACAACGAGCGTGTCCGGCTTGGGATCCAGCTTGCTGGTATCGAGCTTCACAGCCGCCGGGAACACCGCGCCGCCCAGACCGACGACACCGCAGTCACGGGCGATCTTCTGAATGTCTTCCGCGGTGAGCGCGTCGACATTCTCGCAGGGCTTCACAGACTCATCCCAGCGATCCTCATAGTCGTTGTCAATCACAACGGCAGGGACGCTCTTGCCGCCGGTGATCGTGCAGGTCGTCAGCGCGACAACCTTACCAGAAACAGACGCATGAACCGGCGCAGAAATCGCGCCCTGCGCCTCGCCGATGACCTGGCCCATGTTGACGACCTGGCCCACCTTCACGCAGCACGCCGCCGGGGCGCCCAGGTGCTGGGACATGGCAATCGTCACTCGAGCCGGGGCAGCCGCGTTCACAATCAGCTGAGACTTGGTCGAATCTTTGCCGTTGCCAATCTCATGGGGATGGACGCCGCCGCCAAATGTCTGGGTAGTAGCCACAGACAAGTTCCTCCCTTCGCTCTATCAATCCCTGAGCATACAAGAAACAGGGGTTGAAGTAAAATGTTTCGACTAATTATAGCATACAAATGCACAAAAGCAAACCTCGTTTTGTTCAAATTCCTCTCGTTAGTTTTTTCTCGAGCAAAGCGGGTTTCCACTGTTTTTACACAAATAAAGACTTCCGGTCTGTTTATCAGAACAAACCGGAAGTCTCTATTTATAGAAGGATACAGACCATTCCGCCCGTCCCCTCATTGATGATTTTCTCCAGCGTCTGCTGTACCTTCAGCTGCGTATCTGCAGGCATATGCATGAGCTTGTTGGAAAGCCCTTCACGCACCAGGTCGGAGAGCGGCTTGCCGAAGAGGTTGCTTCCCCACAGCTTCTGCGGGTCCTGCTCAAAGCCATCCATCAGGTAGCGGATCATCTCTTCAGACTGCTGCTCCGTACCGACCACCGGAGAAACCTCCGTCTGGATATCCACCCGGATCAGGTGCAGGCTGGGTGCGCTTGCGCGCAGCCGCACGCCAAACCTTCCGCCCTGCTTCATGATTTCCGGTTCCTGCAGCGTCATTTCCTCCAGAAGCGGCGGCACCAGGCCATAACCCGTCTCGCGCACAGCCTGAAGAGCCTGTGCGACGTGATCGTATTCCCGCTTTGCCGCAACCAACTCGCGAAGCAGCGAGAGCAGGTGAGCGTCGCTCTTAATCTCCGTTCCGCACTGCTCAGCGAGAATCTGGTTGAACAGGCCTTCTTTCAGATTCATCTGCAGATACGCCGAGCCGCTTCCGTGCTCGATGATCTTCTCTGTTACGCCGTCCAGATACGGGTTTTCTCCCACGCTCTGCGCAAAGCAGTGCACATCCCCGATGCGCAGATTCTGCGGCGCCGCATCCGCAAGGCTGCTCATCAGGCTGTCAACCAGCCAATGATCGCTGTCCAGCGCGCCCAGCCATTCCGGCGTTTGGATGCTCATGGAAACCACCGGGAACTGCCCAAGCACCTTTTCCAATACGCCGCGGATATCCTCTTCCTCAATCTGCGCGACATTCAGCGCCACCACCGGCACACCGTAGTCGTTTTCCAGCGTTCTGCGCAGTGCCTGCGTCTTGGCGTTGGCCGGGTTTTCCGTGTTCAGGATCACGGCAAACGGCTTTTGCAGCGCCTTGAGCTCTTCAATCACGCGCGCCTCCGCCGGCACATAGCTGCTTCGCGGCAGATCCGTCACGGTACCGTCCGTCGTGATAACCAGCCCGATCGTTGAATGCTCCCCGATGACCTTCTGCGTGCCGATCTCTGCTGCTCGTTCGAAAGGAATCTCCCCGTCAACCCATGGCGTACGCACCATGCGAAGATCTTCGCCTTCCTGTGTACCCAACGCGCCGTCCACCATATATCCGACGCTGTCAATCAGCCGGAGCTTCACGCGGTTCTCAGAGGGCAGCGTCACCTCCACCGCATCGTTGGGCACAAACGCAGGCTGCGTTGTCATGATTGTACGCCCCGAGCCGCTCTGCGGCAGTTCGTCCTGCGCCCTTGCGCGGATATGCGCGTTCTCGATTCCGGGAAGCACGAGCTTTTCCATGAATCTCGTGATGAAGGTCGACTTGCCCGTCCTCACCGGTCCGACGATGCCGATGTACACATCGCCCTGCGTTCTCTCTGATATATCCCTGTACAGGTCGTAAGCTTGCATATCATCCCTCCCTGCCGTCACGCAAACGTATGCGCACGGCGGACAGGATATGCTGCCGCATCCTTTACAGCGTCGTATCTGCGCTCACCTGCAGCTCGATCACGAATTCCAGCTCTTCTCCCTTGGGTATACGGTCCTGCACTGTCAGCTCGGAAAGCCCCGGAATGCGGTAAACCGTCAGCGTCACAGTCTGCCCCGGCTGCTTGCTGGCAATGTGGTTCGTCAAATCCGTGTGCAGCATGATGCGCTCGCCGTCCACGCGAATGATGATGTCATCCGGCTGAATCCCCGCAAGGTCAGCCGGGCTGCCCTTGTTCACTGCGCTGACATACACGCCCGCCGGCAGCGTACCGTCCGTCGGCTCCTCACTGCCGCGCAATGTCATCACCGAGATGCCCAGCTTGGGTCGTGTCACCTTGCCGTACTGGATCAGACTGTTGACCACTGGCTGTACCACATCCATCGGGATGGCCATGGCAATGCCCTCAATGCTCGCTATGCCCCGGCTGCCGGACGAACTGAACTTGAGTGACGGAATACCGATCAACTCGCCGCGCGTGTTGAACATGCCCCCGCCGCTGTTGCCCGAGTTGATCGCCGCATCTGTCTGCAGCATTTTGACGATCGACGAGCCTTCAAGCTCCCGATTGAGTGCAGAAACCACGCCGACCGTCACCGTATCGGCAAACTGCTTTCCCAGCGGATTGCCGATGACAATCGCCCAGTCGCCCACGCGCACATCCTGCGCATTGCCCATCCGGACTGCCGGCAGCTCCACATCCTCCATCACGCGCAGCACCGCCAAATCCGTCAGCTCATCTACGCCGACGATCTCCGCTTTCAGATACTGCCCCTGCCAGAGCACCTGTACGTCGCTTGCACCTTCGACGACATGATAGTTGGTCACGACATGCCCCTGTGTCGTCACCACGACACCAGAGCCGGTCGACTGCTCAACCAGCTCCGTCTGCCCGCTGATGATGCTGTATGTGTTGGCGCGGTTGCTCACGCCGACCACGCACGGCATCACCACATTGGCCACATCGGCAAAAGGACTCGCCGTCCCTGCAAGCGACGCCACATATTCACCCTGCGCATAGACGGTCCGCGTCTCCCCGCCTGCTCCCTTGCCGACAAAAAGAATCGCAGCGAGCGTTCCCATCAGCAGGGCGCCCGCTGCAATTTCGCGTTTTGCTTCCATTTGCTCACCCCGGACTTATCATAGCCCGAAGTGCGCCAAACTATCACCAATCTATCTGAGCGATACGATGGTTACGCCGGTTTCACCCTCGCCATAGCGGCCCAAGCGGAAGCTGCTCACGCACGGATGGCGGCGCAGACACTCCTGAATCCCTGCGCGCAGGATGCCCGTGCCGTTGCCATGGATGATCGATACCTCACCAAGCGAAGAGAGCATCGCATCATCGATGAATTTCTGCACCTCCGGCAGCGCCTCATCCAGTGCCATGCCGCGCACATCGAGTTCCTGCCGTACCGCACGCGTCGTCACATCCACGCGCTGTTCGCGCATCGATTTCTTGCGCTCGAGCTTCTTCTGCTCCTTTTTGATCATCTGCTGTGTCGAGGTCATTGTGCGCAGATCGGACAGCTGCGCGCGCATCTTCATCATGCCCACCTTCAGCTGCACATAACCCTTGGGATCCGGCGCGGTGACGATAGTCGCATCCACGTCCATCGAGGCGATGTGCACCATGTCGCCAGGCTTGACGGTCTTGGGAATCTCGCCTCCGACCTCTTTCTTTTCCGCCAGCGAATCCTGAGCCTGCTCCATCTTCTTTTTAACGCGCTGGATTTCATGCTCCTGCGCACCGCCGGCCTTCTTCATTGCACGCAGCTCGGCGATTATCGCCTCCGATTCTCGCCGCGTGTTCTCCACGATGCGCTTGGCCTCTTCCTTCGCCTTCTTGATCGCGCGATCGCGCTGGTCTTCCAGCTTTCTGCGCTCCGCCTCCGCCTGATTGCGGATCGTCACCATCTCCTGACGGGCTTCTTCAGCAATCTGCCGCTCCTTCTCCGCGATCTGACGGTGATACTCTGCATTGGCGATCACGTCCTCAAAGCGCACCGCTTCCTTGGAGAGCAGATCCTTCGCCTTGTCGATGACAAACTCCGGCAGACCCAGCTTGCGGGAGATTTCAAAGGCATTCGATTTACCCGGAATGCCAATGGACAGGCGGTACGTCGGCCGCAGTGTCGCCACGTCGAACTCCACAGATGCATTCTCTACCTCAGGTGTGGTCAGCGCGTATTCCTTCAGCTCGCTGTAATGCGTCGTTGCTACCGTGCGCGTATGCATGGTCAGGAGCGTTGAGAGGATCGACTGCGCCAGCGCCGCGCCCTCTGTCGGATCGGTGCCTGCGCCCAGCTCGTCAAAGAGAACAAGTGAATCCGGCGTCACGTTTTCCAGGATCGATACGATGTTCTTCATATGACCGGAGAACGTTGAGAGCGACTGCTCGATCGACTGCTCATCGCCGATATCCGCAAAGACGTCGTCAAACACCGCCAGCTCTGTGCCGTATTCCGCCGGAACCTGCAATCCTGCCTGTGCCATCAGTGTAAACAGACCGGTGGTCTTGAGCGTGACCGTCTTGCCGCCGGTATTCGGGCCGGTAATGATCAGGCTGGTGAAGTCCTCGCCCAGGCGGATGTCCAGCGGAACGACCTTCTGCGGATCGATCAGCGGATGGCGGCCGCGAACGATCTTGATGCGGCCCTCGCTGTTGATCTTGGGCTCCACAGCGAACATCTCCCGGGCCAGCGACGCCTTGGCAAATGCAAAGTCCAGCTGTGCGAGAATTGCCAGATTGTCCGCCATTGCAGGTGCATCAGGTGCCACCTGCGCGGAGAGCATGCGCAGAATCCGCTCGATTTCCGCGTGCTCGCTGGCGATGAGCTGCTTGAGCTCGTTGCCGATCTCTACGACGGACATCGGCTCCACGAAGATCGTCGCGCCGGTAGCAGACTGATCATGCACGATGCCGGGCACCATGGAGCGATACTCCTGCTTGACCGGCAGCACGTACCGGTCGCCGCGCATGGTGATGATCGCTTCCTGGAGGTATTTGGCGTATGTCGTGCTGTGAATCATGCTGTTCAGACGCTCGCGCACACGCTCGTTGCAGGCACGCATCTTGCGGCGGATGGCGAACAGCTCCGGGCTGGCGCGATCCGCAATCTCTTCCTCGCTGATGATCGCATCGTTGATCGCCTGCTCGACATTTTTGAACGTCGACAGCCGCGAAGCATTGGCCGTGATCATCGGCGTGCCGCCGCGCTCGTTCACCAGCGCATCCCGGCAGGCCCGAGCCGCGCGCAGCGAAGCGCCGATGTCCATCAGCGCACGCGGAGACAGCGTCGAGCCGATTTCCGCCAGATGCAGCTGCGTGCGCACATCGGAAAAGGCAATCATCGGCGTGCCGCCCAGATAGGTCAGCAGATCGTGCGCCTCTCGCGTTTCCTGCTGCATGCGGCGCACATCCTCGATGCGGCTGACCGGCTCCAGGCTGTCACACAGCGCCGCACCCATATCGGACACACAGTACTGCGAAAGCTGCGCGCGAATTTTACCAAATTCCAGCACGCGCAGGGATCTTTCCGTCATGGTTTTCTCCTTTACTCGACGCCCCGTGCCAGATGGCCGGACGTCGCAAACTCTGCCGCTTCATGCACAGCTGCGCCGCTGTCCACGATGCTGCGATAGGACGCAACAATTGCTTTCTGCCGCTCAAGCGGTTCATCCGTGAAGCTCACGCGCAGGGCGACGCCCGCATCATACAGCTTTCTGGCAAAGCGCGCCATGTCCGTCGGCACGCTGTTGTACAAGCGGACGACACAGCCATGCGCCATCTTCAGGCGTTTGGCGGGGAAACGATAGCCCTTTCTGTCGGTATACACCTGTGGGCAGCCGCCGTTTGCCGAACAGGCATTGCAGGCAGCATCCTGTCTTTCGTCTCCCACCTTCGTTCGTCTCGGGCAATGACTGAGCAGCATCAGCTGCGCGCGCCCATAGGCCTCAACTTCGTAATTTCCGCCGCAGGCCTGCAGCTCCCGAAGCTCCTTGTAGCTCAGTTCACAGGAGGCCGTCAGCCGCCTGGCGCCCAGCGCAGTATAAAAGCCCGCGCTCTCTCCATTCATCACATTGAGGCCCTGTCCGCCAAAGACGTCTACCGGCCACTTGAGCCCAAACTGCCCCACATTGTTGGCCTCAACGCCGGCAAACTGCGCTGCATGCCGGCACACACACGCATGAATCTCGCTGAGCTCTTCTGTGCTCATCACGGCGGGCAGCACGAGCACCGGTTTGACGCCCGGATATCGGACAAGCGCTTCCTCAACTGCCGCCGGCGTCATGATCTGCGGTTCCCAGTAAAACACATCCGCGCCGCACGAAAGCAGTTCTTTGGCGTCCGCAAGCCGCTCGCTCTTCGCGATCAGCAGACGCTGCTGCGCAGGCATATCCGCCGGCATGGCCTGAGCCTTTGCCGCGCCGTGCACGACCTGTGTTCTTGCTGCCTTCATCGCAGCAAGTGCATCGCGGCGCAGGCTATTGAGCATGCCTGCCGTCATAAATGCCTGCTCGCTGCGCAGCGTGAGCGATTCCAGCACATATGGTGTTCCGCCCATCTTCGCAAGCTGCTTCAAGGCGCTTTCCTGATCGAGCGCACGCTGCTGTGCGTAATCGACAATCTGCTCGCCCACAGCCTGCACGACGTGTCCATCCGGATCACGCAGCTCGAGCACCGGTACGCTGCCCGGCATCGCCGTCAGTGTCGCCCTGAGCGGAATACGTGCGTTCTCCTGCGCCATGATGCCGCGGATCTCGGCCATCTGCTTCGCATCCGTCAGCCGATACAGGGCGTCGCCGGGTTTGAATCTGCCCGACGGGATGCGCACTGTCGCCTCCGCACCGCGGCAGACATCGCTGCCCGAGTACGTCAGGTCAGTCTCCTCCTTGCCGCGCACCTGCAGGCCGTCGCCATTGCTCAGGTTCTCTTCAAGCAGCACCTTCGCCAGAGGCCCACGCATGGCGGTAATCTGGCCTACACGGATGCCCCAATGGTTCGGCCGCTCCCAGCTCATCAGCGCTGCGTTGCTGCGGCCCATGACGTAACCCTCCGTGAAGCCGCCGCGGTTGAAAATCTGCTTTAGCCCCTGAATGGTCGTTTCGCTCGCCTTGTACGGCACATGCGCCTGCGCCGCGTCAAGCGCCTCGCGGTATGCTCTTGTGATTACGCCCACATATTCCGGGCGCTTCATACGGCCCTCCAGCTTGAAGGAATACACGCCTGCATCACGCATCTGCGCAATCCTGTCAATCAGCATCAGATCGCGCGTAGAGAGCAGATAGCCGCTCGTGCCATCGTCCAGCCGGTACGGCAGGCGGCATGGCTGAGCACAGCGCCCGCGATTACCGCTTCTTCCGCCGATCATGCTGGAAAACAGGCACTGACCGGAGACCGCCACGCAAAGCGCGCCGTGCGCAAACGCCTCAATCTCCACGCCCGTATCCGCCATGCGCCGCAGCTCCGAGAGCGAGCACTCGCGCGCAGGCACCACGCGCGTAAGCCCCAGATCGCCGAGCAGCTTTGCGCCCTGCGCGTTGCCCACCGTCATCTGCGTGCTGGCGTGCAGCGTCAACTCCGGAAACCGCTCCCGGGCGATGCGCACGACGCCCAGATCCTGAACGATCGCTGCATCCGCGCCGACGGCAGTCAGCAGCTCCAGCACGTCGCACAGGTCGTCCACCTCGCACTGCTTGACCAGCGTGTTGACAGTCACGTAGATCTTCCTGCCCCGTTCATGGGCGTATTCAACCGCCTCTTTCAGCTGCTGATCGTCAAAATTACCCGCATAGCTGCGCGCTCCGAATGCCGTGTAACCCAGATACACCGCGTCTGCGCCGCAGGAAACAGCCGCAACAAGCGCTTCGCGGTTGCCCGCCGGGGAAAGCAGTTCCATAATTCCTCCATTTGAAAATACGGCGACAAAGAGCTTCCTCTCCTGCCGCCGCCAAGTGTTTACGCGTTGTCGTCCGGCTGCAGCGCAGCCAGCTCCTTTTTCAGGCGTACATTCTCATCCTGTGCGCGAAACAGCTCGTCTGCGAGCGTCATCGCCGTGAGCGTAGGCACCATGCTTTCGCCTGCGCGGGTTGTGATGGACACCTCACGCATCCTGCGATCCACGTAGCGCGCAAGGCGCTGTACCTGCGCTGCATCCTCATCGGTCAGCAGCGTGTAATCGCGCCCCATCAGATGGATGACAACCTTGTTCTTTTTCACAGGCGCCTCCCGATCAGAATCTGCTGTTTTTGACCTTCTCCACCTTGTATTCCACGCCGAAGGTTTCCACGCGCACAGACTTCATCTTCTGATCCTCATACGGCTTGTCATTGCGGCGGTCACGCGGCACAGATACGATCGCATCGGCCGTCTCCATGCCCTCGGTCACTTTGCCAAACGCGGCATACTGGCCGTCCAGATGCGGCGCATCCTCGACCATAATGAAGAACTGGCTTCCGGCGGAATTGGGCATCATGCTGCGCGCCATGGACAGCACACCGCGGGTGTGTTTGAGCGGATTGGCAAAGCCGTTGGCCGCAAACTCGCCCTTAATGCTGTAGCCCGGGCCGCCGATACCCTGGCCCATCGGATCGCCGCCCTGGATCATGAAGCCCGGGATCACGCGATGGAAAATCACGCCGTCATAAAAGCCGCTGTTGGCCAGCTCAATAAAGTTCGCCACGCTGTTGGGCGCCGTCTGAGGGTACAGCTCACCCTTCATGGTCATTCCATTCTCCATTTCGATGGTAAAAATCGGATTGCTCATTGTCTTTTCCTCCTGAATAGATGATGCAAGATCAATTATAAGCCTTTACAGGGTTTCCATCCGACACAGTGAGAGCAGGTTGCCGCTCAAAAGCCTGCGCACGTCGCGCTCAATCGCAGCGCTGTCCAGCGCATAACCGCTTCTGGCCAGCGGCAAATAGGCATTGGCCAGCGCCTGCCAGATGGTTTCCCTGGCCAGCAGCCAGCGGCCCAGCATCTGCTCCGGCAGCTTCGCCTGCGCGCTGTAGGGCACAAAGCGCGTGCCCAGCTTTCCAAGCGCCTCGCCCATGTGACAGAGATCGTTCAGGCAAACCAGCAATCGCGTTCGCGTGGCGGCCGTCTCAATCAGATGAAGCTCGCACGCCGCGTGCGTTCCGGCCAGTGCCCTCACGCCGTCGAATTCATCCAGCAACAGCGCGAACTGATCGATCTCCTCGCAGGAACGCAGCTGCACGTGCAGCGCATACCCATTGTCCTGGCAAAGCGGCAGCAGGCAGTAGCGCAGCGCCTGCGCATCAAAGCGATTGAGCAGCAGGTTGCGTGCACCGCAGGCCTGCGCGCAGTTCGTAAGCCTGTGCGCTGCGCCGGCATAATCCACGCCGTAGCGTGCGGGCACAAACAGATCGCTGCCTGCCTCAATCAGCGGTTCAAACCGGTCATCGTCAAAATGTACCGCTTTCTCCATCGGCACGCGCACAAGCACGCACCGGGCGTGCAGCGTGTCGAGCACCTCGCGCAGATACGCCGGACGTTCATATTCCATCGCCATCTCCTGCGCACGGTCAAGATCCCGTACAGGCATGTTCATCGCATTCAGGGCGGCAAACATCGCTGCTGCGTCCGGAGCAAACGGCGTGTGCTCCGCCGTTGCGCGGCGAAGCGCTTCGCCCGGCGACGCCGCCGGATGCGCCCATGTGTCGAGCATCGCTTCCACGCCGATCTCGCCGCCGGACACGTCAAAGTCAAGCAAAGCCTCGCAGATCTCGGCCCGGCGCACCGTCTGCTTGACGCAGCGGCGCAGCTCCTGTTTATCGCTGATCATCATGCGCGCTCACGCTCCTTTGCCCGCCTGTGCAAGGCGCTTTGCCTTTTCCGCAAAAGCCTCGCGCTTGCGCGCCGCCATTTCATCGACGCGCTCAATGTACTGTTCGATATTCGCTATATTCGGTGCGCGCAGGATCTTTTCCTCTTGCCGCATCACACATTTTGAGATTCCGCCTGCGCCCAGAGCCAGTACACTGGTGGTCTCCTCCATGTTGTCGATGTTGTAGCGGCAGATGCTCGCGGGCCTCGCATAGCCCACATTTTCCAGATTCTGCGCCATGTACTTCTGCCTGTACAGATAGTATGCCCGCATGCCCATGGCGTGTGCCGTCTCCCGGCCCAGCGCCACCATGCGCGCCACATCCTCTTCCTGCTGCTGATACTTCTGCTCATGCAGCTTGGAAGAGCGCTTCACCGCCAGCGTATGCACGGTCAGGCTGTCCGGATTCAATTCACGGATCACCTCGAGCGTGTGCGCAAACATTCCGTAATCCTCGCCCGGCAGCGCGGCGATCACATCCATGTTGATATCGTTAAAGCCCAGCTCGCGCGCCAGATGATAGCAGTCAACCGTCTGCTGTGCAGTATGCGCACGGCCGATCACCTGAAGCGTTTCATCGTTCATGGTCTGGGGATTGATGCTGATGCGCGTCACCGGATGGCTGCGCAGCATGGCCAGCTTCTCGCGATCGAGCGTATCCGGCCTGCCCGCCTCCACCGTCAGTTCATGCAGCGTGCCGAAGCGGCGCTGCATATGACAAAGCAGACGGTCAAGCTGCTCGGTCGTCAGGCTGCTGGGCGTTCCGCCGCCTATATAGCCGACGCGGATACAAAGCCCCATCTCGCTGACCATCTCGCTGCATAAATCGATCTCATGAAACAGCGCGGCAAGATATGGCTCGACCAGTTTGCCATTGCCGATCTCACCGGACGAGAACGAGCAGTACGAGCAGCGCGTCGTACAGAACGGAATGCCGATGTACAGATCGCAGGCATTCTGCGGCTGCCTGATCAGCCCTTCCTGCGCAGTGATGATTTCATCCAGCAGATCAAGCTTCTCCTCCGACAGATCAAAGAGCTCCGCCAATGCAGCCCGCGCTTCCTCACGGCTCCTGCCGCCCTCCATCTGCTGGTAGTACAGCCGCGTCGGGCGAATGCCCGTCAGCGAGCCCCATGCCGGACGGCGGCCCGTCACCTCTTTGAGAAGCCGATAGCAGCAGCGCTTGATCAGGCGCTTGAGCTGACGCTTTTCCTCCAGGGAGCCGTCCGTCACCGCATCGCCGCGCAGTGTCACATCCTTACAAAGCGGTCCGCCGCCAAGCGAAAAGGTCTCCATCCATACGCCGTCCTCCAGCGTATGGGTATGCTCAAGCAGCGCATCGTGCATATCCTGAGGAGCAACCGCCGCACCCTCTCCATAAAACAGGCGCACGACGTCCGCAATGTCGTTGCGAAAGGCCTCCAGCGGCGTTTCTATCGCAATCCTCACGCAAAGTTCCTCCGCTCCCAGGCGATATTCGTCTTCATGCCGTGACCGGGATAAGCCACTGTCTCCGCAGGCAGCTGCATCAGCCGCTTCAGCGAGGCGATCATCTCATGCACATCGCCGCCGGGAAAATCGATGCGGCCATAACTCCCGTAGAAGAGCGTGTCGCCGGAAAAGAGCGTGCTGCCATTCAGATAACAGACACCGCCGGGCGTATGGCCGGGCGTATGCAGCACGGTCAATTCAAGGCCAGCCTCACGAACCACATCGCCGTCCTGCAGCTCAACATCCGCCCTGGGCAGCACAAGCGACGTGTTGATCACCTGGCTGAGGTTGAGCGACGGGCTGCGCAGCGCCTGCGCATCCAGCGCATGCACATAGAGCTTTGCGCCCCGGTCAAGCCAAGGCTGCGCGTGGAGCATGTGGTCAAAGTGCGCATGGGTCAGCAGAACAGCATCAACCTTCCGTTCCCCAACGGCCTGAGCTACAAATGCCTCCTCTGCACCGGGATCAATGAGCACGCAATGATCGCCGCCTGTACAGCCCACAACATAGGTGTTCACGTCCATCAGACCGCTTGTTACCGTGCGGATATCGAGTTCAGCCATCAGAATGTCCTCCTGGAATCAAGCAGCATCGTCACCGGGCCGTCATTGATCAAAGAAACCTTCATGTCCGCCTGAAAAATACCGGTTTCCACATGAATGCCCTTCTCACGCAGGCCGTTGCAATATGCCTCGTACAGGGGCACCGCCACCTCCGGGCGCGCCGCTGAAGAGAAGCTCGGACGGCGGCCGTGGCGCGCATCGCCCAGCAGCGTAAACTGCGAAATCGCCAGGATTTCGCCGCCCTCATCCAAAATGGAGCGGTTCATCTTGCCCGCGTCATCCTCAAAGATGCGCAGGCCAGCCGTCTTTTCCACGCCGTAGCGCACGTCCTCCAGCGTATCGCCTTCTTCCACGCCGCACAGCACCATGAATCCCTTGCCGATTTGGCCGACAACGCTGCCGTCCACCCGGACGCTGGATTCCAGTACCCTCTGTATCACCAGTCTCATGCGTACCTCTTTCTCAATCCATCTCAATTGCTGAAAATTCGCAGCACACACCGCTGCCGTTACACGCGGAAGATTTCAATCGTATCCTGCCGCTTGGCGATCTGCTTGATGACCCAGTCAAGCTCCTGCTTGCTGGCCACCTGCAGCGTCAGCTCAATGGTACAGGTCTGGTTGCTGTTCACGCGCGCATTCAGCGCACAAACCGTTACCTTCTGAGCGGACAGGTAGCTCATCAGATCGGCAAGCAGGTTGCTCCTGTCGGACGCCAGAATCTGAATCGAGCCGTTATAGGAGGAGTTGGTCGTCTCGGCCCACTCCGCGTCGATCCAGCGAGCCGGATCATGGGAAGCGTTGACGTTGACGCACTCCCGGGAGTGGATCGTCACGCCGCGTCCGCGCGTGATGTAGCCGATGATCTCGTCGCCCGGCAGCGGCGTGCAGCATTTGGCAAAGTGCACCTGACAGCCCGGCAGGCCTGCAACACGGATGCCCATGTCGTCCTTGGAGGCCGACTTGCCGCCCTTGGCAGGCGCAGGTTCCGGCGCTACGCGCGGCAGAACCGGCACCAGCGGCTTTTCATGGCTCTTCTGCTCCTCACGCAGGCGCGTGACCACATGCGCCGCTGTGATGCCGCCGCAGCCGACAGCCGCATACAGATCGTTGAGATCGGCAAAGGAGAACTTGCGCAGCATCGGCTCAGCGTATTCCGGCTTCATGAGCGAAGGCAGGTTCACTGCCTGGCGCTTTGCCTCAGCGTCGAGCATCTGCTTGCCGGTGGCAATATTCTCGTCCTTGAGTTCCTTTTTATAGAAATTGCGGATTTTGGACTTCGCCTGCGAGGTCTTGACGATCTTGAGCCAGTCGCGGCTGGGGCCCTTGCTGTTCTGCTGGGTGATGATTTCGACAAAATCGCCCGTCTGCAGCTGCGCATCGAGCGTCACAATGCGGCCGTTGACTTTCGCGCCCACGCATTTGTTGCCGACCGCGCTGTGGATGCGGTAGGCAAAGTCGATCGGCGTCGCGCCGCTGGGAAGATCGACAATCTCACCCCGGGGCGTAAAGACAAAGATCTCGTCGCTGAACAGATCGACCTTGAGCGACTTGATGAACTCCTCGGAGTCGTGCATGTCGTTCTGCCAGTCCAGAATCTGACGCAGCCAGTAGAGCTTGTTGTCCAGGCCATCCGCCGCATGTTTGCCCTCTTTGTAGCGCCAGTGCGCCGCAATGCCGTATTCTGCGATGCGGTGCATCTCGTAGGTGCGGATCTGCACCTCAAAGGGCATGCCATTTTCACCGACGACCGTCGTATGCAGCGACTGGTACATGTTGGGCTTGGGCATGGAGATATAGTCCTTGAAGCGGTTGGGGACCTGCTTCCAGAGGGTATGCACGATACCCAGCACCGCATAGCAGTCCTGCACGCTGTTGACCAGCACGCGCAGTGCGATCAGATCATAGATCTGCTCAAACGGCTTGTGCTGGAGCACCATCTTGCGATAGATGCTGTAAAAATGCTTCGGCCGGCCGTCAATCTCAAACTGGATGCCCATCTCCTTGATCTTGTCGCCCAGCATCTGCATCACGGTCTGGATGTTCTGCTCGCGCTCTGCGCGCTTCATGCCAACCTTGGCAATCAGGTTTTGATAGCCGTCCGGATCCAGATACCGCAGGCACAGATCCTCAAGCTCCTGCTTGATCTTATACACGCCCAGGCGGTGTGCCAGAGGCGCATAGATATCCAGTGTTTCCTGCGCAATGCGGCGCTGGCTCTCCGGGGACTGTGCCTTGAGCGTGCGCATGTTGTGCGTGCGGTCTGCCAGCTTGATGAGCACGACGCGGATATCCTTGCTCATCGCCAGGATCATCTTGCGGATGGACTCCGCCTGCTGCTCTACGCGCGAGGAGAAGTCGAGCCGTTTGAGCTTGGTGACGCCGTCCACCAGCAGGGCGACCTCCTGGCCAAACTCCTTGTTGATGACCTCCAGCGTCACGTTTTCGCAGTCTTCCACCGTGTCATGCAGAAGACCGGCAGCAATTGTCGGCGGATCCAGCATCAGCTTTGCCAGAATGCCCGCAACGGTCAGCGGATGGATGAAGTACGGTTCGCCGGACTTGCGCTTCTGCCCCTCATGCGCCTTTTCTGCAAAGTGATATGCCTTCTCAACCAGTGCCACGTCGGCGTCCGGATGGTATTTGACCACCGTAGCGATCAGTTCGTCCAGATTCTTGCATTCATCGTGTGTCAATCAGGTATACCTCCTTCGCTGCAAATTCCCTTCAGGCTGATAAGCCTGCCGCGCAGTGCGCTCGCTTCCAGCGAGACCTTTCCGCTTTTGAGCATGGTATAGCGCAGCGGCTCAAACGTACATTCAATCAGGCCAAGCTCGCTGAAGATGCTCATGGCACACAGCACCTGACTCTCGGCCAGCCCCGTCTCGGCAGCCAGGGAATGCAGCGTATATTCCAGCTTTTCTCTTTGGCGCATCACGCGGTAAATCGCGCGCAGATCGTCGTCAGCCGGCAGCAGCCTTCCGCAGGCGCGGACCGTATGCGTACCCATGTCCGTGACCTCGATCACGCGGGCATCCGGGAAGCGCTCAAGCGCCAGGGCTCTCTCCCCGTCGCTGATGAATCCGTCCAGCATGACGATCGCCTTGGGATGGCAGTTGAGCCGTTCCCAGTCCGGCGCCATGACCAGCGTATTGAAGCTGCGGATATCATCGAGCGCATGCAGCGCATAGTCAATCTGCGCATGCAGAATGGCCAGATGAATGTTGAGCATCTTGAGTGCGGAAACCGTATGCACACACAAAAGCGTTCCCTGATAGGCCGTCAGCAATTCCCCGCCGAGCACTTTCTTCGCGTCTTCAAGCGTCATGTGCTCGATTCGCCGCAGATCTTCACCGCGTGAAGGCCTGCTCAGCATGCCCAGCATCGCTGCATCGATCTCGCTTTCCCTGCGCTGGCACTCCGTGAGGAACGCCTTTGCCGGCGCATACGCCTTGAGCTGGCGAAGCTCGCACTGCACGCTCCTCCGGTCCTGCCACTCGTTGATGGAAAGACCCACGACGGCCTCAACCACCTCCGGCATCGAGCGCGCCCTGTCGCCCATGCGGAATCCGATGGCGCTGCGCATCTCGTTTCCGTTTGACAGACGCATGCGCAGATGCACGCCCTCCTTGCCGATCGTGCGCACATCGGTCGTGTGCACGCCGCGCACGCAGAAGACTGGTGCAGGATTGCCGAAGCCCGTGGGCTGCATCGAGGAAAACGCCTGGACAAGCGCCTCGGTGATGTCGCTCAATTCAAGCTCAAGGTCGTATTCCTCTGTCGGGATGAACGCCTCGGGTTCGGACTGCGCAAGGATCGCCTGCGTCAGGCGGTGCCTGAATTCCGGCACGTTCTTTGTCTCGATCGTCAGGCCCGCCGCCTGCGCATGACCGCCGAAGCGGACGAACAGGTCGCGGCAGGAGGACATTGCCTGGTGAATATCCACGCCCGGGATCGAGCGCGCCGAACCGACGCACACCTCGCCGTCCTTCGACAGCAGAATTGCCGGCCACTTGTACTTCTCCACCAACCGCGAAGCCGCAAGACCGATCACACCAGGATTCCATCCCTCGCCGCAAACGACAATCGCGCGCTCGCCCAGGAAATCGATCTCCCTGCGCGTCAATTCATCCGCCTGAGCGAAAATCTCCAGCTCCAGCTCACGGCGCTTGGTGTTGTCCTGATCCAGTTCCGCCGAAATTTCGCGAGCGGTATCCATTCTGCGCGTCGTCAGCAGCTCCACGCCGCGGGAGGCGAGCGCCAGACGGCCGCCCGCGTTGATGCGCGGCGCCATGCGGAAAGCCACGTCGGAGGCGGACACGTTTTTTGCATCCACACCCGCAGACTCCATCAGAGCAATCAGTCCCGGGCGCTGCGTATGCGCCATGGCCTTGAGACCGAAAGAGACGATCACGCGGTTTTCATCCAGAAGCGGCACGATATCGGCAATCGTTGCCAGCGCCGCCAATTCCCACAGGGACTCGATCGCTTCCATGCCGCCCAGCGCCTGCACCAGCTTGAAAGCCACGCCAGCACCGCACAGGCGGCGGAACGGATAGCTGCCCAGCAGCGGATTGAGCACAGCAGAACACTGGGGCATCTGCGGCCCGAGCTGGTGGTGATCGGTGACGATCACGCGCATGCCCAGCTCCTGCGCGCGGGCGACCTCGTCCGGGCAGGTGATGCCGCAGTCCACGGTGATAAGCAGCCTGGCATGCGCAGCGATCTGCTCAACCGCCGCCATGTTCAGGCCGTATCCCTCACCGTGACGGTCCGGAATATAATAGCCGACCTTTGCGCCCTGTTTGCGCAGATAGGTCAGCAGGATAGCCGTCGCCGTCACGCCATCCACGTCGTAATCGCCAAAGACGACAATCTCCTCATGCTTTGCAACCGCATCCCGGATGACCGCAACTGCCTTGTCCATGTCCTGCATGCGCATGGGATCGTGCAGATCATCCATCTTCGGATGCAGGTACTTCTCGATCTTCTCCGGCGTATCGATTCCGCGGTCCAGCAGCAGGCAAAGCAGCTGATGCGGCACGCCAAGCGATGCAAGCGCTTCCGGAATCTGCCGTTCCTTGTTCTGCTTGGGCATGAATCTGAGCATATGCGGCCTCCTTTCTGCATTCGCTTATTCCCCGTTTGGCTGTACGCATGCCGTCATGCGCACGGCCAAACAGGAAACCAAAGACCGTAAGGGCGGGTGAAACCGCCCGCCCTTACGATAAACTGTTTACGCCTTGGCCTTCTTGCCGCGCTTATCCATCAGCAGCGCCCAGACATAGCCGTTGATGAGGTTCGCGGAGTAGGTGCCCGCGAGGATGCCGATGATCAGCGGCAGCGCGAACTGCTTGATGGAATCGACGCCCAGCACATACAGGGTGACGATGGTGAGCAGGGTGGTAATGGTGGTGTTCAGCGTACGCGGCAGGGACTCCTTCACGGAGATGTTGACGATCTGCTCACGCGGCAGCTGACGCACGCCCGTCTTGTGCGCATTCTCACGGATGCGGTCAAAGATGATGATGGTGTTGTTGATCGAGTAGCCGACGATCGTCAGCAGCGCCGCGATGAAGGTGGTCTCCACGCGGATGAAGCTGCGCAGGATCACGACGAAGGACAGCATGATCGCCACGTCGTGAACAAGGCCGATGATGGCGGCGATGCCGGAGTACAGATCAAAGCGGAACGCGATGTACACCAGCATGAGCACAGCCGCCAGGGTCAGGCTCTTGATGGCGTTGCTGATCAGCTCGCTGCCGACCACCGCGCCGACACGGGTGATGTCCACGTACTCGATGCTCGGGTAGTTGACGGCCAGCTCGCTTTCCAGCTGGGTGCGCAGGTCGTCGGTGTTCTCCACATCCTTGATGCGGATCTGTACCTGCGTTTTGTCCTCACCGGTGGCAGCAATCTGCGCATCAGTGATGCCGCACGCATCAAGCGCCGCAGCAACATCGTCGGTCGTGAACGCGCCGCCCATGTTGTAGGTCATCAGGGTGCCGCCGGTAAAATCAATGCCCAGGTTCATGCCCATGCCCATCATGGACATGACCAGCGCGATCGCGATGATCACGACAGAAATCAGCGCGCAGGGCTTGAGGCGATTTTTCACTTCGAATTTCATGACAATTTCCTCCTTGCCTTAGCGCACGTAGAGCTTCTGGTTCTTGATGCCGAGATCGGCAAAGATATCCAGCAGCTTGTGGGTGATGAAGATGGCGGTGAACATGGACGTCACAACGCTGATGCCCAGCGTCAGCGCGAAGCCGCGGATGGAGCCGGTGCCGAAGGCATACAGCACGACAGCCGCGATCACGGTGGTGACGTTCGCGTCAACGATGGCAGAGAGCGCGTGGGAGAAGCCCATCCTGATGGAAGAAGCCAGCGGACGGCCAACGCTCATCTCCTCGCGGATGCGCTCGAAGATAACGACGTTCGCGTCGACAGCCATGCCGATGCCCAGAATGATACCTGCAACGCCCGGCAGGGTCAGCTGCGCGCCGGTGAGCGCCAGCAGCAGCACGACGATCATGACGTAGATGGTGAGCGCGATGTCGGCCACCAGGCCGCACAGGCGGTAACGGAAGAGCATGAACAGCATGACCAGCGCCACGCCGATCACACCGGCCATGACGGCCTTGTCAAGCGCTTCAACGCCCAGGGTCGCGGAGATCGCGCTGACCTCCAGCTGGGTCAGGTTCAGCGGCAGCGCACCGGACAGGATCAGGGTCGCCAGGTTCTTGGCCTCGTCAGCGGTGAAGTTGCCGGTAATCTGTCCCTGACCGCCCGCAATGACGCTGTTGACGGTCGGCGCAGAGATGGTCTCGCCATCCAGCGTGATGGAGATGGTCTTGCCGATGTTCGCGGCAGTCGCCTCGGCGAAACGCTTGGCGCCTTCGTCGTTCAGCTCAAAGGAGACGCACGGCAGGCCGTTCTCGTCCTGGGCAGCCTGAGCGTTCTTGATCATCGCGCCCTCCAGGATGGTCTCGCCGTTTTCGTCCACGAAATACAGCTGCGCCGGGGTGCCGATGATGCGCAGGATCTCGTTGGGGTCAGAGACGTTCGGGATCTCCACGCGGATGCGGTCATTGCCCTGACGGGTGACGGTCGCCTCGGTGAAGCCCTGACGGGTCAGACGGCTGGTGAGGATGGACACGGTGGAGCTCATCTTCGTCTCAAACTCCGCGGAGCCATCGTCTTCCGCCGCATAGACGGTGTACACACCGCCGCGCAGGTCCAGGCCCAGGGAGATCGCTTCGCCCCAGGGCTTGAGGTAGTTGATCATCGTGCCCTTGCCAATGCCGAACAGCGCCACATATCCGCAGACAGCGACGACCACCAGGATGGCAATCAGCGAGACGATCGCGCGGGTACGCGGGTTCTTCGGCTTTACATTTTTCTTCGCCATAGTGATTTCCTCTCTTTATCTTGTTTGATCGGTTCTGCATCAGGCATACTGCCTGTCATACAAATCCGTCTCCCAGCACAAATGCCTGATACACCTCACGCAGATACGAGCGGCTTTTGAGCACGTTGCCGTTCGCATCGCACGCAGTAAGGAGATTCAGGACTGGGTTTTCTGCCGCAGGCGCGGATACGCGGCGCTGGACAAACTGCTCGCGCTGATGCAGCGCACCCGTCTCAGACTTTGGTGCAGGCGCACTGACAAACGCCGCACACAGCAGAGAATCCGCCCGTTCCGGCAAGGATTCTTCCTGCGCCGTCGTGCCAATCAGCCGTGAACCGCCGCTCAGCAAAAGACACATGAAGGCGAAACATGTGAGCAGAAAAACAATCGATCGTTCGTTTCTTCTCGACATATGCTTCGCCTCCTTCCGCATAAGGTTAAGAAAACCCAGAATTCAATACTTCATTATATGCACAAATCTTCAGATCGTCAAGATTGATGCGTTCAAAATGCATGAATTGATGAAAAAAAGCGCCGCTTTCACGCGGAAAGCGGCAGATTTTGCAGTTGCCCGCGCATTATGCGCGAAGAGAGAGCACAGCGTCGAGGATTCGGTCAGCAACCTCATCCTTCGTCATCAGCGGAAGGGATTCCATCCGATCCCTCGTGATCAGGGTAACGATGTTGGTGTTCACATCAAAGCCTGCACCCGGCGCCAGCACGTCGTTGGCGACAATCATGTCGAGATTCTTCTTGACCAGCTTGCCCTGCGCATGCGCCAGCACATCGTTGGTTTCCGCAGCGAAGCCCACGAACGTCTGGTTCCCACGCTTGGCCCTGCCAAGCGTCGCTGCGACGTCCGGGTTCTCCACCAGCTCGATCGTCATGTCCTCGCCGCCCTGCTTTTTGATCTTCTGGGGCGCGATTTCACGGGCGCGGTAATCCGCCGGCGCGGCGGACTGAATGATCACGTCCTGCTCCTGCGCAAGTTCAAGCGCCCGCTCGAGCAGATCCTGCGTTGTCATGAACGGCACGACCTTCACGCCCTGCGGCGGCTCGATGGACACCGGGCCGGTGAGCAGCGTCACCTGGGCGCCGCGGCGCTGGGCCGCACGCGCGATGGCGTAGCCCATCTTGCCGGAAGAACGGTTGGAAATATATCGGACGGGATCCAGCGCCTCCCGCGTCGGACCGGCGGTCACCATCACGCGCATGCCCTCCATGTCGCGATTTGCATTGAGCACGTCCAGCGCGCGCTGTGCAATCACGGCGACGTCCTCAAGCTTGCCCGCGCCGCTGTCGCCGCAGGCCAGATGGCCCGTCGCCGGGGTGACGACATGCACGCCGCGCGAAATCAGCGTCGCAAGGTTCTGCTGCGTCGCCGGGTTCTCCCACATGCCGGTGTTCATCGCCGGGGCGATCATCACCGGTGCTCTGGTCGCCATAACCGTCGTGGAGAGCATGTCATCCGCGATGCCGCATGCCATCTTTCCGATGATGTTCGCCGTCGCCGGGGCAATCAGGAAGAGATCCGCGCGCTTGGCCAGCGCGATATGCTCCACCTCCCAGGTCGCCGGGCGCACAAACGTATCCACCGCCACCGGATGCCCGGACAGCGTTTCAAACGTCAGCGGCGCAACAAACTGGCATGCGTTCTTCGTCATCACCACATACACATCGATGCCCTGCTTCTGCAGCAGACGCAGAATCTCACATGCCTTATATGCAGCGATGCCCCCGGTGACACCGAGGACAACGCATTTTTTCATTTGATGATCAGTCATCGCTTTCGGCAGCGGTGCTGCGCTCATAGGTGATCAGGCCGCGGTTGACCTCGTCAATCGCGATGGAGACGGGCATATTCTCCTTGTCCTTGGCATCGATGAGCGGCGGAATACCGTCCACCAGCTGGCGGGCGCGCTTGGACACCTCGACGACGAGCGTATAGCGGCAGTCCGCCTTCTCCAGAAGCTGCAGGATGTTGGGATTGGTCATCGACATAAACAAGTTCCTCCTCTTGATTCCTCATAAACCGGCAAGGCGCTTGAGATTCCGCGGTCTTTATCCGGAACCTGAGCCCTTCGGCACAGCAAACGATTGGGGTCGATCAGATCTGATGCGTCTCCTTCAGATAGATCCCGCGCAGCTGCTGATACGCAGCGTCGATATCTTCGTTGACAATCTGATACTGATATCTGCGGGCGCAGTCAAGCTCCCTGCGCGCGGTTTCAAGCCTCGCGCACACCTTTTCCTCGCTCTCGGTGCCGCGCCCGCGCAGGCGGTGCTCCAGCTCCTCAAAGCTCGGCGGGAGCACAAAAATACTCACGCATTCGGGCACGCGCTCCATCACCTGCATCGCACCCTGCACCTCAATCTCCAGCAGGACGTTCTTTCCCTGTTCGAGCAGGCTCATGACGTAGGATTTCGGCGTGCCATAGCAATTGCCGGCAAACTGCGCATATTCCAGAAAGTCATTATTCGCGATGCGGTTTTCAAATTCCTGCCTGCTGATAAAAAAGTAATGCTTTCCGTCAATCTCTCCCTCGCGCGGTGCGCGTGTGGTAGCCGACACGGAAAATGCGATCTGATCGCCGAACTCGGCAAACAGCTTTGCATTGAGCGTTCCCTTGCCCACGCCGGATGGACCGGAGAAGACAAACAGCGTTCCCCTCTTTTGCTGCATCAGGGTTCTTCCTCCTCCACAATCGTGGTGTTGTCCTTCACGTCGAAGCGATGTGCGATGGTCTCCGGCTGAACCGCCGAGAGAATCACGTGGTCGCTGTCGGAAATGATGACGGCACGGGTGCGGCGGCCATACGTCGCGTCAATCAGGCGGCGTTCTTCCTTTGCTTCCTGGACGATACGCTTGACCGGCGCGGAATCCGGGCCGATGATCGCGATGATGCGGCTGGACGAAATGAAGTTGCCATAGCCGACGTTGATCAGTTTGATATCCACTTGTTCCTCCGCTTGCGTTTCGCCCTGTTATTCGACGTTCTGCACCTGCTCGCGCAGCTTCTCGATCTCGCCCTTGGCGGAGACGACGGCCTGTGCAATCGCGGTGTCCGATGCCTTGGAGCCGATGGTGTTCACCTCGCGGTTGAGCTCCTGCACCAGGAAGTCGAGCTTGCGGCCCACGGGCTCGGCAAGCGCCGTCGTCTCGCGGATCGCCTCGGCATGGCTCTTCAGGCGCACGAGCTCCTCGTCGATCGCTGCGCGGTCGGCAAAGATCGCCACCTCGGTGATCAGCCTTGCCTCATCGATTTCGCCCTCCGTCAGCGCCGCAATGCGCTGCTGGAGCTTGTCCCGGTATTCGCACACCACCAGCGGCGCGCGCTCGGCGATGCCGTCGCGCAGGCGCTCAATGTTGCCGATCTTCTCCAGAATATCCGCACACATGCGCTCGCCCTCCTGCTCGCGCATGAGAATCAGACCGTCAAGCGCACCGCCCAGCGCGCGCTCAAACAGCTCGCGCACAGCCTGCTGATCCTCTTCCTTTTCCTGCACCGTCAGCACGTCCGGCAGACGGGTATAATCGGAAAGCGGAATCTCCGCCTCCTTGCCCACGGCGGCGGCCAGCTCGCCAAGCGCCTGCTGGTACGCCCTGGCCAGCGCGGTATCCACGTGCACCTCCTTGGCGTCCTGACGATGGTTCGCATAGCTGACAAACACATCCACATGACCGCGGGCAAGCCGCGCGCTCACGCCCTTGCGAACCGCGTCGTCCAGGAAGGACAGCGTGCGGGAGAGCCTGTAGGAAATATCCAGAAAGCGATGGTTGACGCTCTTGACCTCCACCGTCATCTCACGGCCATCCTCTTCAATGTGGCATCGGCCATAGCCGGTCATGCTCTTCACCGCAGTCACGCTCCTTTGGCAAAAGTCGATTGATGGATCGTTTAATTATACCACTGCAGTTGGGAATTGGAAAGTCCCAAACGTCAGGAATTGCTGATTTCTCCTGTTTCAATCGCCGTCAGGAACTCCGCCTCATCCATGATGCGCACGCCGAGCTTCTGCGCCTTTTCCAGCTTGCTGCCTGCGCTCTCTCCGGCCAGCACGATGCTGGTCTTTTTGGAGACGCTGCCTGTCGCCTTGCCGCCGTTTTTGCGGATCATCTCCTCCGCCTGCGCACGCGTGAGCGTGGGCAGCGTGCCGGTCAGAACGAATGTCATGCCGGCAAAGAGCTCGCCGGCTTCCTCCGCCTGATGGATCTGCGGGCGCACCCCGCAGTCAAGCAGCCGCCGCACGAACGCCTGATTCTGTGCATCGGCAAAGTATTCCGTGATCGAGCCGGCCACGATGCCGCCCACGTCATCAAGCGCCGTCAGCTCATCTTCGCTCGCCTGCATCAGCAGCTCCAGCGAACCAAAGTGCTCCATCAGATCGCGTGCGGTTTTCTTACCGATGTTCGGAATGCCGATGGCAAACAGAAAGGCGTCCAGCTCGCAGTCCTTGCTCTTTTCCAGCTCGGCGAGCAGCTTGTCCGCTTTTTTCTCGCCAAAGCCCTTGAGTGCGACCATGCTCCCCTTGTCCAGCACGTATAGATCGGCTGCAGAGCGCACGCCCAGATTGTCGTAAAACAGCTCCGCCGTCTTTTCGCTGAAGGCCTCGATGTCCATGCCCTGCCGGGATGCAAAGTGCGCCATGCGGGCGATGGCCTGCGGGCGGCAGGTCTGCCGGTTCAGGCAGAAGACGTGCGCGCCGCGCTGCGTCAGCGGTCCGCCGCATGCCGGACAGACCTGCGGCGGCTCGATTTCGGTCTCCGGCGCTTCGCCCTCGCCCTCCCAGACAACGCCCATGATCTCCGGGATCACATCGTTGGAGCGTCGCACCCACACCTGGCTGCCTATGCACACGCGCTTGCGGCAGATGTCGCCGTAGTTGTTGAGCGTCGCGCGCTTTACCGTCACGCCGCAGATGTCCACCGGCTCAAGATGCGCCAGCGGCGTGAGCTTGCCCGTGCGTCCAAGCTCCCAGGAGATATTGAGCAGTCTGGTCACCGTCTCCTGTGCAGGGAACTTGAACGCAATCGACCAGCGCGGGAACTTGTCCGTCGTGCCCAGCACCTCGCGGGTGCGCATGTCGGTCAGCTTGATCGTCGCGCCGTCGATGAGGAAATCGAGCGAGTCGCGCTCCTCTTCAATCCTGTGCACCAGCGTCATGGCCTCCTCGATAGAGGCTGCATAGCCGGTGTACGGGCTCACGGGCAGGCCGTTTTCCCGGAGAAAATTCAGCATGTCCGTCTGGTTTTCAAAGCTTCTGCCCTCGATATAGCCCACCTGATAAAACAGCGCGTCCAGATTTCGGCTGGCGGTCACCCTGGGATCGAGGTTGCGCAGCGCGCCCGCGGCGGCATTGCGCGCGTTTTTGAGCGGTTCGTCGGCCGTCTCATTGTACTTTTCGAGCGTGGACAGGCGCATGATGCATTCGCCCTGCACCTCCATGCGGCCCTTGAACGGAATCTCGCGAGGGATGCAGCGGATGGTCTGCGCCTGCGGCAGGATGCCCTCGCCCACCTCGCCGTTGCCGCGCGTAGCCGCCTGCACAAGACGGCCGCCGTCGTAGGTGAGGTTGAGCGTCAGGCCGTCGAGCTTGTACTCCACACAGTAGCGGTTCTCCGGCAGGCCACCGGCCTCGCGTGTCAGCTTCTCGCAGCGCTGCGCCCAGGCGAGAATCTCTTCTTCGCTCTGCGCTTTATCCATGCTCCAAAGGCGCGCGATGTGCCGGTGCGGCTGAAAGCCCTCCAGCACCCTGCCGCCCACACGCCGGGTCGGAGAATCCATCAGGCGCTCGCCGGTCTGCGCTTCCAGCTTCTTCAGCTCGGCATACATCGCGTCCCACTCGTCATCGGACATCATGGCATCGTTGCCGTCGTAATACGCCGCGGACGCCGCATTGAGCTTCTCAACCAACGCCTGCATGCGCTGCCTCTCGTCCATCCTTATCCCTCCGTCTTGATGATCGGCGCGATGGACAGCGCGAATTCCTTCACGCCCACGCGCGTATCGTCAAACCTGATCATGATTCTCGCATCCGATCCGCTGCCCGTGACGCGAACAACCGCACCCTTGCCAAACTTTTTGTGCAGCACGTGGTCGCCCGCCGCGAAGATCGACGGCGCCGCTGCCTCATGCGCGCTGGAGCGCACAATCTTCCGCTCCTGCTGCGCCATGCCGCGCTGCACGCCGGAGACGTTTGCACCGCCCACGCGCTCGGTATGGCCCATGCCTGCGCCGGAGCCCCGGCTCCAGGAGAGATAGCTCTGCTTCTGCCCGGAGGGCACAGCGGTCTGGCTGGCTGTCTTCGGCTTCCAGTTGCTTGAGCCGCTCTGCGCATCGCCGGAGGCAAAGGAGCTGCTTTTGCTCCAGGCCGGCTGGCGCCACTGTCCGCTCTGCCAACCGCCTGTTCGGCGTTCGCCCACCGGTGCGCCGAACGGCTCCCTGTGCTCAGAGACGTCCTCCAGCACGCGGGCCGGAATGTCGTCGATAAACCGTGAACGGTCGTTGAACTGCATCTGGTTGTAGAGCATGCGGCGGGAGGCATGGGACAGGTACAGCCGCTCCCGCGCGCGCGTGATACCGACGTAGCAGAGCCGGCGCTCCTCCTCCATGCGCTGCTGGTCATCTCTGCTGCGCATCGACGGGAAGAGGTTTTCCTCCATGCCCACCATGAACACGTTCGGGAACTCCAGGCCCTTGGCGCTGTG
>JBJEUI010000248.1:0-5939 GCA_051883755.1 Candidatus Ventricola sp.
TCGCGCGGATGCACGTCTTCCCGTATTCCGAGCGCGAGGGCACGAAGGCCGCCGCAATGGAGGGTAGCGTGCCGCGGCACGTCCGCGAGGAGCGCGCCAGACGACTGATCGCCGTGGGCCGGGAGCTGGAGCGTGCGGCGCTTGAGCGCCGCGTGGGCAAAACCGACGACGTGCTCATCGAGGAAACCGACGAACAGGGCCGCGGCATGGGCTATACCGGCGGCTATATGCGCGTGCACGTGAAGGGCGCGCAGCCGGGGGCGATTGTCCGCGTGAGGATCGACGGGGTCGAGAAGGACGGGCTGACAGGAGCAATCGAATGAAACAGGAGCGAGAATACGGAATCGACGCGCTGCGCATTGTAGCCATGGGAATGATCGTGATTCATCATGTACTTGTTCATGGTGGAATCCTTGATAGCCTTGAAGTGCATGGTTGGCGATACATGACAGCATAGTATCTTCAGGCGGCAGTCTACGGAGCGGTGAACTGCTATGGCCTGATCTCGGGCTATGTGGGTGTCAAATCAAAGCATCGGTATTCAAGCATTGCAGTGCTGTGGATACAGGTCGCATTCTATGTGGTCGTACTTTCCGTCGTGATGCATGTTGCTTTGCCGAAGATAGTACCTGCCAAGGAATGGGTGAACGGCCTTTGTCCGGTGAGCCTTAAATTGTATTGGTATTATACAGCGTACTTTTTCATCAGTTTTTTGTTTCCGCTGGTCAATAGGGCTTTGCATAATGCACCGAGACAGGAGATAGTCCTCAGCCTGACGGCGATAGTTATCCTACTTTCCGTAAACACTGTGTTTTTTTCGAGTGATATTTTCTCAGTGAACAACGGTTACACTCCGCTCTGGCTGCTCTTGCTGTACATGATCGGTGGGACGATCCGGTTGCATGGGGAGAAACTGAATTCATATCGGTGGATTCGACATCATGCACCGGCACTGTTTCTGCTGGGAACAACGGCGGCTTGGGCTCTCAAGATTTTGGGCGAGGGAAGGTCGGATGGAATCAGGTTCCTGTTTGGACGGACGATTCCCTGGGATACGCTGTATAAGTATAATTCCCCGGCGATCATTCTGAGCGCTGTTGCGCTGTTTGCTCTGTTCTCCGGCTGGAAGCCAGGAAAAGCTGCGCGCCGGTGGATTGGCGTGCTCGCGCCGACGACATTTGGTGTATACCTGATCCATGAAAATCCGCTGGTTCGATGGCAATTGATTAAGGACACGTTTATTCCGTTTGTGCAATTGAGGGCTTATGTGCTGCCCTTTGCCGTAATTGGCGTTGCCGCAGCAATACTTGCCATATGTGCGGCCATTGACCTGCTGAGGGGAAAGCTGTTCAGGCTGCTGAAGGTCAGGGAAAGATGTCAATGGGCATTTGAAAGAATTGGTCTATCCTGAGCCGTATGATAAGGGAGAAGAGGTATCCATGAACGATTGTCTTTTGAGCAATCGAATGAAACAGGAGCGAGAATATGGGATCGACGCGCTGCGCATCGCGGCGATGTGGATGGTGGTGATCCTGCATATCCTGCGTCAGGGCGGCGTCCTTGAGGGCCTGGGAAAGGGAAGCTTTCGGTATATGGCCGGATGGTTCCTGGAGGCCGCTGCGTATGGCGCTGTCAATTGCTATGGCTTGATTTCCGGATATGTCGGGGTCAAGGCAAGACACAGAATCTCCAGCGTGGCAGCGTTGTGGGTTCAGGTGGCGTTTTATTCGGTCGGTCTGGCGGTCATCATGCATGCGCTGATGCCGGATACCGTGCCTGCCGCGGCATGCATCAGGGGCCTCTTTCCGGTCAGCCTGGGCCTTTACTGGTATTTTACGGCGTACGTTTTCCTCAGCTTTTTCATGCCGCTGTTCAATCGCATCCTGGTGAATGCGCCCGAAAAGGAATTGACGGTCTGCCTGAGCGCGGTTCTCGTGCTGCTTTCCGTCAATACATTCGCTTTTCAGCAGGACGTTTTCCGGGTAGACGGGGGATGCAGCGCGCTGTGGCTGATGGTTTTGTATCTGACCGGCGGGATGATCCGCCTGTACGGCGATGCATTGAAGGCATATCAATGGATCAGGCGGCATGCGGCGGCCGTGTTCCTGCTTGCCACGTGCGCTGCCTGGGGCATGAAAATGCTGGTGAGTGATCAAGGCATTCCGTTTATTGGCGGTAAAGCGATTCCGGCGGGCGCCTTGTACAGCTATACATCGCCGGCTATGATTCTGAGCTCCGTCGCGCTGTTTTCCGCCTTTGCAGGCTGGAGGCCGGGCAAACGCGCATGCAGATGGATCGGCATGATCTCGCCGGGCGCGTTTGGCGTCTATCTGATTCATACGCATCCTCAGATCTACAGACATGGTTTGGGCTATGCATTTACCCGGCTTGCCCATGTGAAAGCCTATCTGCTGCCCTTTGCCGTGCTTGGCGCTGCGGCCGCGATCTTTGCCGCGTGCGCCGCCATAGACCTGCTGAGGGGAAAGCTGTTCAGGCTGCTGAAGGTCAGGGAAAAATGCCAATGGGCATTTGAAAGAATCGGTTTATCCTGAGGCAATGAAATAAAGGGAGAAGTGATATCCATGAACGATTGTCTTTTCTGCAAAATCGCTGCGGGCGAGATCCCCAGCACGAAGGTCTATGAGGACGAGCAGACGCTGGCGTTCCGCGACATCGCGCCGCAGGCTCCGGTGCATGTGCTGGTGATTCCCAAAAAGCATGTCTCCGGCTGGTATGACGCCAAGGACGAGGACGATGCGCTGCTCTCGCACCTGATGCGCGTGGCGGCGAACGTGGCGAAGATGGAGGGCGTGGTGGACAGCGGCTTCCGCGTGGTTTCCAACTGCGGCGCGGACGCACAGCAGACGGTCAAGCACCTGCACCTGCATGTGCTGGGCGGCAAAACGATGGCCGGCGAGATGGCCTGACAGCATCCGCAAGGATTCGCACGCCGTGATTTCCGTTTTTCTGTTTGATACTAATTCTTGTTAAAATGGCCTAATCCGCGCACCATCTTTTCCGCTCTGACTTTGCCTTGTTCCGTTCAACGTACCGTGAGTAACGCCTCACTTCACTCGGCTTCGTCAGAGCAAAAAATCTGATGCGCTCTATTAGGCATTTTAACTGCGAATTAGTATGAAGCCGAAAACTTTTTGAAGAAAATGAAAATTGCGGTTGACGAATAGAGTTAGTTGCGCTATAATTAAGCGTACGGTACTCCATTGACGGCGAGTTTGACGCAATGGATCGTCGAATGATTGAGCCGAGGGGAGGGATACTAGATGTCTGAGATCCGTATTCGTGAGAATGAATCCCTGGAAAGTGCTCTGAGGAGATTCAAGAGGCAGTGCGCGCGAGCTGGCGTTATCGCTGAGGTTCGCAAGAGAGAGCATTACGAGAAGCCGTCCGTTCGTCGCAAGAAGAAGGCTGAGGCTGCCCGTAAGCGCAAGTACTGATTCACAAAATCGCTCCATCGCAAGATGGAGCTTTTTTCTTACTGTCAGGATGCATTGCTGACATAAGGGAGCGAATGCGAACGAACTCCCTCAGTCAGCTTCGCTGACAGCTCCCTCAAGAGGGAGCCTAATACCCTTTATGCAACCCTGGCCTCCCTCTTGAGGTAGGTGGCTGCCGCAGCAGCCGGAGGGAGTGGTCTTTCGTTCACATTAGCTCCCTAAAGCAGCTTTACTTTACAACGGAGGAATACTGTGAAATACACCTTTCTGCTTTATCCGCACCAGAACGTGCGCTATCGCCAGTCGCTCGGGCTTCTGGCCGAGCAGGAGCTGCGCATGACGCTTTCTGCGCTCGGCCACGACTGTGATGTGAAGCTGGGCGATCTCGGCGGCGCGGCATGCCTCGCGTTTGAGACGGAGGGCCTGACGCAGCGCGACCTGCGCATGCTCAGCCAGCTGTCCAGCGTCTATGTGATGTTCGGGCAGGCGGACAGCGGCCTTGTGCCGATGGAGAACCTGCACCCGAACTACGTTGGCGAGGATCTGCCGGCGCTGCTCAAGTACAAGGGCAAGACGAACGAGATGTTCACCGACGGCATGATCACCATGGCGCTGGCCTCGAGCGCCTTCATCGGCATGCACGACAGCGACCTGACCGTCTGTGACCCCATGGCGGGCCGCGGCACGACGCTGATGCTGGCCCTGCGGCGCGGCTATCACGGCGTGGGCGTGGAGATCGGCAAGGCCGACGTGAAGGAAGCGTGCGACTACATGACGCGCTACCTCGAGTTTCACCGCATCAAGCACAGGAAGACCGAGAGCGCGCTGACGGTGAAGGGCCAGGCCGGCGGCAGGGAGACGAGGTTCGTCTTCGCTGATACGGCGGAGCATTTCAAGGCGGGCGACACGCGCACGCTGCGCATGATCCAGGGCGACACGCGCGATGCGCTGGCGCTGCTCAAGGCGAAATCCGTGCACCTGATGGTGACGGATATCCCCTACGGCGTGCAGAAGGGCACGGCAGGCAAGCAGGACTCCATCGGCGGGACGCTGGAAAAGGCGCTGCCCGCCTGGCACGACGTGCTCAAGCCCGGCGGTGTGCTGGCGATGAGCTTCAACACCTATGTGACCAGGCGCGCGGACCTTGAGCGCCTGTGCCGGCTGGCAGGGTTTGAGATCGTGGAGACCGGGAGCCTCGAGCATTGGGTCGAGCAGGCGATCAACCGGGATGTGATCCTCGCCCGGCGCGCGTAAATGTTCGGCATTTCCAAAGGATACATATTCTGAACATGTGCTGCGTATCCTTAATAGCGAAGCACATCCACGGCCGGTCAGGCTGTGAGCAAGACCATGTGTCCCTTTGGGAGGAGCTGAATCAGGTGGAATCGGTAAGATCAATTGAACGCATGACGGTTGTACAGCTGCGCGAGCTCGCGAAGCAGCGCTGCGTGCGCCTGCCCTACGGCGTGAACAAGGCACAGATCGTGGAGCTTTTGAGCCGCGAGGAGCCGAAGACGGACGAGCAGGAGCAGAACGAGGAGATCGGGCTGTACAAGCCCAAGCCGCTGGGGTATTACAACGAGGAATACGGCACGAGCAACCCGGTCGTGCCCCGGATGATCAAGGCGGGGCTGCTGGGCTCGGGCCAGGGCGTGCTGGAGGTGCAGGCGGGCGGCTATGGCTTCCTGCGGGCCAACAACTGCTCGCCCGGGCCGGAGGACATCTACGTCTCGATCGCGCAGATCCGCCGGTTTGGCCTGCACAGCGGCGACTACGTCGTGGGCAAGACGCGCGAAAAGCGCGTGGGGGACCGGTACAGCGCGCTGATGTACATCGACAGCGTGAACGGGGACAACCCTGAAGCCGTGCGGCTGCGCAGGCCGTTCGACTCGCTCACGCCGATTCACCCCAACCGGAGGCTGACGCTGGAAAACCCCGAGGGCGATAGCGACCTGGCGATGCGCCTGCTCGATTTCATTGCGCCCATCGGGCTGGGCCAGCGGGCGCTGATCGTGGCCCCACCCAAGGCGGGCAAGACCGTGCTGCTCAAGAAGATCGCGCAGGCGATCCGCAGGAACCATCCGGACATCGAGCTGATCGTGCTGCTGATTGACGAACGGCCGGAAGAGGTGACCGACCTGAGGCGCAGCGTGGACGCGCAGGTGGTGTATTCGACGTTCGATGCGCCGCAGGATAACCATGTGCGCGTGGCGGACATGGTCTACGAGCGCGCACAGCGGCTGGTGGAGCAGGGGAAGCACGTCGTCGTGCTGATGGACAGCCTTACGCGGCTGGCGCGCGCCTGCAACGCGCTGGCCCCCGGCGGACGCGCGATGAGCGGTGGCCTCGCGCCGGGCGTGCTGCAGAGGCCCAAGCGCTTCTTCGGCGCGGCGCGCAACATCGAGGAGGGCGGCAGCCTGACGATCATTGCGACGGTGCTGGTGGAGACCGGCAGCCGGATGGACGACGTGATCTTCGAGGAGT
>JBJEUI010000249.1:0-5904 GCA_051883755.1 Candidatus Ventricola sp.
CGTCCTCGCGCGCAAAGCTGCCCACAATCGCCTCCTGAATGGCGCTGGAATCCTGGTATTCGTCGATGAACACATAGCGGTACTGTGCCGAAAGCGCCTCGCGCACCTCGCTGCGGCCCAGCGCATCCAGCGCGCCGTGCTCCAGATCGTCAAAGTCCATCAGCCCGCGCTGACGCTTGGCCGCCGCATAGAGCGCATCATAGGTGCGCACCAGCTCGCAAAGGCCGCGCAGCGGCGCCTGTGTCATGGCCATGTCCGCCGCCGCATCCTCAAGGCTCACGGGCAGCAGCTCGCGCAGCGCCGCAACGGCCTTCTTCATGCCCTCGCGGCGGCGCTTCACCTGCTCTGCGATCTCCTCGTCAAAGCAATCGCCCTTCCTCTTCCTGCCCAGCGTGGTATAGGTGATCTCTGAAAGCGCCGTGCGCAGCGGCTCATAGCCCTTCCCGGCCGCATCCAGCAGGTCGCAAAGCAGGGCGACATCCTGCGCGCAGGCCTCGGCATAGTGTCCCGGGCCGTTCTCTGCCCGGCAAAGCGCCAGCGTTCCCCGCGCGTCGATCATGAGCTGCCCCAGCTGCTCCTGCGCCTCGTGAAGCAGCAGGCGCACCGCCGCGCCGCCTGCCATCGCCTCCGCGCCGCAGCCGCACGCCTCGGCCGCGTCATTCAGCCATTCCCACGGATCGGGCCGCGTCATGATGAAGCTGTGCAGGCTCTGCGCCAGCGCGGCAAGCTCCTCCTGCGTATAGCAGGCGTCCGCCGCCATAAAATCCGCACTGCCCACCTCGTAGCAGGCATAGAGCGCATCCTCCATCGCCTGCTGAGCCAGCACGCCGCACTCCTGCTCATCGCCGATGCGGAACGCCGGATCGATGCCCAGCGCCTGGAAGTGCTCCCGCAGCAGATTGCCGCAGAACCTGTGCAGCGTGGAGATGCTCGCTCGGGAGAGCGCCATCACCTGCTCGCCCAGCTCCGGGCGCTCGCGCGCGGCCTGCTCCAGCGCACTGCCGATGCGCAGGCGCATTTCGCCCGCCGCCGCGTTGGTGAAGGTGACGATGAGCATCTGCTCGATCGGACAGCCCTCCTTCACCAGCTGCACGATGCGCTCCACCAGCACGGCCGTCTTGCCCGATCCCGCCGCCGCACAGACGATGAGGCTGTGCCCCCTGTCTGTGATGGCGTCCTGCTGCTGCTGTGTCCAGTTCGGCATGGCGTGTCTCCTCCTGTGTCTAGCTGTGTCTATTATACCATACGCCGCCGTGCGCGGGGAACCTCTTTGGCATTTCACATCCATCCACCAATTCCCTGATTTTTATTAGGAATTATTGACAGATCCTTCACATTGCCGTATACTATACCTATCAAGACAACAAGGAGGACGCTTCTTATGATGCAGTCTCGTCGTGATTTCCTCAAGAACGTCGGCAAGGTCGCTGTCGCCGCTTCCGTTGCCACCGCGCTCCCGATGGGCGCCATGGCCGAGCAGACCGCTGAACATCCCTATACCTATGCCAAGCTCGACCCGGAGAAGGTCGCTGACCGCGCCTATGTCCGTTTCTCTGAGCTGGGCGGCTGCGCTGCGGGCGTTGTCGCGGGCATTGTGGAGTGCCTGGCCGAAGAGGTCGGCGCGCCGTACACCACCTTCCCGGTCAAGATGTTCCAGAACGGCGCAGCCGGCTATGGCCAGAACTCCCTGTGCGGCTGCCTGGGCGGCGCCGCTGCGGCGATCGGCCTGGTCTGTGAGGCCGCTGACTCCAGGGCCTGCCTGAAGGAGGTCATGGACTGGTACAAGACCAGCTCCCTGCCGACCTATGACCGCGGCTCTGCGCCGGCGGTGGCGCAGGTTGTGCCGGGCGCCACGGAGTGCCGCGAGTCCCTGATGAAGTTCTTCACCGCCGTGCCGGAGCTCAACTACGACATGACGCATCCGGACCGCACCAACCGCTGCGCCTGCCTGACCGCGGACGTCGCGCGCAAGACCACCGAGGTGCTCAACGCCAAGTTCGGCGTGTAACCGCACATCAGGCATAAAGCCAGTCAAAACCGCATACGTAAGCAGCCCGGCAAAGCATCTGCTCTGCCGGGCTGCGTTTTTCAGTTCAGGGATCTCTCAGGCTTCCTTCGCCTTGAGCGCCTTGAGACCATCGACGGTGATGATCAGCGCAAGGATGACCACCGGCACGATGATCACGCACTGGAGGCCTTCCTTGGCCAGCACGCCGGTGCCGGCCGTGAGCTTCATCACGTTGTTGTAGAAGCTCAGCGCCAGAGAGCTCATGGTCGCCGCCAGCATGAAGAACATCGGGAACAGGAACATCTTGTTGTTGCGGCCGATGTGCTTGAACCAGACCGCGCAGGCCAGGAACGCCGGCACCGCAACCAGCTGGTTCGCCGCGCCGAAGAGCGGCCAGATGTTCTGATAGCCCGCGCCGGTCAGGGCGGCGGACAGGCCGATGGTGATCGCGGTGGCGACGTACTTGTTGCCCAGAACCTTGCTCACGCTCGGCGCGAAGCCCTCGAACATCTCCTGGAAGATCATGCGGCCCAGACGGGTCGCGGTGTCCAGAGAGGTGAGGCAGAAGGCGGAATAGGCCAGCGCGATGACCGTGGCGCTGGTCGCCTCCGGCAGACCGATCACGGCCACGAAGGACGCGATGCCGTTGGAGAAGATCGCCGCAGGGCCGCTGCCCATGCCGGCCAGCTCCTGGCCGCGCACGGAGCCGACCGCCACCAGCGCGATGACCGCCAGCGCGCACTCGATGAGCATGCCGCCGTAGCCGACCAGCTTGGCGTCGCCCTCATTGCGCAGCTGCTTGGAGGTGGTGCCGGAGGCGATCAGGCTGTGGAAGCCGGAGATCGCGCCGCAGGCGATGGTGATGAAGAGCACCGGGAAGAGCGGCTGGCCGTTCACGATAAAGCCGGTGAACGCCGGGAGCGTCATGTCCGGGCGCGCCGCGCCGATGCCGATGACGGACAGCGCGATGATCGCGTAGAGCAGGAAGCTGTTGAGGTAGTCACGCGGCTGGAGCAGAATCCACACCGGCGCGACAGACGCGATGAAGATGTACGCGAAGGTGACCACGAGCCACACGTTCTTGCTCACGTTCATCAGCGGGAAGGTGAGACCCAACCAGATGGCGCCGCACAGCAGGGCCACGCCGACGACGGTGTTGACCACGAGGTTGCTGTTCTTGCGCTGGAGCATGCCGAAGATGACCGCCAGCGGGATGAAGCACATGGAAGCCATGGCGACCGAGCCGGCAGAGCGCGCGCTGGCAAGCGCCGCCTCCGTGTCCGCCTTGGGCACCGAGGCGAACGTGCCCGCCACGATGTCCGTGAACGCCGCCACAACCAGCAGCAGAACCAGGAAGACGAAGACGTTGAAGATCATCTTGCACTTGTGGCCGATGTGCTGCTCGATGACCTCGCCGATGGTCTTGCCATCGTGGCGGATGGACGCGAACAGCGCGGAGAAATCCTGCACGCCGCCAAAGAAGATGCCGCCGAGCACGATCCACAGCAGCACCGGGATCCAGCCGAAGAACGCCGCGTTGATCGGGCCGGTGATGGGGCCCGCGCCGGCGATGGAGGCGAAGTGATGGCCCAGCACAACCGCCGTGCTGGTGGGCACATAGTCGCCGCCGTCGTTCTTTTCCACGGCCGGGGTCTTTCTCGTGGGATCCACGCCCCACTTCTTGCACAGCCAGGCGCCGTACGTCGCATACGCCACGACGAACAGAACCAGACAGACAACCAGAATAACAAATCCGTTCATGATTCCCTCTCCTTTTGTTTATCGTGAAACGCGCGGCAGCAGCCGCACGCATCAGTCAAGCTTACTGCGTCCGCATCAGGCTGAGCAGGTGCTTTTCAAGATCCTTTGCATCGCGGCTGGCATACACTAAGCCGCTGCCAAGGTCCGCCGCCACGACGCGCCCCGTCGCCCAGCCGCGCAGCGAAAACCGGTAATTCTTGCTGAATCTGGCCTTGCGCACAGCCCTGGCCGCCTCCGGCTCCACCGCCTCGCACAGCAGGATCAGCGTCAGCGTCGAGGCCATGTGACCCTCCGGCGGGCAGCTCGCGCCCGGATGCACCAGCGGGGCCTCCGCCTCACGCGTCAGGAAGGCAAACCAGTCCTCTACCATGTCCTTTGTCAGCGTCTGCACCTTCAGGATCAGCGCGTGGTCGTAGGCGTTGGCCTCCCAGAGCACGTGCTTTTTGCTGAGCACATATTTGGAATTGAGCGCGCGAAGCTGCGCCAGGGCGTCCACCCTGCGCGAGACAATCTGTGCGTCCCGCACCACGTCGTACGAGGCTGCCATCGAATCCAGCACACGCTCAAAATATGCAGCTAATTCCATGATTTGCTCCTGATTCCGCGAATTTCAAACGCATTATACATCAAAAGTGAAATACTGTACAGACCGCATTGCATATCATTCACGTTTTTCGTCAGAATTTACGATCGGTCAGTGAGACATTTTGTCATCTTTTTACAGAGTTCCGATCCAGAAAAAAACAGCGGCCCGAAGGCCGCTGCCGGTGATATGTGCTTTGCGAACTCAGTCCTCCAGCTTGGTGAAGCTGTATTCCTGGCCGTAGGTCTCCACGTACACGGTGCGCATGGTCTGGTCGCTCATCGGCTTGTCGCTGCTGTTGGTCGGCTGGGAGGCGATCAGGTCAACCGTCTCGATGCCGCCGAGCACGAAGCCAAAGGCCGCGTAGTCGCCGTCCAGATAATCGCTGTCCGCGTGCATGATGAAGAACTGGCTGCCGGCGGAATCCATCGCGCTGGAGCGCGCCATGGAGAGCACGCCGCGGGTATGGGACAGGTTGTTCTCCACGCCGTTGCCGCTGAACTCGCCCTTGATCGCGTAGCCCGGGCCGCCGGTGCCGTTGCCCAGCGGGTCGCCGCCCTGGATCATGAAGCCCGGAATGACGCGGTGGAAGATCAGACCGTCATAGAAATTGTTGGCCGCCAGCTCGATGAAGTTGCCCACGGTCTCCGGAGCCTGCTCCGGATACAGCTCGCCGTAGATGATGGAGCCGTCGTTCATCGCGATGGTGAAGGTCGGCTTCTTGCCCTCGACGGTGCAGGCCGTCATCAGCGCGGCGTTGTCAACCGCCAGCGCATCCTCCTCGGCCATGTCCGTCATCGCGGAGGCGGGCACATAACCCTTGACCGTGGTGCCCGGCACCGCGACAAACGCATAGGCCGTGCCGTCCACGTCGATCTTGCCCAGCACGTCCAGCGTCGCGCCGGCAGCCAGCTTGGCCACCGCATCGCCCGCCGGCATGTCGGTCAGGTCAGTCTCCTGCGCGACGGACGCATACGCGACGGTCGCCTCAATGGACTCGGCCACAAAGATGTTGAACATCGGGCCCAGGTCGCTCACAACCATGTTCGCGTCATTGAGCATCTCGTCGATGTACGCGGAGTACGCGTCGTTCTGCTTGTTGGTGAGCGTCTCGGCCGTCTCGGCCTCCTTGCGGGTCTCAAAGTCCACGGTGCCGGGCTCGATGTCCGCCGCGTACTTGAGGATGAAGTAGCCGTAATCGGTCACGATCACATCGCTCACGTCGCCGACGTTCTCAAGCGCCATCGCGCCTTCCTTGAACTCGTCGCCGTAGAGCGCGCTGCCCTCCGCGATCGGGTAGCCGTGCAGCATCTCTTCCACGGTGGAGGAATCCTCGTTGTAGGCCTCCATCACGGCGTCAAAGTCCTCGCCCGCCTGAAGCTTGGCCATCACGGCGTTCGCGCGGGCCAGACCGGACAGGTTCAGCGGATCGGTATCGATCGCCTCATCCGGGGTCGCCTCCGCCTGCTCCTCATCCATCGCGGTGAAGATGCAGTGCATCAGGCGCACGTTCTCCGGGGTATAGAGGATGTCCTCCTCGGCGATGTAGGCA
>JBJEUI010000250.1:0-5885 GCA_051883755.1 Candidatus Ventricola sp.
CGCTGAGCGCGCAGAGCAAGGCCTGGACGATGCCCGACGACGTGCCGCCGGCAGAAGAGAAGAAGGAAGCACCCAAGGCTGCTGAAAAGCCGGCTCGGGAAGAGCGCGCCGCACAGGCCGCGCCGGCCGCACAGGCAGCTCCGTCCCAGCAGGCAGCTTCGTCCCAGCAGGCGGCTTCCGCCCAGCAGACGGCTTCCGTCCAGCAGACGGCTTCCGTCCAGCAGGGCCAGCGCCCGATGGGCAACGGCCCGCGCCCGATGCGCGAGGGCAATTTCCAGCCGCGCACGCCGGGTCAGAACGGCCCGCGTCCGCAGGGCCAGGGCAATTTCCAGCCGCGCACGCCTGGCCAGAACGGCCCGCGCCCGATGCGCGAGGGCGGCAGCTTCCAGCCGCGCACGCAGGGCGGCGCGCAGAGCCGCCCGTTCAATCCGAACGGCCCGCGTCCGCAGGGTCAGGGTGCGCCGCGCCCGATGGGCGGCGCGCAGGGCGGCGCCGGCCGTCCGGCGGGTGCCGGCCGTCCCGCCAATCGCGGCCCGAAGGGTCCGGAGCTCATGCCGACCGTCGAGAAGGAGCGCGTTTCCAACTACGATCCCAACAAAAAGCTCCGCCAGCGTCAGCATGATCCGGAGCATCAGAATGTGAAGAACCGCAAGCAGCTTGCGCGCGAGTCCGGCTACGCCGGCGATGACGACGTGATGCGCGGCGGCCGCAGGAAGAAGGGCAAGCAGCTCTCTGCACAGCAGATGATGGCGCCGATCAAGATCGAGACTGCCTACATGACGGCCGAGACCATCACCGTCCGCGACCTGACCGAGCGCATCGGCAAGCCGGCCGGCGAGATCATCAAGAAGCTGATGCTGCTGGGCATCATGGCGACGATCAACCAGGAGCTCGACTACGACACCGCGTCTCTGGTTGCCTCCGAGTTCGGCGTGACGCTGGAGATGAAGCTGGACAAGACCGCCGAGGACGCGCTCTCTGCGGAGAACGTGGAGGACGCCGAGGAAGACCTCACCACCCGTCCGCCGGTTGTCACCATTATGGGCCATGTCGACCACGGCAAGACCTCGCTGCTGGACTACATCCGCAAGACCAAGGTCACCGCGGGCGAGGCCGGCGGCATCACGCAGCACATCGGCGCGTATACCGCGCATGTTGACAACCGTCAGATCACCTTCCTGGATACCCCGGGTCACGAGGCGTTCACCGCCATGCGCGCCCGCGGCACCCAGGCGACCGATATCGCGATTCTGGTCGTCGCGGCGGATGACGGCGTCATGCCGCAGACCGTCGAGTCCATCAACCACGCCAAGGCGGCGAAGTGCCCGGTCATCGTGGCGATCAACAAGATCGACAAGCCGGCGGCGGATCCGGACGCGGTGAAGCAGGAGCTGACCCGTTACGAGCTGGTGCCGGAGGAGTGGGGCGGCGACACCATCATGGTGCCGGTGTCCGCGAAGACCGGCGAAGGCGTCGACGAGCTGCTGGAGAACGTCCTGCTGCTGGCTGATATGCTCGAGCTGAAGGCGAACCCGGACCGCAAGGCCCGCGGCGTCATCATCGAGGCGAAGCTGGATCACTCCCGCGGCGCTGTCGCGACCGCGCTGGTGCAGACCGGTACGCTCCATGTGGGCGATATGGTCGTGGCGGGCAACGCCTATGGCCGCGTCCGCGCGATGATTTCTTCCCGCGGTGACCGCGTGAAGAACGCGCTGCCGTCGACCCCGGTGGAGATCATCGGCTTCGGCGGCGTGCCGGAGGCCGGCGACGAGTTCATGGCGGTAGCCGACGAGAAGCTGGCGCGCCAGGTCGTCGAGGAGCGCGCGGCGAAGGCCCGTGCATCCATGGTCAAGACCAGCTCGGCCTCCACGCTCGAGGAGCTCTACAGCAAGCTCGAGGAGGGCGAGGTCAAGGACCTGAACATCATCATCAAGGCCGACGTGCAGGGCTCCGTCGAGGCGGTCAAGCAGTCGCTTGAAAAGCTCTCCAACAAGGAGGTTCGCGTCCGCACGATCCACAGCGGCGTCGGCGCGGTCACCGAAAACGACGTCATGCTCGCCGGCATCGACGGCGCGACCATCATCGGCTTCAACGTCCGTCCGGACGCGAAGGCCCGTGAGGCTGCGGCCCGCGACGGCATCGATATCCGCTACTACCGCGTCATTTATCAGGCGATCGAGGACATCGAGAAGGCCATGAAGGGCCTGCTTGCGCCGGAGTTCCGCGAGAACGTGCTCGGCCATGCCGAGGTGCGCAACGTGTTCAAGATCACGAACGTGGGCATCGTCGCCGGTTCCTATGTCACCGACGGTCTCATCCAGCGCAACGCGCAGGTTCGCCTGCTGCGCGACAACATCGTCGTCTACGAGGGCAAGCTCACGTCCCTGCAGCGCTTCAAGGATGCCGTCAAGGAAGTCAAGGACGGCTACGAGTGCGGCGTCTGCCTGGAGAACTACACGGATATCAAGGAAGGCGACGTCATCGAGTGCTTCGTGATGGAAGAGATTCCGCGCTGAGCACAGGGTTAAATTCGTTTTGAGGTAATCGACTGTGGCAAAACAGCAGCAGTATGAGCGCACGGACCGCATTGCGTCGGAGATCATGCGTGAGGCGGAGCGGATCATCCGGGAGGATGTATCCGATCCGCGCACGGAATGCATGTTCTCCATCACGCATGTGGACGTGACGCGCGACCTTCGCTATGCGAAGGTCTATGTCAGCGTTTATGAAGAGGAAAAGCGCGAACCGATGATGAAGGCGCTCAAGAGCGCCGCGGGCTTCATCCGCCACAACATCGGCCGCAGGGTGCAGCTTCGCTATACGCCGGAGCTCCTCTTCGAGCTGGATACAACGATTGAGTACGGCGTGCACATTGCAAGCCTCATCAATCAGGTGAGAAAGACGGAGGGCAGTCAGTCCGATGAGGAATGATCTTCAGGATTGGCTTTGCCTGGCGCGCAAGGCGAAGCGTATGGCGCTCATTGCTCACGTGTCCCCGGATGGGGACACCGTGGGCGCGACGCTGGCGCTGCGCCTTGCTTTTTTGTCGCTTGGCAAAGCGGTGGACGTCATCTGCGACGGCGAGATGGACGCGAGCTTTTCCTATCTGCCGGGACACGATGCGTTTCTGAAACCGGAACAGACGGACGGTCTGTACGACACGGTGATCGCGGTGGACGTGAGCGACCGCAGGCTGCTGGGCAAGGCGGAGACGGTCTTTGACAGTGCGCCGGTGCGCATGGTGATCGACCATCACGCAACGAACCCGGCCTATGGCACGTGCAACTACATCCGCGGGGACGAGTGCGCCTGCTGCGTGCTGGCGTACGAGGCCATCACAGGGCTGGGCGTCGAGGTGACGCTGGACATGGGCACCTGCCTGATGACGGGCATGTCCACGGACACGGGCCACTTCATGTACCCGTACACGACGCCGCTGGCGTTTGAGATTGCAGGCAAGCTGCGCGCGCTGGGCGTGGATGTGTCCTATATCACGCGCGTGCTGTACCGCACGCAGTCGCGTCAAAGCGTGAATCTGACGCGCATCGCGTATCAGAAGCTGCGCTTTGAGCTGGACGGTCAGGTCGGCGTGATCGAGCTGACGCGCAAGGACATCGAGGACGCCGGGGCGACGGTCAGCCAGACCGGCGGTCTGGTCAATCGCGCCCTCGAGGTGGAGGGCGTGCGCATGGCGATTCTGGCGACGGAGCGCGAGGACGGCGTGAAGCTGAGCCTGCGCGCGGTGGAGCCGGATACGGTCAATGACATTGCCGCACAGTTCGGCGGCGGCGGTCATGCACAGGCGGCGGGCGTGACCATGCAGATGCCGATCAAAGATGCGGTTTCCGCTGTTCTCGCAGCCATGTCCGCAAAGCTCAAATAAACCGCCGCGAAGCGAAGAAGGGAGTCTGAGGGAGAAATCCCTCAGGCAGGTTTCAGGGCGGCAGCCCTGACGCCTCCTGCGAGGATGGGAGACATACAATGAACGGATTCCTCTGCGTACTCAAGCCGCCGGGCATGACCTCGAGCGACGTCGTCGTCCGCGTGCGCCGCAGGCTGCCCAAGGGGACGAAGGTCGGCCATGCCGGCACGCTCGATCCCGAGGCGGCGGGCGTGCTGCCGCTGATGATCGGCAAGGCGTCCAGATTGTTTGACTATCTGGTGGAGAAGGAAAAGATCTACGTTGCGCAGCTGAAGCCCGGCTATGCGACCGATACGCAGGACGCGCACGGAAGGATCGTCGCGGGCAGCGGCGAGCAGGTCAGCCTTGAGCAGCTGCAGGCCGTGCTGCCGCAGTTCCTCGGCGAGATCATGCAGACGCCGCCGATGTTTTCCGCGCTCAAGCGCGATGGACAGAAGCTGTGCGATCTCGCGCGCAAGGGCGTTGAGCTCGAGCTTGAGGCGAGACCCACACAGGTGTATGCCATCGACGTGCTGCATGCGCTCTCTGACGGCAGCTATATGCTGCGTGTGCGCTGCGGCAAGGGCACCTATATCCGCACGCTGTGCCACGATATCGGCAAGGCGCTGGGCACGCAGGCGCACATGGGCCTGCTGCTGCGCACAAAGACCGGCATGTTCAGCCTGGACGACGCGCACACCATCGAAGAAATCGAGGCGAGCGCCGACCTTGCGCCGATGCTGGTGGCGATGGACCGGCCGCTTGGCCATGTGCCGCGCGTGGATGTCGCGCCGTGGGCGGAGCGCTTTGTGCGCAACGGCAATGCGCTGACGCCCAGAGAGCTGCGCGGCGAGGCGCCCGAGAACCAGCCGGTTCGCCTGTACCTGAACGACCGGTTCGCCGGCATCGGCCGGATGCGCGGCGGACAGATGAAATTTGACGCAATGCTTCTGGAGTAAGAAGAGATGAAACTGCTAACACATGAGCGGCAATGGCACGGCGGGGAGACCGTCGTCGCCTTCGGCATGTTCGACGGCGTGCACGAGGGCCATGCGCGGCTGATGCGCACGGCGAATGAGCTTGCTGCGCTGCACGATCTGACGAGCGTGGTGTACACGTTCTCGTCGCATCCCATGGCGACATTCGCGCCGGACCGCGTGCCGCCGCAGCTGGAGACGCGCTCGGAAAAGGTGCGCACGATCGCGCTGATGGGCGTGGACGCGGCGGTGCTGCGGCCGTTTGATCAGGCCTATGCGGCGCTGTCGCCGGAGGAGTTTGTGCGCTCGTTCACCGAGGCGCTGCATCCACGGCACGTCGTCATCGGGTTCAATTACTCCTTTGGCTGCAAGGGAGCAGGCAAGGCGGAGGACATGATCCGCCTGGGCAAAACGTTCGGCTTTGAAACGCACGTCGTGCCTGAGGTGCAGATCGATGGTCTGCCGGTGTCCTCCACGCGCATCCGCGCTGCCGTGAGCAGCGGCGACATGGAGGAGGCGGAAAAGCTGCTGGGCCGGCCCTATGCGCTGTGCGGCGTGGTGGAGCACGGCAAGCAGCTGGGCCGCAGGCTCGACTTCCCCACGGCGAACCTGAACTGGGACAGGAGCAAGGCGCTGCCGCCCAAGGGCGTGTACGCCGCGCTGGCCTATGTGCGCGGGAACTGGTACATGGCGGCGGTGAACATCGGCGAGCATCCGACCGCGCCGGGCGGCAAGATGACCGTGGAGGCAAACCTCATCGGCTATGAGGGCGAGGAATTCTACGGCTGTCACATGCGCCTTCTGCTGTGCAGGCGGCTGCGCGAGGAAAAGAAGTTTGAAAGCCTTGAGGCGCTGCGCGAAGAGGTCATGCGCAACAGGACGCAGACGATCGCGTACTTCCGCGCAAAGGCGGATGGCGCATAAAACTGCGGAATAGCTCAAAAAATTTGCAAAAAAGGTGAATTGCCAAGGAAAAGGCAACTGGTGCCAGAGTAAGTGCAAGTGAG
>JBJEUI010000251.1:0-5817 GCA_051883755.1 Candidatus Ventricola sp.
TGCAGGAGCTCTACCGCAAGGAGGGCGTCAGCCCCATGGGCGGCTGCCTGCCGATGATCATCTCCATGTTCATCCTCTTTGCCATGTTCTATGCGCTGCGCACGTTCGCCAACGAGCAGCTCGTCGCGCAGTTCCTGACCTTCTATCACAACCCGGAGATCGATCCGTCCACGCTGACGGACGGCTTCCTGTGGATCAAGAACCTGTGGATGCCGGACAGCCCGTTTGCCACCTATATGCCGGACGTCAAGTCCCTGCAGCTGGTGGATTACCAGGTCTGGAACGACGTCAGCGCCAAGCTGGCTGCGGCCGGCACCATTCCGGAGGCGCTCAGCTTTGTTGACCGCAATGCCATGATGACCTACATCACCGATGTGGTGACCCCGTTCATTGCCTCCGACGTGTACGCGCCGTACATCGCGCCGGTGACGGGCCTGGGCAACCTGAGCATCCTCGGCCTCATCCGCTTCACCATCTACCAGCATGGCAACGGCTGGTTTGTTCTGCCGATCCTGTCGGTTGCGACCCAGATCCTCATGCAGAACATGACCATGAAGCAGAGCATGCAGGCGAACCCGCAGGCAGGCAGCCAGAAGACCATGCTCTATGTCATGACCTTCATGTCCCTGTACTTCTGCGCGATCTACAACTCTGCGTTCGCGCTGTACTGGGTGGTTTCCAACATCTATGCCCTCGTCGAGAACATTGCGTTTGACAGATATTTCAAGGCCCAGGACCGCAAGGCGGCCACGGCGGAGGAGGTTGGCATCTGATGCGCAGTCAGGAATTCACCGGAAAGACGACTCAGGAAGCCATCGACGCCGGTCTCGCCGCGCTGGGCGTGACCATCGCCGATGTGCATGTTGACGTGATTCAGGAGGGCGCGAAGGGCCTGTTTGGCCTGTTCGGCAGCAAGCCGGCGTGCGTTCGCCTGACCGTCATGGAAGACGAGAAGGAAGATGACCACGGCCTGAACGACCTGCTCAGCTCCTTCAGCCTGGATGAGCCGCGCAAAAAGCCGGCCAAGCCCGCTGCGCCGAAGGCTGAGAAGAAGCCGGTCGAGAAGAAGGCTGAGGTCAAGACCGAGACGAAGGCCGAAGCTGCGCCGAAGGCCGAGAAGAAGGCTGAGGCGAAGGCCGAAGTCAAGGCGGAGGCCAGGCCGGAGAAGAAGCCGGCTGAAAAGAAGGCCGAAGTGAAGACCGAGCCCAAGACCGAGCAGGCCGAAGCCGGGGCGGAAACCAAGGCTGAGGCTGCACCGAAGCAGCCGAAGGCCCCGCGCGAGAAGAAGCCGCGCGCGCCGAAGGCCGAAAAGCCGGCCAAGGAGAGCAAGCCGGCGGAGATGCGCGAGTATGCGCCGATGGTTCCGGCGAAGACGTTTGCCCCGACCGAGCCGCCGGTTCTCTATCCGGAGGATACCCCGGCCGGCAGGGCGCAGCGCTTCCTGATGGATGTGACGAGCCTGATGAACGTGAAGGTGGACGTCTATGTGGACGAGAGCGGCGAGGACGGCCTGTACATCCACATGATCGGCGACACGCTGGGCATCCTCATCGGCCGCCGCGGCGAGACGCTGGATGCGCTCCAGTATCTGACCAGTCTGCAGGTGAACAAGGGCCGCGAGGGCTACATCCGCGTGACGCTGGACACCGAGAACTACCGCGCCAAGCGCGAGGACAGCCTGCGCCGTCTGGCGCAGCGCATGGCCAACCGTGCGCAGAAGACCGGCCGCAAGGTTGTGCTCGAGCCGATGAACCCGTACGAGCGCCGTGTGCTGCACACCGCGCTGCAGAATCATCCGGCGGTGACCACGCATTCGGAGGGCGAGGAGCCCAACCGCCGCGTCGTCATCATGCTGGCGAGCCAGCCGGAGCGCGCTGCGCAGACGGAGACCGGCGAGAAGGCCGAGAAGGGCGACAAGCCGTCCTCCTCCCGCCGCCGCCGCAGCCGCCGCGGACGCGGCCGCGGCCCCAAGCCGGCCGCGCAGGAGACTGCAAACGAGACGATGCAGGAGACCGCTGCCGCGCCGAACGAGGCAACGGTTGACGTGCTGGGCGAAGAATGATATGATGGACGGGAGGAGAAATCTTTCCGTCCATTTTTGATGCGCAGGGAATTGCGCAAAGGCCGTGCATCGGGTACCGGAGAGCATGGCGAGCATGTCGGAAGAGGGAACGAACGTCCCGCCTGCAGGCAGGATGGCATATGGCTCCTCAGCCCAAATGAAGAGAGGGAATTGCATGATCGAGCGAATGACCGCGCGTCTGCGGCGCATGCTGTTGGCAGCCGCAGGCAACGTGAGCCTGTTTGTGACGACGGCGTTTTTTGTGACGGGCCTGTTGATCCTCGGGCCGGATGTCTGGTGGCGCGAGCATATCGACATGTTCGAGCGCTATGTGCTGATTCCGTGGGGTATGGCGCTGTGCCTGCTGCGCCTGGAGCGGCGCGTCAGGGCGGAGCAGGACGGCATGCGATGGGATCTGGCCGTACTGTTTTTGCTGCTGGCGTGGATCGTCGTGCCGTTCGCTGTGCGCTTTGGCAATACGTTCAACAACTCCGGAAGCTGGCACAACCATACGGTGGTCTTCTTTGGCATCTACGCGCTGACCACGGAGGAGGAACCGGTGCGGCGCGAGCGCATGTTTGATCTGGCTGCGCTGCTGTTCGCGCTGTGCTCATTGGTGCTGGGCGCTGCGCTGCTCTACTGTGTCGCCGAGGTGAAGAAGTTCGGCGATGCGCAATTTGCCTTCGGCGTGTGCGACGGCATCTATCTGTGCGCCAACGGACATTACAACAACACGGGCATGCTGGCGGTCTGCTGTGCGCTGATGGCGCTGGCAGGTGCGTGCCGCTTCAGAAACAGGCCGCTGCGCCTGCTGTGCGCCGTATCCGTGATCATGATGACGCTGGTGACGGTGCTCACCCAGAGCCGCACCGCACGCTACGCGCTGATTGCCGCATATGCCGTGATGGTGTTTAGCGAGGTACTCTGCACAGAGCGAATCCGCCGCACGGCCGTGCGCAGCATGGCGGCTGTGCTGGCGGCCTGCGTGACTGCCGCTGCCTGCTATGGCGGCGCAGCGGTGCTGACTGACGCAGCGGTGGCACATTACAACCGCGCCGCGCTGGCGGCTGTTGAGCAGCCGTCTGCCAAGCAGCCGTCTGCCGCGCCTGATACTGATAAGGCAGAGAGTACCGCAGCGCAGGAGGAAAAGGCTTCTGTGCAGGAAAGCACGCAGAAGCAGGAGACGGATGCTCAACTGTATGAAGCGCGCGCGGCGGCTGACGCGTCGTTCTCCGGCCGCACGGCCATCTGGCGCAACCTGATCAACCACTGGAGGGAAAACCCCAAGTACCTGCTGATTGGCCAGGGAATCGGCAGAATCGGCCATCTGGTGACAGAGGGCACCATCCACGAGAATCGGGAAAGCGTCTCGATCCACAACACGTATCTGCAATTCATTGCGGACTATGGCCTGATCGCGTTTGTGCTGCTGTGCGCATTCTTCGCCCTCATCGCCGCGCCGGTTTCGCGCGTGTTCACTGCGCGCGGCAGCGCGCGGCGGCCGGGCTACGGCGCGCTGGGCGGCATCCTGGCATCCTGCCTGCTGACTGGCATGATGGAGAGCACGCCGCTGGGCGCAATGACGCCGATGAACATGATGCTCTTCTTCTCCCTCGCGCTGCTCTTTGCGCGGGGAAGGGACATCAGAAATGACGGATAAGCGGGGCCGGAGGTTTCTCCGGCTTCGTTTTCGTTCGGGTCCGCTGCGCGGGATCGCGCGCGCTGACCGGCGCGGATGCGTCCGGTTCTTGTAAAAGAAGCGCTTCCTGTGTTATAATTGAATTTACGAAACAAACGCATGACCCAAAGGGGGATTTGATGATGAATAAACGGGCGATGGCGCTGCTGCTGTGCGCGGCAATGCTCCTGAGCGCGGCGGCCGCGCTGGCGCAGGAGACGACCTATGTCTTCCCGTACGAGGGCTTCCGCTACACGCAGCGGGAAGGCGAGACCGTGCTGACGCAGACGAACCTGAGCGAGCACGAGGCGCTGATTGCGTCCCTGGGCACCACGAGCGAGGCGATTCTGGCCAGCTATGTGGCGTCCGGCATCGTGATGGAGGTCATCCCGCAGGACGGCGGCCAGATCGCGGTGAGCGTGACCGACGCCGGCGCGTTTGCACAGGTGCAGGGCATGGACCGGATCACGGACGAACAGCTTGCGGCGTTCAAGGCGCAGTTCGAGGAGAGCGGCATGTATGAGAGCGTTGAGCTGACACAGACCGAGCCGGTCTGCGTGCGCCTGATCAGCTCCGCGATGTATGCGTCCATGCCGGTGTATTCCCTGCGCTATGCGACGCTGCACCTGGGCCGCCTGTATATGATTGCACAGACGATCGTGGGCCGCGCGCCCGAGGCGGCGGACGATGTGCGCATGGCGGAGGTGCTCTCCGGCATGAAGCTGCTCTCGACTGTGTCTGACCCGACGCCTGTGCCTACGCCGGTGCCGACCCCCACGCCGGAGCCGACGCCCGTGCCCACGCCCGGCGTGGCCGAGGTGCTGGCCAGCGAGGGCGTGATGGAGGTCAGCGGCGTGCCGGCGTACACCAATGACCCGGTGATCACCCTCTCCGGCGTGACAGACCCGTCCGCCGAGGTGCGCGTGGCGGTGGACGACAAGACGCTCGGCAAGGCGACCGCCAAAAAGGACGGCACATTCTCCGTGAAGGTGACGCTGCCCCAGGAGGGCGACCTGGTGCTGGCTGTGATGACCGACAGCGCTGAGATGATGCTGGCGGTGCAGTACGAGATGCCGACGGCAAGACTGGAAATCACCAGCCCGGAGAATACGACGTTCACGGGCGAAAATGTGATGGTGCGCGGCCGCACGGAGCCGGAGGCCACGGTCTACATCGATGGCAAGGGCATGAACACCAACGTCAAGGCGAATAAGAACGGCGATTTCTCCATCCGCGTGTTTATCGAGGAAGAAGGCTCCCAGACCTATACCCTGCGCGTGAGGGCGAAGGGCTATCGCGAGAACCGCACGGAGATCACGCTGACGCGCGAATACACGCTGCGCGAGGGCATCGCCAACTTCCGCAAGAAGATGCATTCCCTCACCTACGAGAATCTGGCGAAGTCGCCGGAGAAGTATGCCGGCAATCATTTCCTCTTCCGCGGCAGGGTGGAGGACTTCACCGACTTCGACGGCCGCCCGTGCGCGCTGGTGTGCGTGGACAACGTCTCCATCGGCGAATGGAAGGACCCGATTTGGGTGGTTCTCACCGGCGAGGAGGGGCTTGAGGCGGGTGACGTGGCCACCTTCTATCTGGTGGGCGAGGGCCTGACGCTCCCGGCGGACGGGCAGTACACCAAGAGCGGAGACGAGACGGAGGCTCCGGTTGCCCAGGCGAAGTACGTGGCAGAGATCACCGAAGCGAAATAACACAGGAGGCCGGACGCCGCGAAAGCGGCGTCCGGCTTTGTGCTTCTTGCCGTCAGGTTTGGCAGAAGCAAACCCGGCGCCGGACAGAACGGATGCTGCGTTTAGAAACGGTAAGATTGAAGTTCAAGATGTTTGAAACCGAAAAAAGACGCAATAGCTGGAAAAACGGAGCATTTTGCCGGGACGGGGCACAAAAAAACGAACGAATTTCAAAACGCGGAAAAAACTTTGCCGAAAGCCCTTGACAACGGGAGAGAAATATGTTTTAATCTGCACCGAAATGATAATCTTGAAGTCATGTATTACTAAACCTAAGGAGGCTTTTCCGTGGATATCAACATCGGGGAGAAGATCAGAAGCCTTCGCCA
>JBJEUI010000252.1:0-5686 GCA_051883755.1 Candidatus Ventricola sp.
ACCGCGACGAGCTGATCATCTCCACCAAGGCCGGCTACGACATGTGGAAGGGCCCGTACGGCGACCACGGCAGCCGCAAGTACCTGATCGCCAGCCTCGACCAGAGCCTCAGGCGCATGAACCTCGACTACGTCGATATTTTCTATCATCACCGTCCGGACCCGGAGACGCCGATCGAGGAGACGATGAGCGCGCTGGATCAGATCGTGCGCAGCGGCAAGGCGCTGTACGTCGGCATCTCCAACTACAATGCCGAGCAGACGAAAACCGCCGTCAAAACCCTGCGCGAGATGGGCACGCCGCTGCTCATCCATCAGCCGCGCTACAACATGCTCGACCGCTGGATTGAGGACGGCCTGACCGACGTGCTGCGCGAGGAGGGCGTGGGCTCCATCGTCTTCTCCCCGCTCGCCGGCGGCCGGCTGACGGGCAAGTACCAAAACGGCATCCCGGCGGACAGCCGCGCAGGCCACGACCCGCGCTACCTGAGGCCCGAGATGATCGACGACAAGCTGCGCGCCTGTACGGCGGCGCTGGCGCAGCTCGCCGCGCAGCGCGGCCAGACGCTGGCGCAGCTCGCGCTGCAGTGGACGCTGCGCGACGGCGTCGTCACCTCCGCGCTCATCGGCGCGAGCCGCCCGCAGCAGGTGATCGAGAACATCGCGGGCCTTGACTTCCCCGCGCTGACCGAAAGCGAGCTGTCCGCCATCGACGAGGCGCTGACGCTCGCCCAATAAAGGAGGAATCCCCCATGATTTCCAAGCAATATCAGGACATGCTCTCCGGCAAGTCCGTCATCCGCGAGCTGAGCGAATATGCCACCGCGCGCGGCCAGGAGATCGGCTATGACAACGTGTTCGACTACAGCCTGGGCAACCCCAGTGTCGCCGCGCCGAAGGCCTACAACGACAAGCTCATCGAGCTGATCTCCACCGGCGACCCGATGCTCGTGCACGGCTACAGCCCGAGCCTGGGCATCCCTGCGGTGCGCGAAAAGATCGCCGCGTCGCTCAACCGCCGCTTCCAGATGGATTACAAGGGCGAGGACATCTTCATGACCAGCGGCGCGGCCGGCGCGCTGGCGCACGCCTTCCGTCTGGTCACCGCCCCGGGCGACGAGATCCTCACCTTCGCGCCGTTCTTCCCGGAGTACAATCCGTACGTCAACCTGACCGGCGCAAAGCTGCGCGTCGTTCCGGCCAGCTTTGATGATTTCCAGATCAATTTCGCCGCGTTTGAGGAGATGCTGACCGAAAACGTGCACGCCGTGCTCATCAACACGCCCAACAATCCCTCCGGCATCGCCTACTCCGTTCAGACGCTGGCCAGGCTGGCGCAGATCCTCGCAGCCAAGGAAAAGGAATTCGGCCACGACATCTGGCTCATCTCCGACGAGCCGTACCGCGAGATCGTCTTTGGCGGCAAGGAGATTCCTTACGTCTCCCGCTTCTATCCGCGCACGCTCTCGTGCTATTCCTTCTCCAAGTCCCTGTCGCTGCCGGGCGACCGCATCGGCTACGTCGCGGTGAATCCCGCCAGCGGCGTCTCGAAGATGCTGGCGACCATGTGCGGCCAGATCTCCCGCGGCATCGGCCACAACTGCCCCACCGCGCTGATGCAGCTGGCCGTCGCGGAGTGCTGCGACATGACGGCGGACCTGTCCGTCTACGAGACGAACATGAACCTGCTCTACGATCAGCTCACGTCGCTCGGCTTTGAGGTCGTGCGTCCGGGCGGCACGTTCTATATGTTCCCCAAGGCGCTGGAGCCGGACGCCGTCGCCTTCTCCAGGAAGGCCCTGCGCCACGATCTCATCCTCGTGCCGGGCGACAGCTTCGGCGCGCCGGGCTACTTCCGCATTGCATATTGTGTGGATACGAAAAAGGTGGAGCGCTCGCTGGACGCCTTCCGCAGGTTCGTCAAAGCCGAATACTGATTCATCAAAACGCCGTTTTTTCTGGAAAAACGGCGTCTTTTTCGCAATTTCGGGAAAAATGTTCTTGTGTTTGAACATTTTATGCTTTATAATAAGTTATCTCATAACATTCTGTGCGGAAACACGTGGAGCCGTTTCCGCTTTTTGAGTTCCTGTGGGCCGCAGGTGCCCTGCGGTCCTTGACAAAAGAAAAGGAGGTGTGGCCCATGTCCATCGCTGCCGATGAAAACCGGCACATTTCTCTCTCGCTCAGCGAAATCGAGCGTCTGTGTCCCGTGGCCAAGGCGCTGTCCTCGCCCATGCGTGCGCGGATGATCGCACTGCTGAGCGTGCGCCCCATGAACGTCAACGAGCTGGCAGAGGCACTTTCTCTGCCGGTCTCCACCGCCGCGCTCAACGTGCGCCAGCTTGAGGAAACCGGGCTGATCTCCGCCGAGATTCAGCCGGGCATCCGCGGCGCCATGAAGCTCTGCTCCCGGCGCATCGACTCCGTGAGCATTCGCCTGACCCCCGAAATGCAGGACGGCATGAGCGCGCTGACCATGCAGCTACCCATCGGCAGCTATTCCTCCGCCGACGGCATCACCGCCGAATGCGGCCTCGTCTCCGACCACGCGTGGATCGGCGAGATGAACACGCCGCGCGCTTTCTATCATCCGGACCGCTTCCGCGCGCAGATGCTGTGGTTCCAGTCCGGCGAGCTGGAGTACCGCTTTTCCCTGGGCGAGATCGATCCCGCGCAGGTCGCGTTCATCGAGTTCTCCATGGAGATGTCCTCCAATGCGCCGATGTACCGGGAGGACTTCAAGAGCGACATCCACGTCGCCGTCAACGGCGTGACGCTGGGCACCTGGGTGAGCCCGGGCGACTACGGCGGGCGGCGCGGCCGGCTCAATCCCTCCTGGTGGAGCGACACGTCCAGCCAGTTCGGCCTGCTCAAGACCTGGCGCGTGGACGCCGCGTGCAGCCGGCTGGACGGCGAGCAGATTTCGACCGTCACGCTTGCCGACCTGGCGCTTCATACGCGGGAGTATATCTCCCTTCGCCTGGGCGTGAGCGCGGACAGCGAGCACGTCGGCGGCCTGAACCTGTTCGGCGACAAGTTCGGCGATTTCGCGCAGGGTATCGTCATGCGCGTGGGCTATGCCAAATAATCCATGATCAACCCAGCAGCCGCGATCCCTGCGGCTCATTGCCGGCAAAAGCGGATGGCGGTTTTCTCATCTTTCACTGCTATGCTGGATTTCGAAAAAGCCCGTGATGAATGGGTGGAGGGGGGACTTATGAACGAAGTCAACAAAACCCTGTATATCCCGCTGTACGGCAAATCGCAGGTCAGCAGACAAGGGATCATTCTGAACGATCCCATGGCCGAAAGGATTTGGGGCGCCGAGTCTTTTCCCATCCACGGCAAATCAAAATCAAAATGGCTGGGCTACAATATGGCCATGCGGGCAAGGGTGTTTGACGACTGGACAGCCTCTATGCTCCGAGCGAATCCGGATGCGCTCGTCCTGCATATCGGATGCGGCCTGGACAGCAGATGCCTGCGGGTCAGGGAACCGTATTTGCATTGGATTGATGCGGATTTTCCCGAAGTGCTTTCGCTGCGCAGGAAATACTACGAGGAACATGATGCCTATCATATGATGGCCATTGACGCCTCAAAAGCAGAGCAAATCGAGCGGCTCCCTGACAGCAAAGCGGCCATCGTCATTCTGGAAGGCATCAGCATGTACCTGACAAACGGACAGGTGAGCCGCCTGTTCCAGGCACTGGAGAAGAAATACGCCCGTCTTCATATTCTGATGGACGTATACACTGAATTCGGTGCAAAGGCATCCAAGTATAAAAACCCGGTGAATGATGTCGGCGTCACCGAGCTATTCGGCACAGATGATCTACAAAGCCTGCTGAAGGACACGGCGATCAAGCTCAAGGCGGAGCACTCGTTTACGCCGGATCATCTGGTCAATGAGCTGAGTCCTTTCGAACGGGCTTTCTTCAGAGCAATGTTCTCCGGCAGGCTCTATCGCAGGATCTATCGCCTGTACGAGCTGGAGCTTCTTTCGTCATCCCTCAGTTGATCGGTGGCTTGCCCCTTGAGGGACAAAGCAGGCCGTGCGCGCTGCAGGGTATCTCGCGCAATTCCCCCATTCAATCAACAAATCCTCCGCATGCTCTCAGCATACGGAGGATTCACTGCTTTTTGGACGCCCGGCCATTGGTCTTCCTCGGCGTTCTTTTCCCTTATTTCAGCTCATTGCCGGCCAGACAGCCCACGGACGAATCGCCCGTCTGTACATAGCAGAAGTCTCCGCTCACGCCGATGACCGTCACCGTCTCGCCGACCGTGAGCATCATCACCGCATCGTAGGAGTTGGACGGCCTGTCGCGCAGCACGACAGACTGCGTGCCGTACGGCGAGGTCACCTTCCGGCTCTCTCGCGCGTCCACGCTGCCGGTGCTCTTCAGGTACTGCGTCATCATGTAGCCCGTCACGGCATTCTGCCCGCCGCCGATTCTGACCTGCGACCAGCCGTCGCCCGCATCGGACAGGATCTCCACCCGCGTGCCGCTGACGAACCTGCCCAATGTCTGCGCGTCGCGGCTGGGCGCGCTGCGCAGATTCAGCCGGCTGCCCGGATCGCTTCCGTTGTCAATGACCGCACTCTGCGCCAGCGCAAACGCCGGCAGCAGCAAAAGCAGCATGCCCATCAGCGCCAGGCGCCTGATCCTCTTCCTCATGCTCTCACCTCATCCCGCCGCCGGAAGCAAAAGGCTCCGGGGAATCTCTTCCATTTCACCTATATAGACGAGCAAGCGGCCGCATTCCTTCCCGAACATGCAAAAAACCTGCCTGCCGTTTCCGGCTTCTTGCCCTATTTTACCACGGAAAGCGCATCCCGCAAAAGGGGAACATTTCGATTTCTGAACATTTTTTGAACTTATGAGGACTGATATGAACACAATTTGAACTTTCAGTGATTTTGATGGTTTACTGACCGATTGTTTTCGGCTATACTATGCTTATTCGTTCAGATTTCGAAGCGCCGCGCCGCCTGCGCGGCATGCAGGAGGTACGCATGAAGCTCTATCTGACAGGTGAACCCTGCAATCAGCAGCGCCACTGTTACTTCGTTCAGGGCAGCCAGGTTTCATTCATTGTGGACTGCGGCTATCAGCGCTGCTATGCCGGCGACGAGCTGCCTCACCTGACGGCGGAGCAGATCCGCTGTGCGCGCTACCTCTTCCTGACCCACTCGCACGAGAACCAGTCCGGCGCACTCGAGCATCTGTACAACATGGGCTTCACCGGCAAGGTCGTCACCACGACGGAGACGGCGCGCCAGCTGACCGCGCCGATCGACCAGCCGGTCATCCTGGAGGGCCTGAGCCTGCCCTACGCACAGGCGGAGCTGCCCGGCGGCATCACGCTCATCTGGGGCCGCAGCGGCCACTGCTCCGGCAGCGCCTGGTTCTCCATCAGTGAAGGCGGCCGCACCATCTTCTTCTCCGGCGATTACTACACCTCCGCGCGTGTGCACATGGCCGATCCCATCGTGGGCATCAAGGCCGATCTGGCCGTGCTGGACTGTGATTACGGCCATCAGGCGGGCAGCAACGCCCGCGCCGATCACGTTGACGTGTTGATGGGCCTGATCCGCGAGGCGCTTGACGACGGCCGTCCCGTGCTGCTGCCCGTGCCCAAGTACGGCCGCGGCCTGGGCATCCTGACGCACATCACCG
>JBJEUI010000253.1:0-27301 GCA_051883755.1 Candidatus Ventricola sp.
GAAGAAGTCCGGCAGGCCCATGGACAGGCGGTAGTCAAAGCCGATGCCGCCGTCCCTGATGGGCAGGCACATGCCCGGCATCGCGCTCATGTCCTCCGCGATGGCGACGGCGCCCTTCTTGTAGCTGTGGATCAGATCGGTGGCCAGCATCAGGTAGGTGACCGCGTCCACGTCGGTGTTCATGGAGAAGTACTGCGCGTTGCTGGAGAAGGCGGTGCCCAGGCCATGATCGTGATAGAGCATGCTGGTCACGCCGTCAAAGCGGAAGCCGTCGAAGTGATACTCGTCCATCCAGAACTTCACGTTGGACAGCAGGAAGTGCAGCACGCCCGTGCGGCCGTAGTCAAAGCACTTGCTGCCCCAGGCCGGGTGATCGCCCTTGCCGCCCGCGTGGAAGAACTGCTCCACCGTGCCGTCAAAGCAGTTGATGCCCTCGGCGGTGTTCTTGACCGCATGGGAGTGCACCACATCCAGCAGCACGCTCAGGCCGAGACGGTGCGCCTCGTTGATCATCGCCTTGAGGTCGTCCGGCGTGCCGTACCAGGAGGACGCGGCGAAGAAATTGCTCACCTGATAGCCAAAGCTGGCATAGTACGGATGCTCCATGATCGCCATCAGCTGCACGGTGTTGTAGCCGTCCGCCTTGATGCGCGGCAGGATGTCCTTCATGAACTCCAGATAGGTGCCCACGCGCTCCTTTTCCGTGGCCATGCCGACATGGGATTCGTAAATGATGGGCGGGATGTTTTTGGACGGTCTGAGCTTCTCATCCGTCCACTCAAATGCCTTGCGCGGGCTCCAGACCACGGCGTTGAAGCCGTTGGTCTCCTTGTCCTGCTTGACATAGCGGGCATAGAGCGGAATGCGGTCCTCGGTCACGCCGTCCTGATGGGTCACGGCCACCTTGTAGCGGGAGAGATGCTTGATGGCGTTTGCGCCCTTGATCTCGATCTCCCAGTTGCCGTCGCCCACGGGCGTCATCGGATGCGCCTTGCGGTCCCAGCCGTTGAAATCGCCCACCAGGTGCATCTCCTTAGCCGCCGGCGCCCACTCGCGATACACCCAGCCGCCCTTGACCTTGTGCAGTCCGTAGTACAGATAACCGCTGGCAAAATCGGACAGGGTCTGCCCCTTGCCAAGCAGCGCTTTCTTTCTTGATTTATATCTGGCAACGCGGTCGTTAATATCGCCTTCATACGCCGTCAGGCTTGGGTCAAGCTCGAAAATCTTCAGCTTCTGCGGAGCCTTTTTGGTTTGACCTGGCATAAACGGACACCTCTTTCCCATATAGTTTTGATATTTTGATTGTACTCCATTTTACATTTGTTTTCAACTCTTTTATTGACGCGATTCCTGCCGCGTTGTAAACTATAGGCTGTAGGATTATGATCATTCCCCTGTCCCTTTGACAGCACCCATACAAGGAGGAACCATGCCCATGCTCACCCGCACGTTTTTTGCCCGCGCGCCGCTGGCGCCGGGCCGCTTCGCTCCCCTGCCCGCCGGCGCCGTCACCGCACGCGGCGAGATGCGCGACCGCCTGATTTCCCTGCGCTCCGGCCTGCTCTCCCGCTGCGAATCGCTCTTCCCGCACACCGGCAGCCAGAGCGCCTGGTTCGGCGGCGATCTCGCCTCCGGCATGGACGCGGCCAATGTGCTGGAGGGCGCGCTGCTCATAAGCGCGCTGCTGGGCGACGACGAGCTGCGCCGCGCCAGCCTGCGCCTTGCCGACGCGGTGCTTTCCGGCCAGCGCGAGGACGGCAGCTTCGGCGCGGAGGACGAGTCCTTTGCCGCCCGCGGCCGCATGCTGCGCGCGCTGGAGACGGCGTATTCCATGACCGGCGACAAGCGCGTGCTCACCTTCATGCTGCGCTACATGAAGTTTCTCAAGGACACGCTGGAGGAGGCACCGCTTGACGCCGACGAGGCGATGCATGTCAGCGATACGCTGGAAGCCGGCATCTTCCTGTACAACATCACCGGCCAGAAGGCGATCCTCTCCGTGCTCAGCACCCTCGTGAGTCAGGGCGCGGATTATTCCTCGCTCTTCAGCGCGTTCCCGTACCGCACGCCCGTCTCCCGTTCGCTTGAAGACGCCGAGCTGCGCCGCGTCCTGAGCGAGGAGAAGGAGGACGGCTATGCGCATCACCTCCTGCGCACCGCCGACGCCGCCAACCTCTGCGAGGGCGTGCGCACCAGCGCGCTGTACGCCATGCTCACCGGCTCGGGCAAGCACCTTGCCGCGCCGGAGAAGGGCCTCGCCCGCATGAACAAGTCGCACGGCGCGGTCTGCGGCGGCATCACCGGCGATCCGCTGCTGGCGGGCGCGCATCCCAGCCGCGGCGTGAGCGCCGTGTCCCTGTGCGAGCTGGCCGCGTCGCTGGAGCTGCTGCTCTCCTGCCCTGCCGGCGAGCACGCTGCCGATCAGCTTGACACGCTCATGTACAACGGCGTCGCTGCCGCGTTTGCGCCGGATCTGCGCAGCGTGCAGCCCATTCAGCAGGCCAACCAGCTGCGCATCGACCGCGGCGCGCGCTTCCCGCTCTCCGGTGATACGGCCAATCTCTTCTCGCTCGAGGACAGCAGGACGCTCTGCGCGCTGCTCGCCGCATGGCCGCGCTACGCCGCCAGCCAGTGGCTGCTCTCCCGCGACGACGGCCTCTACGCCGCCAGCTATGCGCCCTGCCAGGTGCGCTACCGCCTCGCAGACGCGGCGGTTCGGCTGAACGTCGAGAGCCGTTATCCCTCAAGCGGCAGCGTCCGCATCACGTTGGGCCTCAGCCAGAGCCTTGCGTTCCCGATGCACCTGCGCATCCCGTCCTGGGCCAAGGGCGCGACCGCCGCTGTCGCGGGCGAGATCATCCCCGCGCAGGCCGGCACCATCCTCACCATCAACCGCCAGTGGAACGACGGTGACGAGCTGCTGCTCACCCTGCCCATGACCGCCCAGCGCCTCTCCGGCTTCCATCAGGCGGTGAGCGTCGCGCGCGGCCCGCTGCGCTTTGCCAGCGTTCCCGCTTTTGATCAGAATTCCGGCGCGGACGGCCGGAGCACCTATGCCGCCCGCGAGGGCTTTGGCGTGGCGCTGTGCCAGGATGAGGACATCGCAGCCGAGGAAACCGAAGACGGCGTCGTGCTGCACACCAGGGGCGTAACCGTGCCGGCGTGGGGCATGCGCGGCGAGAGCTGCGATCAGCCGCCCATCACCGTCAGCGAGCAGGGCGAGCGCATCGATGTGACGCTCGTGCCCTATGCCGCCTCGCCCATCCGCCTGTCCCTGTTCCCCGTCGTGTGAGCACCGCAGCCAGCACCCTATTGACGAAAAAATCATCCTTCCTTCACAATGCCGCCACACCCGGCGGCTACAATGGATGATAGAGGTGATCCGCCATGAATAAGCATCCCAAGATTCTCATCTGCGACGACGACCCGATCGTCCATCAGTCGCTTTCCCTGTATCTGGACAACGAGGACTTTGAGCACGATTCCGCCTACGACGGCAAGACTGCGCTGGAGATGACCCGCAAGGAGCACTATGACCTGATGCTGCTGGACCAGATGATGCCCGGCATGACGGGCATGGAGGTCTGCCAGAGCGTGCGTCGGGAGAGCCAGCTGCCCATCATCATGCTCACCGCCCGCGGCGAGGAGATCGACCGCATCCTGGGCCTGGAGATGGGCGCGGACGACTACATCGTCAAGCCCTTCTCCCCGCGCGAGGTCGTCTCCCGCATCAAGGCCGTGCTGCGCCGCACAAACGCCGGCACGGGCGCGCCGCAGGAGGAGCAGCTGACCACGCTGCGCTACGGCTCGCTGGAGATCCAGCCCGAGCGCTACAGCGTCCGTCTGGCCGGCCAGAGCATCGCCTGCACGCCGCGCGAGGTCGAGCTTCTGTACCTGCTCGCCTCCCATCCGGGCCGGGTGTTTGACCGCGAGCAGATTCTCTCGCGCATCTGGGGCTACGACTTCTTCGGCGATACCCGCACCGTGGACACCCACATCAAGCGCCTGCGCCAGAAGCTGGCCTGCGAGGAGATGGGCAAGGCGTGGGACATCATCACCGTCTACGGCGTGGGCTACAAGTTCGAGGCGGAAGCATGAGACGCGGCGGCTTCTTCAAAAAGACGCTCGTGCTGGTCTACGGCACCGTCGCGCTCTTTGCCACGCTGGTCGTCGCCATCTACACCGCCATCTCCCCGCAGCTGTTTGCGCGCAACAAGATCGACGATCTGACCTCCAAGGGCCAGATCATCTCCGGCTACATCGAAAGCACGCTGATCGGGGAAATCTCCACCGCCTACCTCGTTCCGCTCATCGGCCGCAGCACCGCGCAGTGGGAGGCGACCGTCTGGGTCGTGGACAGCAGCGGCGATACCCTCATCCGCACCCAGCAGGAGGGCGGACGCCGCGTCGGCCGCCTGCCCACCAGCCTGGCCAAGGCCATGCTGCCCACCGTGCTGGGCGGCGAGATCGCCACGCACATCGGCGATCAGGAGGATCTGACCTCCCCCGAGACAGACGCATCCTCGCAGCGCACCAGCCGCACCGCCTCCAACGTGCTCAACGACATCGCCGGGCAGAGCGAGCAGAGCGCGCCCGCGACGGAGGAGGTGCTCTCCGGCAGCATCGTCGCCGTGGCCGTGCCCATCACGTTCTTCGGCGAGGTCGTCGGCGCGGTGTTCATGGCGCAGACGATGACCGAAATCATGAGCGGCATGCAGGCGCTGTCGGATACCATTACGTTCTCCGTGCTGCTCATCGCGCTGCTGCTGCTGCCGATGGTGCTCTTTTTCGCCTCGCGCATCTCCCGCCCCGTTGCGCAGATGCGCGCCGTCGCGCTCACGATGGCCGGCGGCGACCTCACCGTGCGCGCGGACGATCAGCGTGGGGACGAGTTCGGCGAGCTGGGCGGCGCGCTCAACTTCCTGTGCGCGGAGCTGGGCAGCACCATTTCCTCCCTGGAGCTGGAGCGCAACCGCCTGCAGAGCCTCATCAACGGCGTGTCCGAGGGCGTCATCGCCCTGGACGAGCAGGGACGAACCACCGTCATCAATCCGGCCGTATGCGGCCTTCTGGGCCTTCCGGAGGGCACGACCGACCTGCGCGCCGCCGCGCCGGACGTGCTCACCGTCTTTGACGAGGCGCTCTCCTCCGGCGAGTCCGCCCGCAAAACCCTCTGGCAGGGCAAGACGGCGCTGCACATCTCCGTCTCGCCGCTCAGCCGTGCGGACGGGCAGCTCACCGGCTGCGTCGGCATCCTGTCGGATGTGACCAGCGCCGAGCGCCTGGAGCAGACCCGCCGCGACTATGTCGCCAACGTCTCCCACGAGCTGCGCACGCCGCTGACCGCCATGCGCGCGCTGATCGAGCCGCTGCGCGACGGCCTCATCAAGACCGAAGAGCAGCGCCAGCAGACCTACGACGTCGTGCTGCGCGAGACCATGCGCCTGACGCGCCTGGTCAGCGACATGCTCGAGCTCTCCCGCCTGCAGAGCGGCAAGGCCTCGCTGAACAAGTCCGTCTTCTCCCCCGGCCCGGTGCTGAGCATCATCCGTGAGACCTACTCCGCCTACGCCGAGGACTATCAGCAGACGTTTATCTACGACGTGCCATGCGAGCTGCCGCCCGTGCTGGGCAATTCGGACCGCACCCAGCAGGTGCTCATCGCGCTGCTGGACAACGCGTTCAAGTATTCCAACGAGGACGGCACCGTCACCTTGAGCGCCGTCGTGGACGGAGACGTGATCCGCGTGACCGTGCGTGACACGGGCATCGGCATCAGCCCGGAGGACCTGCCCCACGTGTTCGACCGCTTCTACAAGGCAGACAAATCCCATGGCGGCAAGGGCACCGGCCTGGGTCTGGCCATCGCCTATGAGATCATGAAGCAGCTGGGCGAAGACATGCGGGTGGACAGCGTGCTGGGCGAAGGCAGCGCCTTCACGTTCACGCTGCACATCGCCGGGCAGAATGAGTAACAAGACACATTTATGGGATTCTGCGGCCCTTGACGAAATGAAACATACTGTGATTCGCAGACAGACCTGTTTTTCAAATCGATCGGTGAGGTAAAGAAAATGATCCGCTACAATGAAAAGAAGGCGCTCTTTCACTTGCAGGGGCCCACATACAGCTGTTTGCTGGGCATCCGCGACGGCGTGCTATTGCAATGGTACTGGGGCGGAAGGCTGCCCGATGACGCTGTGGATGGACTGCTCGAAGCCCGTCCGGAGGGCGCATCCTTTGACACGGCGTTCAGCCGCCTGCCTCTGGCCGTACCGACACAGGAGAAGGGCTTCATGGGCGAGCGCGCCGTCAGCGTGCGCAATGCAGCAGGCGACGATGTGCTCAGCCTGCGCTATGAGGGATACCGCATCCTGCCGGGAAAGAAGGCGCTTCCGGGGCTGCCCTCCTCCTACGTGGAGGCGGATGCAGAGGCCCAAACGCTGGAAATCGACCTGAAGGATGCGCTGACCGGCGTGTTTGTCACCCTCAGCTACACGGTATTTGCCGCCTACGACGTGCTGGCGCGGAGCATGCTGGTGCGCAACGACGGTGAGCAGCCCTTTGAACTGACCGGCGCGCAGTCCGCCATGCGCCTGCCCGCCGACCGCTATGAGCTGATCCACCTCAAGGGCGCATGGGCGCGCGAGCGTCACGCCAGGCGCATCCCCCTGGGCGAGGGCAGCTTTGCTGTCCGAAGCCGCCGCGGCGCATCCGGGCACGAAAACAGCCCCTTCATGGCCGTCGTCAGCCCCCATACCACCGAAGACCAGGGCGACGTCTACGCCATGACGCATGTCTACTCCGGCAGCTTCAGCGCCGGCGTGGATGTGGGCATCGACAATGAGCCGGTGATGATGATCGGCATGTGCAGCGACGTGTTCAGTTGGCAGATGGCGCCGGGCGAGACGTTCCAGTGCCCCGAGGCCCTGTTTGTCTACGCGCCCGACGGCCTCAACGGCCTCTCCCACCGCATGCATCCCTTTGTCCGTGAGCGCATCTGCCGCGGCCAATGGCGGGATCTGCCCCGCCCCATCCTGATCAACAACTGGGAAGCCACCTATTTCGACTTCTCCTGCGAGAAGCTTCTGGCCATCGCCCGGCGCGGCGCGGAAATTGGCTGCGAGCTGTTCGTGCTGGATGACGGCTGGTTCGGCAAGCGCGACGCAGACAACTGCTCGTTGGGCGACTGGGTGGTCAACGAAAAGAAGATCGGCGGCAGTCTCCGCCATCTGGCGGAGAGCATCAACGCGCTCGGCCTGCGCTTCGGCCTGTGGTTTGAGCCGGAGATGGTTTCGCCGGACAGCGACCTGTACCGCGCGCACCCCGACTGGTGCCTGCACGCGGATGGCCGTGAACGCACACAGGCCCGCCAGCAGCTGATCCTTGACATGAGCCGCCGCGAGGTGCAGGACTATGTGATTGAGAGCGTGTCCTCCGTGCTCCGCTCCGCGCCCATCACCTACGTCAAGTGGGATATGAACCGCAACATGACCGAGGGCTTCAGCAGCGCGCTGCCGGCCGGGCGCCGCATGGAGAGCCAGCACCGCTACATGCTGGGCCTGTACCGCGTGATGGAGGAGATCACCTCCGCGTTCCCCGAAATCCTGTTTGAAAGCTGCTCCGGCGGCGGCGGACGGTTCGACTGCGGCATGATGTACTACATGCCCCAGGCCTGGACCAGCGACGATACCGACGCCTGCGAACGCACGCGCATCCAGTACGGCACCTCCCTGATCTACCCGTGCAGCACCATGGGCGCGCACGTCAGCGCCGTGCCCAATCACCAGACCAACCGCATCACGCCCTTCATGACCCGCTGCCACGTGGCCATGGGCGGCAATTTCGGCTTTGAGCTGGATCTGAGCCGGCAGACCGACGAGGATCTGGCTGCCGCCCGCAGCGCGGTCTCCATGGTGAAGGCGCTGCGCTCCACCATGCAGCAGGGCGAGTACACCCGCCTGCTCAATCCCTTCGAGCATGACGGCCGCGCCGCCTGGCAGTTTGCCGACGACGAGCGCGTGATCGTATGCATGTATGTGCCGCAGCAGCAGCCCAATCCCCAGCCGCACCGGGTCAGGCTCTCCGGCATTGACGCCGAGGCGACCTATGTGGATCATGAACACGGCATCACCGCAAGCGGCGCTGCCCTGATGAACCTGGGCCTGATCGTGCCTGACAGCCGCGGCGACCACGACAGCTGGGTCTACGTGCTCGAAAAGGTCAGATAAAGCGAAGCCTTCTGCGCAGCATAAAAGGCGCTGTCCCATTGGGTCTTGATCGACCGGTTGGGGACAGCGCCTTCTTTTCCTGATCCATGAATGGCCGCGTTCAGCGAGGTCAGCGGTATCCCGGGATCCCTTCGTCTGCGCATCGCGCTGCCTTTCCTCATTGGCCGGGAGCAGGGCGGCGCAGTCTGATGGCCACGTCTTCGCGTCTGCAGACGAGGTTACGCCCGAAGCTCGCGATACGTTCTGCGGATGAGGAACACCGCAATGACAAACGTCAGAATATCGGAAACCGGCATGGAATACAGCACGCCGTCAAGGCCGAAAACCTGCGGCAGCAGCAGCGCAAAGCCCACGCCGAAGACGACCTCACGGATCATGGACAGCGCCGTGGAAGCCGCCGCCTTGCCCAGCGCCTGCAGGAAGATGAAGCACGCCTTATTCACGCAGGCAAACACCACCATGCACAGATACACCCTGAACGCCCGGACGGCGAACTCCGTATAGTACACGCTTTCGTTGGCTGCACCGAAGATGGCAATCAGCTGCCCCGGGAAGACCTCCACCAGAATCAGCGCGGCCAGGCCGACCAGCGCCTCCGCCGTCAGCAGCAGGGTGAACAGCTCGCGCACGCGGTTCTTGTGGCCCGCACCCATGTTGAAGCCGGCAATCGGGATGCAGCCCGCCGCCATGCCAACGACGATGGAAATGACGATCTGGAAGAACTTCATCACGATGCCGACGACGGCCATCGGGATCTGCGCATACTGCTGCATCGAGAAGACCGGATCCATCGCGCCGAACTTGCGCAGCATGTTGTTGACCGCCGCCATCGCGGCCACCAGGCTGATCTGCGACAGGAAGCTCGTCATGCCGAGCGTCAGCGTCCTCGCGCAGATTCTGCCGCTGAGCTTATAATCCTTCGCTGCAGGGCGGATGACCTTCATGCGCAGCAGGTAGAGCACCGAGAGCACCGCCGTCGCCGCCTGTCCGAGCACCGTGGCCACGGCCGCGCCCATCATGCCCCAATGGAGGACGAAGATGAAGATCGGGTCGAGCACGATGTTGATGGCCGCGCCTGCCAGCGTGGCAGCCATGGCAAACCTCGGGCTGCCGTCCGCGCGGATGATCGGATTCATCGCCTGGCCGAACATGTAAAACGGGATGCCCAGCGTGATAAAGAAGAAGTATTCCCTGGCAAAGGCAAACGTCTCCGCGTTCACCGTACCGCCGAACATCGCGATGATCGTCTCGTCAAAGAGCAGGTACACCGCCGTGAGAATCAGGCTGCCGGCAATCGTCATGACCACGGAATTGCCCACGCTCCGCCTGGCGGACTCCGGCTGCTGCCTGCCCAGGCTGATGCTCACAAACGCGCAGCAGCCGTCGCCGATCATCACAGCGATGGCCAGCGCGACGACGGTCAGCGGGAAGACGACCGTATTGGCCGCGTTGCCGTAGGAGCCCAGATCGCTCGCGTTGGCGATGAAGATCTGGTCGACGATGTTGTACAGCGCGCCGACCAGCAGCGAGATGATGCAGGGAACGGCGTAGCGCTTCATCAGCCGGCTCACACGCTCCGTTCCCAGAAACTGGTTGATCTGATTCATAATTCTTCCTCTGCTTCGCAAAATAAAAACGAGCGGCACTGCGCAACCGGAATTACGCAATCATGCCACTCGTTGTTGAGATTATTTTATTCGATTCAGCCGTGCAAAGCAAAGGTGTTTTTTCACAAAAAGCCGCGCACGTCCTTGAGCTCCACGGCCATGCCGCCGTGTTTGCGCGACCGCTCTGCCGCAAAGGCGATGTAGTGGCTCTCGCTGGAGGCCTGCAGCGTCGTCATGCGCGGCGTGGGCTTGCCGGTCTCGCCGTGCATGCGCATCAGCTCCGCGATCATCCGTCCGTCGCCGCCGCCGTGCCCCGCCAGATCGCGCGAGAGCGCCGCCACGTCGATTCTGCGCTCCGGCCTGCCGAACGGGCGGACGCGCAGGATGTTGCTCTCCATGTCGCCCTCGATGCAGCCGTGTGTGCCCAGCACGCGGATCGTCCGCCCGCCGTGCTCGCAGAATGCCGTCATCATCAGCTGGCAGAGCACGCCGTTCTCCATCTCCATGTTCACGATCTGGCTGTCCACCACGTCGTTGTCGCAGGCATAGACGCAGCGGCCGTACGGCCCGGTCTCGATCGCTGCGCGGATCTTCTCCTCCGTCGGCTCCTGCGCCAGGATGTCGCATGGCCAGCCCGTGTTGCCGCGCAGAATGCCCGTCTTCTCGTTGGTGAGGTAGATCTTCTCCGCATCGTAGGGGCAGCCGTCCTTGGCCCTGCAGCCCGCCGTGCAGCGCGCCGCCGCACCCTCGGGCGCGCATTCCGGCCGGAAGTGGCGCAGGCTGCCAAAGGAGGACACCCGCGCGCACCGCTGGCCCGTCAGCCAGACGAGGTAATCCAGATCGTGGCAGCACTTGGCCAGCAGCATGAACGTCGATTCCTCTTCCCTGCGCCAGTTGCCGCGCACGAAGCTGTGCGCCTGATGCCAGTAGCCCACGTTTTCCAGCGCCTGGATGCACATGACCTCGCCCACCTCGCCGCGCGCGATGGCCTCGAAGATCTGCTCAAAGAACGGCGCGTAGCGCAGCACATGGCAGACGACCACGCTGCGGCCCGTCTCCCTCGCCGTCCGCTCGATCTCCTCGATGTCAGCCTGCGACGTGGCAATCGGCTTTTCCAGCAGCAGGTGATAGCCCTTCCGGAGGGCCGCCACCGCGTGGCGCACATGCATCGCATCCTGCGTGCAGATGAACGCCACATCCGCCAGCCGCTCGCGCGCAAACATCTCCTCGCCCGTCTCAAAGCACAGCTCCTGCGGGACATGATAGCGCCGGCGCACATACTCGCGCTTCTCCTCAATCGGCTCGGCGACGGCGGCGATCTCCATCTGCCCGGCGAGCACCTCGCTCATCGGCGCATAGGTATCCTTGCCGCGGCTGCCCAGGCCGCAGATCGCCACGCGCACGGGATAGCTCAATTCCATGCTTCTTCCTCCCTGATTGGTCAATTCGTCCTGTCACAGCACAGGAATTGTTCATACAGATTCGTCTGCCCGCATCGCTGCCGCAAGCGCCTGCCTGACCGCAGCGACCGCCTGCGCGTCGGTCACCAGGCGCTCGTACTCGCTCATCACCGGCAGGCCCATCGGCACGCCCGCCCGTCTGAACATCATGCCGCTTTGGACTGTCCGCCTGGCCGATAGATGGAACGCCCGCGCGCCGGTCTGCGCATGCAGCCGCGCGATGTTGGCCGCGCATACGCCGCTGCCCGGCATGATTGTGACACGGTCCTCCGCCTGGCGAACCAGCTGCATAAGCAGCGCCGCGCCCTCAGCCGCCGTCGCCCGCTGTCCGGAGGTGAGGATCGTGTCAAAGCCGAGCGCAGCCGCCTGCTCGAGCGCCTCCCGCGCATCGGCGCACACGTCAAACGCCCGGTGCAGCGTGAGCGTCAGATCCTTCGCTGCCTCGCGGCAGGCTGAAAGGAACGCAGCGTCCAGCGTGCCGTCCGCCCGGAGCGCGCCGACCACCGCGCCGCTCGCACCCAGCGCCTTCAGCTGTGCGATCTGCTCGAGCTGCTCCCGCTTCTCGTCCTGCGTAAACAGAAAATCGCCGAAGCGCGGGCGGATCAGCACGTTCACCGGCACGCCCAGCTTGACCGCCTCGCGGATGAGCGCCGGCGAGGGCGTGGTGCCGCCGATGACGAGATTCGCGCACAGCTCCAGCCTGTCCGCGCCGCCGCGCACGGCTTCCCGCGCGGACTCCATCGAGTCCACGCACACCTCGATCAGGGGGCTTTCCATGCTTTTCCTCCATGCGCATAAAGAGGGCTGCTGTGCGGCAGCCCTCAAACCTGCCCAAAGTAAGCAGGATCGCTTATCTCTTGATGTCGTAGTTCATGTTCATCAGGTTCTTGATGCTCTGCACGTCGTCCGTGATGTTCGCATCGCCGTGAATGGTGTGCTTGATGACGCTCGAGGCGACCGCGAAATTCACCATGTCCATCGGCTTGTAGTCGTTGAACATCGCGTAGATCAGGCCGCTGGCGAACGCATCGCCGCCGCCCACGCGGTCGAGGATGTTGAAGGTGAACATGCGGCTCTCGAACGTATGGCCCTCATACCACATGAACGCCTTGAGGCTGTTCTCCGAGCCGGAATGTGCATAGCGCACGTGGCGGGCAATGCACTGCAGGTTCGGATAGCGCTCCACGAACCGCTGGAAGATCTCATCCTGCTGCTCGTAGGTCGGCTGCAGCGGCACGCCGTCCTTCCAGTCGCCCTTGCTGTGATCCTCCTCGTCCTTCCACAAGTGATACGGCTCGATGCCCAGCAGCACGTCGATGTACGGCAGGCACATCGTGCAGTAATCGCGCGCCTGCTCCCACGTCCAGAGCTTGGAGCGGAAGTTGCCGTCAAAGGAGACGGTCAGGCCCAGCTCCTTGGCGGTCTTGAGCATGTTCAGGATCAGCTCCGGGCAGCCGCCGCCGATGGCCGGGGTGATGCCGGACAGGTGCAGCCAGTCAAAGCCCTCCAGCAGCGCGTGCAGATCCACGCCGGAGAAGTCATACTCGGTCAGCGCGCTGTGCTTGCGGTCGTAGATGACCTTGCTGGGGCGGATGCCGTAGCCGGTCTCCAGGTAATAGGTGCCCAGACGATGGCTCGGCGTCTCCTCCGGGGTGGAGAGGATCACCGGGGTGCAGTGCACGTCGTTGGAGCGCAGCATGCGGATGGCGCTCTTGCCGATGGAGTTGTTCGGCACGACGGAGAAGAATGTGGAATCAATGCCCAGGTTCGCCAGGGCCAGCGCGATATTCGCCTCCGAGCCGCCGTAGCTGGCCTCAAAGCTCGACGCCATGCGCAGCTTCTCGTAGTTCGGCGGAGTCAGGCGCAGCATGATTTCACCCATGGTGATGAACTTCTTGCCGGGCTTGTCGCTGATGAGCGGATTGCGATGAATCATGTTAGTCCCTTCCTTCCGTTTTTGAAAGCGGGCTTCGCTTTATCGTTGTGTACAGTATACCATGATTCGCCCTCCGGTTCAATGCAGTTTCGCCCAAACGAATGTCGATCTTTCCTTTTCAGCGCTTCTGTGCTACAATGCGTTGTATTCGGAAAGGAAGGGATTTCCATGGCAGAAGCCGCCAAAACCAACGTCATGCGCATCCTTGAGAAGGAAGGCGTTCCCCATCATGTGCACCATTACGATCCCGATCAGGGGATCGACGGCGTGTCCGTTGCCCGCCAGCTCGGGCAGGACCCGCAGGCCGTCTTCAAGACGCTCGTCACGCAGGGCAAAAGCCGCCAGTTCTTCGTCTTCGTCATCCCGGTGAATGCGACGCTCAGCCTCAAGCGCGCCGCGCAGGCCTGCGGTGAAAAGTCCGTGGAGATGATTCCCCAGAAGCTTCTCCTGCCGACCACCGGCTATGTCCACGGCGGCTGCAGCCCCATCGGCATGAAGAAGGCATTCCCCACGTTCATCGACGAAACCGCCCAGCTCTTTGACACAATCTGCGTCTCCGCCGGCAGGATCGGCGCGCAGGCGGAGCTTCCGCCGGACGACCTGTGCCGGCTCACCGGCGCAGCGTATGCACAGCTGACGGACTGACGCTGTCTGCGCCGCTTCAGGCAGAACGCCGCCCACGCAAAAGAGGCTCCCGCCCGGGGAGCCTCTCTCCAATGATATGCATCTATCTGCACAGCGTTATCGGCGCATGCCGCGGCCGTTGCCTGCCTTCACCGGCGCCACCGCCAGAATGTTCATGCGAACCAGCAGTTCAATCACTTTCCATTTGAGCGTTTCCATCATGCCGATCATCCTTTCCCGATGGGTCCTTGCTGCTTGGGATGATGAAAGCTTACCATACACCACGGGCCCCCGCAAGGGATTCCCGCCAAGCGATACAGACTGCCTGCCCAAATGTCAGTTTTGCGCCTTCATCCCTTCATCCCGCCCGAGATGCAGCGCCGGGTTCTCCTGCGCCGCATCCTCCAGCACCCGGGCAAGGCGCGGCAGATACGCCGCCATCTCCCCGCTTGCCGGCCTTCCGGTCAGCACGATGCGCGTCTGTTCGCAGATTTCGCCCAGCACGTCGTGCAGCGCGTCCAGATTCCTGCCGTAGTAAGCAGGCAGGTCCAGCACGTAGGCCAGGTACACGTGCAGCGCCTTCACCGTGCTGATGTTTGTCACGTCCAACTTGATCGTCTTCATCCCGCTCACTCCTCAAACAGCCACTTGACAAAAGCCTTCAGGTCCTCGCCGGAGAGGAAGCTGTCCTCCGTATCCGTCCAGATGACCTCGATTTCATCAAAGGATGCGTAATGGTCATCCGTGTAGTAGATCAGGCCGTCGTTTGAGAACACGACGCGCTTGCCGTTTCGGTAGCCGCCGTCGAAGTCAATGTCGCACTCGGTCCACTTTCGGCCCTTCGCGTCCGGCAGCAGCCCCTCGTAATTGCCGAACCGGTCGCCGCCGATGGAGCAGCCCTCCGCCACCTTCCACAGATTGCCCTTCCTGTTGTCCCAGCCGAGCACCTGCGCCTCCTTCTTGGTGATGTAGTTGTCCGGCAGCTCCTCAAAGAAGGTGAGGTAAATCGCCACCTCCTCCATGGTGTCGTAGCAGCCGCCCTCTTCCACGTCGTAATCCGCTGCGTCCACGGTGATCGTCTTCGCCAGCGCCGCAGATGCAGGCAGCAGCAGGAGCAGCATCAGCAGCACTGCAGCCGCACGCCTGAGTCTCATCATCCTGTTTCCTCCCGTCGCAGTTCTTTTGGCCCATTATACCATAATCGCCCCGCGATGCCAACTTCCGCTTGATTCTCCGGCCGATGCAGTGGTATAATCTCCCCCGAATCTTCCAAACCCCGCTGTCAAAAGGAGCGCATCTGTATGAATAAGGATCTGACGGTCGGCAATCCGCAGACCGTTCTGCTCAAGTTTTCCCTGCCGCTGCTGGGCAGCGTCATCTTCCAGCAGCTCTACAACATCGCGGACAGCCTCGTCGCCGGACGCTGGATCGGCGAAAACGCGCTGGCAGCCGTCGGCAATGCGTACGAGATCACGCTGATCTTCATCGCCTTCGCCATGGGCAGCAGCGTCGGCTGCTCCATCATCATCTCCCGCCTGTTCGGCGCGAAGAAGTTTGCGGACCTCAAGACCGCCGTTTCGACCGTGTTCATCGCCGTGGGCGTGCTCTGCAGCGTCCTCATGGCGCTGGGCCTGCTGCTGTGCACAAAGCTGCTCGCCCTCATCAACACGCCCGATCTGCTGATGGCAGACTGCCGTCTCTACCTGAACATCTACTTCCTCGGCCTGCCGTTCCTCTTCTACTATAACGTCGCCACCGGCATCTTCTCCGCCATGGGCGACTCCCGCACACCGTTCCTCTTCCTGGCCTGCTCCTCCACCGTCAACATTCTGGTCAACATTCTCTTCGTCGCGGGCTTTCACATGGGCGTGGCCGGCGTCGCCTGGGCGACGTTCCTGTGCCAGGGCGTCAGCTGCGTGCTGGCCGTCTTCGCCGTGCTGCGCCGCCTGCGCACGCTGCCCAGGGATACCGGCACGCCGCGCCTGTTTTCCTTCCCGCTGCTGCGCCAGGTCGTCTTCATCGCCCTGCCCAGCACCGCGCAGCAGAGTTTTGTCTCCGTGGGCAACATCATCATCCAGGCCGTCATCAACAGCTATGGCCCGGCCGTGATTGCCGGCTATGCCGCCGCCATCAAGCTCAACAACCTGGTCATCACCAGCTTTGGCCAGCTGGGCACCGGCATGAGCAACTACGTCTCCCAGAACATCGGCGCGGGCAGGCATGAGCGCATCGCGCCCGGCATCAAGGCCGGCATCCTGATGGGGCTGGGGCTGTGCGTGCCGGTCATCCTGCTGTACTTCGGCTTCCCCACGCTGCCCATCAGCCTGTTCATGGACGGCGAGATCAGCGGCGAGGCCATGCGCACCGGCGTGCAGTTCCTGCGCATCGTCTCCCCGTTCTATGTCGTCGTGTTCGTCAAGCTGCTGCTGGACGGCGTGCTGCGCGGCGCGGGCCGGATGGCTGCGTTCATGGTCGACACGTTCACCGATCTGGTGCTGCGCGTGGGCCTGTGCATCGTCTTCTCCGCCCTGATGGGCAGCGTCGGCATCTGGTGCTCCTGGCCGGTCGGCTGGACGCTGGGCACCGTGCTGGCCATCGTCTTCACCCTCCGCTACCTGCGCAGCGTGCGCGCCTGATTCTCCCGCCGGAGCCCTTGTGGTTCCGGCTTTTTTGTCGAAATTTTATATAAATCTTTTTAGTTAATATATTTGACTTATCATTTCAATCGTGGTATCGTATATTGCTGCATATGCTTTATCAATTCGACCATGAGAGGGATGTTCATTCATGAAAGCCATCAAGCGCCTGTACTGCCGCGCTTATCAGCTCGTCTTCCGCGCCGCGCTGCCGGTGCTGCCCTACCGCCAGCCCAAGCTCCTTGACCATCTTCACGAGATCGCGCCGCTGCTCGGGGAAAAGCAGATCACGTCCGTTCTGCTCGTCGCAGACGCGGGCGTGCGCAGCCTGGGCCTGACCGCTGCGCTCGAGGAATCCCTTGCGCTTGCCGGCATCGCCTGCGCCGTCTACGAGCAGCGCACCCCCAACCCGACCATCGCCAACGTCGAGGAGGCGCGCGCGCTGTATATCGAAGGTCATGCGCAGGCCATCATCGCCGTGGGCGGCGGATCCGCGATGGACTGCGCCAAGGTCGTCGGCGCGCGCATTGCCCGCCCGAACAAGCCCGTGCAGAAGATGCGCGGCCTGCTGCGCATCCTGCGCAAGACGCCGCTGATGATCGCCGCGCCCACCACCGCCGGCACCGGCAGCGAGACGACGCTGGCCGCCGTCATCACCGACAGCGAGACGCACTACAAGTACCCGATCAACGACTTCGCGCTGATTCCGGACTACGCCGTGCTCGACGCCGAGCTGACCCGCGGCCTGCCGCCGCAGATCACCGCGACCACCGGACTGGACGCACTGACGCATGCCGTGGAGGCATACATCGGCCGCAGCACCAACAGGCTGACCCGTGCCATGGCCGAGGAGGCCGTCGTGCTGATCGCCGGGAACCTGCAGGCCGTCTACCAGGACGGCGGCAATCTGGAGGCAAGGCGGCACATGCTGCGCGCCGCGTACTGCGCCGGCATCGCCTTCACCCGATCCTACGTCGGCTATGTGCACGGCATCGCGCACTCTCTGGGCGGCCAGTACGGCATCGCGCACGGTCTGGCCAACGCCGTCATCCTGCCGCACATGCTGCGCCGCTACGGCACGTCCTGCACCGCCAAGCTTGCGCGCCTGGCGAATATCGCGGGGCTCGTTCCGGCGGGAACGGATGAGCAGACCGCCGCAGAGCGCTTCATCTGCTGGATCGAAGAGAGGAACGAATCCTTCGGCCTGCCGGCAGGGTTTTCCCAGATCCGTGAAGAAGATATTCCCCAGATGGCCCGCCGCGCCGACAGGGAGAGCAACCCGCTCTACCCCGTCCCCATGCTGATGGATCAGCAGGAGCTTGAGACCGTCTACCACGAACTGATGCGCAAGGAGGAAGCCTGATGAGCATTGAAAGCACCGTCGCCGCCCAGCGCGCGTATTTCGCCAAGGGAGAGACGCTGGACGTCGCCTTCCGCAAGGCCGCGCTGCGCCGTCTGCGCGAAACCATTCTCTCCCGCGAGACGCAGATCAACGCCGCGCTGGCGCAGGATCTGGGCAAATCGCCGTCGGAAAGCTACATGTGCGAGGTGGGCATGACGCTCTCCGAGCTCTCCTACACGCTCTCCCATATCGATCGCTGGGCAAAAAAGCATCCCGTGCTCACGCCGCTGGCGCAGTTCCACGCGCGCAGCTTCACCGTGCACAATCCCTACGGCGTTGTGCTGATCATGTCCCCGTGGAACTACCCGTTCATGCTGACGATGGAGCCGCTCATCGGCGCGCTGGCCGCGGGCAACTGCGTGCTGCTCAAGCCCTCCGCCTATGCGCCCGCCACATCGGCCGTCATCCGCGAGATCATCGCAGCGTGCTTCCCGCCGGAATACGTCGCCGTCGTCGAGGGCGGCCGCAAGGAGAACCAGGCGCTGCTCGAGCAGCGGTTTGACTACATCTTCTTCACCGGCGGCGTCACCGTCGGCAGGGAGGTCATGCGCAAGGCTGCCGAGCATCTCACGCCCGTCTCACTCGAGCTGGGCGGCAAGAGCCCGTGCATCGTCGACGCCACCGCGAAGCTCGATCTGGCGGCCAAACGTCTCGCCTTCGGCAAGCTGCTCAACTGCGGCCAGACCTGTGTCGCGCCGGATTACCTGCTCATCGATCGAAAGGTCAAGGACGAGTTCCTCGCCCTGCTGGGGAAGCACATCGCAGCCATGGCCGGCGAAAACGCGCTGACCAATGATCAATACGTCCACATGATCAACCGCAAGCACTTCGACCGCGTCATGGGGCTGATCGATTCCAAGAAGGTCGTGCTGGGAGGCAGCGGTGATCCCGATACGCTGCGCATCGCACCGACGATTCTTTGCGGCGTGACGGCCGAAGACGCCATCATGCAGGAGGAAATCTTCGGCCCGGTGCTCCCGGTCATCGCCTACGACAGCCTCGATGAGGCCGTCGAATTCATCAACAGCCGCGAGCATCCGCTGGCGCTGTACCTCTTCTCCGAGGACAAGGGAACGCAGGAGCGCTTCCTGCGCAGCGTGCCCTTCGGCGGCGGCTGCATCAACGATACCATCATCCACCTTGCCACCAGCCGAATGGGCTTCGGCGGCGTCGGCCAAAGCGGCATGGGCAGCTACCACGGCAAAAAGAGCTTTGACACCTTCAGCCATGAGAAGAGCATCGTGAACAAATCCACCTGGATGGACCTGCCGGTGCGCTACATGCCCTATTCCTCCCTCAAGGATGCGCTGCTGCGGATGTTCCTCCGATAACGCGCGCATTTTCTGCGTCCACCCGAGATAGGGCTGCCTGTACGGCAGCCCCTTTTTCGTGCCTTCACACGGCGCAGGCCAACACGGGAAGCCCAGGATTTCAAAAAGCGGTTGCCGATCATTTTCAAAGCTGGTATAATATTCGTAACCATCTTGTGATCGCCACATATCGACATCTGCGCGCATCGCGCGCTGAAAGGATCCCATGAATACACCAACAAGACTCTGCGCTGCGGCGCTTGCCGCCTGCGCGCTGCTCCTTGTTCCTGCGTCCAGCCCGATTCAGGGCGCCGCATTTGCCGAGAGCGAAACGATCGGCAGCGGTATCCTGCAGACGGCCAAAAAGGCCAACATGCGCAAAGAGCCCGACAAAAAGAGCAGCATCCGTGAGACGCTCAAGGCCGGTACCCACGTGGAGGTGCTCGACCAGACCGGCATCGGCGAAAACACCTGGGCCTATGTCCGGGTCGTCAAGACCGGCAAGACCGGCTACATCATGATGAACCTGCTTGAGCCGGTGCCTACGCCGTCACCGACGCCCTCGCCGACGCCGGTGCCCACGCCGACCCCCGTGCCGACCCCGACGCCGGTGCCCACGCCGTCGCCGGTGCCCACACCAACCCCCACGCCCTCGCCTGAACCGACGGCCACGCCGAACGGCTCCTATGTCCTGGGCGAGATCTTCTATGAGGAAGAAGGCGTCGGCCGCACGGAAAAGAACGCCAACATCCGCCGCACGCCCGGCGGCACGCGCTTGACGCAGATTTACTCCGGCGAGCGCCTGCGCATTCTGGGCGAGGTGGAAGCCGACGGCGAGCTCTGGCTGCACATCGTCGTCAAGGATACCGGCATGGAGGGCTACATGCTCGCTGAGTTCATCCGTCAGCTCAAGCCGGCGACGCTGGTGGAGGTGGAGACTGCATCGGTGCTGGAGCAGTATCCGGTCCTCTCCTGCGATCCCATCAACGACATCCAGCTTGCCGAGCCGTTTGAGTTTACCGCCGAAGAGCTGTCGCAATACGGCACGCTGCGCCCGGGCGACAGCAGCGAGTCCGTGCGCCGGCTCAAGCTGCGCCTGTACGAGCTGGGCTACTTCAAGAAGGAAAACAACAATACGCGCTACACCGATTCGACGGCGGAGATCGTCAGGCTCTTCCAGCGGGACAACGGCCTGCCTGTGACCGGCGAAGCCGATGCGCAGACCCAGGCGACGCTCTACGATGAACGCGTGCTCGCGCGCGCGGGCAGCAGCAAGGAGATTTCCTACCTGAACAACCGCACGCAGCCACTGTATATCCAGAAGGCGGCAATCACCTCGAACAACTATTTCGGCAGTATTCAGGTTTCCATCCGCAACAATTCCGGCAAGCGCCTGACCGCATTTGGCCTGAAGATCATTCCGTACTTCCGCGACGGCTCACCTGCCGATATGAAGGAGACCTTCGCCGAGGAGATCGAGCGCGTCTATTCCATCTCCGACATCTCCATTGCCAACGGCAACAACTATTCCGACTTCTGGGAGCCGGAGGATTCGGACGACGGCAGCAGCAATGCCAACGAGGACGGCTGGGTCATGGATGAGAACGGCAACCTCTACTACCCCGGTCTGGAGGAGGACGGCTCCGGCGCTGCTGTCTTTACGCCGCACCACTTCCAGGTCAGCGATCAGATCTACTTTTCCAGCGCACAAGCCGCCGTCTGCTGGTATCGCGTGGGCGGCAGAAAGGTGACCGTCGACGACGATCAGCTGGTCTTTGTGGGCATCGACAACGGTGTGGGCGACAGCCTGATCCACACCCTGCCCATCAGCATCAGCGGCGAAGAGCTTGCCAACGCCGACTGGGACATGGGCGTGACGACGCATTATGTTCTGCCCGTCTATCAGTCCTATTACAATCTGCCGCAGGGCGCTTGGGTCAAGAAGGTCGAGGACTTCTCGCCCATGGCGGACGCCGGCATTGAACCCGGCGACGTGATCGTCGGCATCGGCGAGATCACCATCCTCGGCGACGCGACGCTGCGCAAAGCCCGCGGCAATCTTCTCCCCGGCGAAAGCGTGACGATGACCTTCTGGCGCGACGGCGTCTATTACGAGACGGAGCTGTTCCGCCCGGCAGAAGAGGAATAATAAGAGCCGCATTTTCCATAGCTCATAGGCATTCGGCCGCTGATGGCCGGATGCCTCTTTTGTATATCAAAAGCGGGCTGTGCCCGCTCCCGCTTCCGAACTGCTTGATCAAGTGATGTCTCTTGGTGCTCGTTGCACGATCCTTTACGCAATTTCCTATCATATCAAAAGGAGCTTCCGAAAAACTCGGAAGCTCCTCAGAGGATTGCGGATTACAGCATGCTCAGCACGCCCGTTGCGGTGGTGGTGTAGCCGCCCAGCACCTTCGGGATGAACAGAGAGATGTCCGGGACGAAGGTGATCAGCAGCAGCGCGATGATCATGCAGGCGTAGAACGGGAGTGTCTCCTTGACGACCTTCTCCATCGGGCGCTTGCCGACTGCGCAGCCGATGAACAGCACGGCGCCGACCGGCGGGGTCAGCAGGCCGATGCCGCAGTTGAGCACGACCATGATGCCGAACTGGATCGGATCGATGCCGATAGACTGCGCCACAGGCAGCAGGATCGGGGTCGCGATCAGGATGATCGGCGCCATGTCCATGATCATGCCCAGAATCAGCAGGATGAGGTTCAGCAGCAGCGCGATGATGATCGGGTTGTTCGAAATGCTGGTGATCAGGTTCGCCGCCATGCTCGGCACATGCAGCGTGGTCAGGCAGTAGCCGAACGCAGAGGACGTAGAGATCAGGATCAGCACGATGGCCAGCGTCTCCACGCACTGGTCAAGCGCCTTCCAGACGCCCTTCCAGTTAAGGCCCTTGTACACGAACACGGACACAATCAGCGAGTAAATGACCGCGATTGCGGCGGACTCGGTCGCCGTGAACACGCCGCCGACGACGCCGAAGACGACGATGATGACCGCGGCCAGTGCCCAGATCGAGGTGCCCAGCTGCTTGATGAAGCCCTTCAGGCTGAACGGAGCGCCCTTCGGGTAGTTGCGCTTGACGGAGATGATGTAGGAGCCGATCATCAGGCAGGCCGCCAGCAGCGCGCCCGGCAGGTAGCCGGCCAGGAACAGGCTGCCCACGGAGATGCCGCCCGCGGTCGTCGCGTAGATGACCATGTTGTGGCTCGGCGGAACCAGCAGGCCCTCGCAGGAGGAGGTGATGGTGACCGCGATGGAGAAGTCGTCGTCGTAGCCCTCGTTGACCATCATCGGGATGAGGATGGAGCCCAGCGACGCGGTATCCGCAGAAGCGGAGCCGGAGATGCCGCCGAAGAAGTAGGAGGCTACGATGTTGACCATGGCCAGACCGCCGCGCATCCAGCCGACCAGCGCGTTCGCCAGCGCGATCAGCTTATCGGAGATGCCGCCGGAGCCCATCAGCACGCCCATGGTGATGAAGAACGGAACCGCCATCAGCGAGTAGGACCAGACGCCCTTGACCATCTGCTGCGGCAGGGTGACCAGCGCCTGACCCTGGGAGAGCAGGCAGAACACCGTGGACAGGCCGACGGCGTAGGCAATCGGAAAGCGCAGGAAGATCATGACCAGAAAGCTTCCCAGAAGGATGATGGTCGAGAAGACTTCAGGATTCACTTACGCCACCTCCTTCACGAAGAAGACCTTGATGTGCTCATAGAGCTGCTCCAGCTCAAAGATGATCATGGACGCGCCGGCCAGCGGGATCGGGAAGTACATCCACTTGCGGCTCAGCCACGGCAGCGACTCATACTTGCCGAACTTGGCCAGCGGGGAGGTGAACACCTTGTAGCCCTGCACCAGCAGGATGACGCCCAGCGCCAGCACCGCGATGTCAGAGATGACGTTCAGCACGTCCACGACCCTCTTGGGCAGGTAGGAATCCAGCGCGGTCATGCGGATATGCGCATTCTTGCGGATAGCCAGCGTCGCGGAAAGCACGGCCATATAGATCATACAGGTCAGAACAACCTGCTCGCTCCAGGCCGGATCCGGGATGAAGGGAATGTAGCGGCCGCAGACCGCCATCGTCGTAATCAGGATGTCCGTGATGAGCAGGAGCTTGCAGATGACCATGACGATCTTGTACGTCCAGTCATACACCGGCCTGATCTTGTCAAGAATTGAGAAAATCTTTGGCATGAGTGCCTCACGTTCCTTTCGTTAAGGAATCTTTACGAGAGCAGGAAGGGGGTGCAGGGATACCTCCCCGCACCCCCTCCTCATTGGAGTCCCATTCAGTTTTGTGCGATATCCCTTGCCTGCAGCTTACTGCATGTCCAGGATCTGCTGATAGAGATCAGCGTACGCGGCGGTCGCGCTCTTGATCGCGTCGACATCAGCCACGGCGGCCTGCCAGGCGGACTTGTCCGGAACTTCGACGACGGTGACGCCGGAAGCCTTCAGCTCTTCCAGAACCTTGTCCTCAGCAGCCTGCACGCCGGCAGCGTTCTGCTCGGAGGCGTACTTCGCAGCTTCCATGATCCAGCCCTGCTGCTCCTCGCTGAGCTTCGCCCAGGCATTGTCGGTGATGACAACCTGCACGGCGCCCAGGGTGTGGCCGTCCAGCATCAGGTACGGGGCGACCTCCGGGAACGCGTTGGACTTGTAGTTGGCGATCGGCTGCTCAGCGCCGTCGCAGACGCCGGTCTGCAGCGCGGAGTAGAGCTCGGTGAAGGAAACGACGGTCGGGTTCGCGCCCAGCGCCTTGACCATGCCGGTCATGATCGGGTCCTCGGAAACGCGGATCTTCATGCCGTTCAGGGAGCTGATGTCGGTGACTTCGTTCTTGAAGAAGAAGTGACGGAAGCCTTCCTCACCATACATGAGGCCGCGCAGCGGCAGGCCCATCTGCTGCGGCTCAGCCAGGAACTCCTGCGCCAGGTCGCTGCCGGCGAAGTTCCAGAAGTGCTCGCGGTTTGCGAAGGTGTACGGGATGGAGAGCAGGGTCGCCTTGCCGCAGCCGTAGCTGGTCAGAGCGAACGCGGAGATACGGGAGATGTCGACGGTGTCGCCGCCGGAGAGGATGCCGTCCAGGATCTGCGCCTCAGAGCCCAGAACGCCGGAAGCCTGCACGTCGATGATAACCTCGCCGCCGGAGAGCTCTTCAACCTTGGCCTTGAAGTCGGTAGCGATCTTGCCGACGATGGTGTCGAGCGGGTTGACCTCAGCGTAGGTCAGGGTAACCGGTTCTGCAGACGCGACAGCACAGGTAAACACCAGCGCCAGCGCCGCAACGAGAGCGAGAAGCTTCTTCATAATAGGTTCCTCCTATCTTTTTCTGTCGGCAAAGTGATCCAATACCCCTATGCCGATTCATTAGAATTATCATACCACAGCCGCGTCATCATTGTCTAGTCTGCAACAAGGTATTTTCAAAATTTTAAGGAAAGCGACTCGATTCGCCCCATACTCTGCGCCCGGTCAGCGCAAAGCGCTTGATTTTTTGCAGAATTTATGTCAGAATACTTTGTGTCCTATTGCCTTGTTCACGATCATTCAGCCTTGCAGGAGGTCCTCCCATGCACGAGCGAACCATCACCGTTCATGTCAGAATCAACGCTGCGATTTTCCGCCGTTTTGCGCTGTTTGACGCCTTCCGTCTCAAGCGCCGCTGGGTATCGCCGGCCGTTTTCTGCGCCGTCTTCTTTGCCTTTTCCTTTCTGTGCATGGCCAGCGGCAAGGCGCAGGCCGGCCTGCTCGGCACGATTCTGCAGCTTGTCGGCATCGGTCTGCCCGTATGCTACGTGCTGGCCTTTATGGTACAGGTGCACGACCAGTGCAAACGCCTGGGGCTCAGGGCGCTGCGCCCCGCCTATACGCTCAATCTGGGCGAAACGGATCTGCGCGTTATCAACGACATGCGCCAGGAGCCGGAGGTCGTTCTGCCCTATTCCTCGCTGTATGGCGTTTGGCGCGTCTCCGGCGCGTATTACCTGTACGCCGCTCCCGCGCGCGCGTTCATCCTGCCGGATGGACAGTGCGCGCTCTCCCCTGCCGAGCTGTACGACTGGCTGCAGGCGCGTCTGCCCAGCGGTGCGCTCCACGGACGCCGCCCGTAACGATCTCCCCGCACAGACATCTGTGCGGTTTTTTGCATATAAAGAGGGGCTGCAGGTCCATGCCTGCAGCCCCTTCTGCGGAACAAATCAGTCCTTGATGTAGATGTGGCGCGGCAGACCGTCGATGTAAATCGGGGTCAGCTCCGCCTGAATCAGCGGACGGGCGTAGTTGATGAAGTCCTGCGTCATGCCGTTGCGGTAGTTGTTGATCCACTCCATCGGCACCTTCTTCTCGAAGTTGGCGCACTTGTGCACGTCCACCAGCTCGGTGATGCACTGATACGGATCGTTGGACACGCGCTTGAGGGAAGCCATCATGCCGGTCTTGCCGTCAAAGGCGGCCATCGCTGCGGCGCCGCCCACCTGATACGCCTCGGTGACGTCGGTGCGGCTGGTGATGTGGCCGGCGCAGCGCTGCAGGGTCGACAGCTCAATGGAGCGGGTCTTGGTGTTCATATTCTTCTGCACATAGTCGCACAGGAAGCGCGCGGTGCCCGACAGGCTCTTGTGGCCGAAGGAATCAACGGCCAGCTCGTCGCTCGCCAGCTCGGCCACATATCGTCCGTCCGGCGTCTTGATGCCCTCAGAGACGGCCACGACAATGGACGGATGATCCTTCTGCAGGGCTTCCAGCTTGGTCATGAAGCGATCCATGTAGAACGGCACTTCCGGCAGGCAGATCAGGTCGGCGCCCTCGCAGTCCTCGCCCTGGGCGAGCGCGGCGGCGGCGGTCAGCCAGCCGGCGTTGCGGCCCATGATCTCCACGATGGTGACGTACTTGGTGCCGTACACCGCAGCGTCACGGCACAGCTCCTTGGTCACGGTCGCCACGTACTTGGCGGCGGAGCCGTAGCCCGGCGTGTGGTCGGTGCCCATCAGGTCGTTGTCGATGGTCTTGGGCACGCCCATGAAGCGGATGTGGCTGCCGACCTGCTTGGCGTAGTCGCTCAGCTTCATGATGGTATCCATGGAGTCGTTGCCGCCGATGTAGAAGAAGTAGCCGATGTCCATCTGATCCAGGATTTTGAACAGCTTGGCGTAAACCTCCGGATCCTCAATATAGCTGGGGAGCTTATAGCGGCAGCTGCCCAGGTAGGAAGACGGGGTGCGCTTGAGCAGCTCGATCTCCAGCGTGGAGCCGCAGGTTTCGCCCAGATCGACAACCTGGCCATTGAGAAGGCCCTGAATGCCATGGCGCATGCCGTAGATATGCTCAGCGCCGCGCTTCTGGCAGGCCTGCAGAACGCCGGCGAGGCTCGCGTTGATGACGGAAGTCGGGCCACCACTCTGGCCGACAATAGCGTTGCGTCCCATGAAAATCTCCTCCAATGTAGATGAAAGTGCATGAATCCGTTGTCCATATTATATCATATTGACCGTATTTTTCAACCGATATCCCGCATTTTTGCCAAAAAGAAAGAGGACAGGCGCCTGGCCTGTCCTCTGCTGCGGGAAAATCAGTCGATGTAGTTGACGGTCACGGACGCGTCGGTCGCCGGAGCGGCGTCAATCGCGTTGGACACGTTCACCGCGCCGGACTTGATGCCCTCCAGCACAGCGGTGTACTCGTCAACGGTGAAGGTCTTGAAGCACCAGGAGGTCTCAGCGGTCGGCAGGCCCACGAAGTCGCCGGCGCTCAGGTCGAGGGTCTCGATCTTGCCGCCGATGGTGTCCCACTCGCCGGCGTAGAACTTCGCCAGCGCGGCCTCGGTCGCGTTCTGCAGCTGCTTCATCGCGGAGGTCACGAACGGGTTGTAGCCGTAGTCGGCCACATAGGCCTCGCCCAGGTAGTGCTGGTCGACGTCAACGCCGATGACATAGCTCTTGTGGGCCAGCGCAGCCTCAGCCGCAGAGGTCCAGATGCCGCCGCCGCAGGCGAAGACGATCTCGGTGCCCGCGGTGTACCAGCCGTCCATCTTGGCGGTGATGTTCGCGTCGCCGTAGAACTGGCCGCC
>JBJEUI010000254.1:0-5401 GCA_051883755.1 Candidatus Ventricola sp.
TGTGCTTGGTGACCGGCATCGTCATGCCGGAGATGTCCGCCTCCTGGAAGGAGTCGGTGCCCATCAGGCTCTGGGGCACGTTGCCGGTGATGAACACGACCGGGCTGGAATCCATGTACGCGGTCGCAATCGGCGTCAACAGGTTTGTCGCGCCGGGGCCGCTGGTGGCCAGGCACACGCCGGTCTTTCCGCTGGCGCGCGCGTAGCCGTCGGCCGCGTGGCCGGCATGCTGCTCATGCGCGGTCAGGACGTGATTGATCCTGTCGGCGCGCTTGTACAGCTCGTCGTAAATCGGCAGCACGGCGCCGCCCGGAAAGCCGAAGACCGTGCCCACTTCCTGCTCGATCAGACATTCGATCAGGATTGCCGCTCCGTTGAGTTTCATCCTTTTCATCCGCTCCTCTGCGAAATACCCGGCGCTTAGCCGGTCAGTCCGATAAAAACAGCCTTTCTCCCTCGTTTAGGGCGAAAGGCTGTTTCGCGGTACCACCTAAATTCCGTGCCTGCGCACGCTCATCGGGCACGTTCAAATGCCCTCTCCCCTGTAACGGTGGGCCTCCGGCCAGCCTACTGGTTCGTTCAGCTGGCAGCTCCGAGGCGACAAGCCCGCGCTTCTTTCGCAGGAGCCTTCCACCGTCGCTCCCTCGCTTGGCGCTTCCCTGCGGGCCCTTCCTCTTCATCGCGGAAAGTATGTGCGACTATCTTATCACGACAGGAATTTCATGTCAAGCATTTTTCCGGCAAAAAGTGAGCAATTTTGCATACTGTCATGAATGATATTCACTTTTCCTGCCCCGAATCACGCCTTCCGCTCACATGTGCAGGGATTTGCGCACAGCAAGCCCATGCTTCACAATCCCCCGTCTCAGACCGATCTCCTCTTTTTCTTTCTCATCAGCACCCAGACAGCCAGCCCCAGCGCCGAAGCCGCGCTGACGCCGTCCATGACGGTCCATATCGTCTTTCCTTCGTACCAGACCCGCAGCGTGCCCTGCGTCCCCGCCGGCACGCCGATCGTCAGCCGGTTGTTTCCCCCGCATGTCCAGTCGATTCGCTCGCCGTCAAGCTCCGCCGCATAGCCGGGAAAGCCGAACATGGGCAGCGCAACCTGCGCATCCTCCTGCGCGTCAACCTGCGCAGTCACCCGCGTGCCGTCCTTTTCGTAGGCCGTCAGCGTCACATCGCCCGTCAGCAGCGGCTGGCGGCTTCGGGTAGCGTTCACGTCCGTGCCTTCTATCTGGTATTCGGGGTAAATCATGTAGGTCTTCGCGTTCTGTCCGAATTCCAGGTCGTCATCATAAGGCGGCATGGTCTCGAAATAGGATGCCGAGCAGATCAGCGCCAGCGCCAGCGTGCATACCGCCGCGCGCATGCTTCTGCCCTCCAGCATCCGGGCCAGCCCCTCGCCGCCCGCCAGCGCAAAGCACACCGCCGTCACCAGCAGGAAGCGCCACGGGAACTGCAGCGTGTTCACCAGCCCGCCGGTCAGCTTGACAATGTGGCTCCACGGAACCAGATCGGTCGACAGAACGGCGCACGCTGCGCCTGCCGCCAGCACCAGCCAGAGGAAGCGCCGCGCCGGCCTCTCCTCCTGCGCGGCATCTGCGCAGACAAACGCCGTCACGCCGATGATCAGCGCCATGCCGATATGCCATTTCGGATTCAGCATTCCAGAAGGCTCCAGCGCAGCATCTGCAAAGCCGAATTGCACTACGGACGTGTTCACACCCGCGCAATAGCTCATGATCATCGGCACAATCTGATTGAGATTGATCAGCAGTGTGGAAGCCACCGCAACGCCGATCGGCGCGAGCCGCTTTTCGCGGACGATTTTCTTCAGATAGATGATCCCCATCACCGCCGCCGCGCCCGCGCACAGCAGCGTCGTGAGCAGATGGCTGCGGAACACCAGTGTCGCGCCCAGCACAAGCACCGGCCAGCGCCGCTTGTCGCCCAGCACCACCTCGTACAGCCCCAGCAGGAACAGCGGCAAAAACGCCATCGCCAGCATCTCGCCCACCATCAGGCGTGCATATACATCCTCCAGCCTGTACACGGAGAGCACGTACAGGATGCTCGCGCACAGGGCCGCCTGCCTGTCGTGCAGCATCCTGCGCGCACACATGAACATGCACGCCGCTGTCACCGCATTCACCGCAATCACCAGCGTGTTGATCACATACGTCATCGATGCGCCGCCAAGAGACAGCAGCGCCCAGGGGTACAGCAGCAGGTCGGGATAAAACACCGACGTCATCGCGCCGTAGCCGTTGTAGGAAAAGCCGCCCACGCGCACCGGAAGCTGCCCGCTGCGCAGGCCGTCCGCCAGATTCAGGATTCGCGCGGCATGGAAGTGCGTGTCATACGCCAACGGGCTGTTTTCACGCAGGCACGGCAGCGACGCAAACATCACCGCCGCCGTCAGCACCAGCATTTCGCGCAGGTTCTGCGGCGTCAGCCTTCCGCACAGATGCAGGGTCATCAGCAGGCAAAGCGCCAGCAGGACTGCGGCAAACGTGAACGCATGATCGGAATAGAACGGCGTGTACAGTCGGATGCTGTACACCTGCATAAAGCTACCGGAGACAAAATCCAGGTTGATGGAGAAGCTGTGCGTGGGATCCTTGATTTCAAACCACGCTTCGCCTTCCCAGACGCCCGGCTCAATCACAATCTCGGACGGCGTGATCCGTGCATCATTGCTGCAGGAGAGCACCATCCGGTTCTCTCCGTCTCCTTCGATCTGCCACTTCACGCGGTAGGTACCCTCCGGCAGATCAAAATACGGCCCCGATCCCACGCGGCCGTACGCATCGCCGTCTTCAATCCGCCACACCCGCTGCTCATGGGTATAGTCAAGCCCCACGTCCGGCCAGACCTTCTGCTTCTCAAGCATGCCCGTGGCAAATACCAGTGCAATCAGCACAGCGCAGGCTGCCCACATTCCCGCGATCAGCACGCCGCTCTTCTTCCGCTTCATGCGTTTCACCTCAAATGTCAAAATGCGCCCCGCACGGTTTCTTGGTGCGGGACGCCGTATTTTTATGATGTAAATCCTTTTGCAAAGCATCGGCCTCGGGCACAGAGCAACGAAATTTACAGAACCCTTGTCGGAGATGCCGCCGGCAGCATGCCGGTTTATTGTCATTATAAGCAATTCAGGCCATGCTGTCAAGGGAAAGCCCGGATTCAGCTGCCCAGCAGGCGGCTCATCTCGCAGACGGCCTGCGCTTCGTCCTCGCCGCGCGCGATGATGGTCACGCCCATGTCATCCTGCAGCTTCAGGGAGAGCAAACCCATTACGGACTTGGCGTTGACCGTCACGTCCCCTTTTTTCAGGAGTACCTGTGCCTTGTAGCCCGACATCTTTGCCGCAACCTCCGCGGTCTTGCGCGCCGTCGGAATGCCGTTCAGCTTCACATGCACCGTCAGTTCCATCTGTCTCCCGTCCTTTCCTTGTTCATGGCTCAGTCGGTCGTCCTGTCTCCTCGTCCAGCGCCTGCGCCATCTGTTCCAGCTTTCTGAGCCGGTGGTTCACGCCGCTCTTGCCCACCGGCGGATCACACATTTTCCCCAGCTCCTCCAGCGAGACCTCCGGGTTGACCAGCCGCAGCTTGGCCGTCTGCAGCAGCGCCGGCGGCAGGCTGCTCTCGCCCACCGCGGCAAGCAGGCGCTCAATCGCCTGCGTCTGGCGGGACGCTGCGGCCACTGCGCGCTCCATGTTCGCGCTGTCGCAGTTCGTCGCGCGGTTGGCGTTGTTGCGCAGCTCCTTGCGGATGTACGCGTCCTCCATCGCAAAGCGCGCACTTTGCGCGCCGATGATGCTCAGCATGTCGGTGATCTCGCTCTGCCCCTTCAGGTACACGAGCGACATCTGCCGCCGGGTCGTCTGGTGCGCATCCAGATCAAACCGCGCAATCAGCCTCTGCAGCGCTGCGGCAAAGGCCTCGTCACCCAGCACAAACTCCAGATGATATTCCTTCTGCGGGTCTGTCACCGAGCCGCAGGCCAGGAACACGCCGCGCAGGAACGCCATCCGGCAGCACTTGCGCACCGTGACCTCGCGCGGCACGCCGCGCCGCTGCGCCACCGCGATGCCGCAGCCCTCCAGCACGAACGACGCCTCGTCGCCGCCGATCTCGATGCGGTGCGCGCTGCGTCCGCCCAGGCGCGCGCGCTGCAGGGTGATGAGCTCCGGCTGCACGTCAAACACCTCGCGCAGCAGCCGGAACGCCCGGCGCGCGACCGCCGCGTTCTCCGTTTCAATCGACAGACGCTTCTGGCCGCCGCCGCGGTAGATCACCGAGCCCGCCGAGGACACGATGCCCGAAAGCTCCGCCAGCAGGCAGCACACGCTGTCCGGCTCCAGCCGGCACAGCTCTTCCTTGGTATCCGATGAATAGGACATGCTTCCCTCTTCTCAGTCGTCCCTTCTTCTGCTGCCGGAGAGAATCACCAGGCGCAGCAGCTGCAGAATCGCCTGCAGCGCAGCCGCCACATACGTCAGCGCCGCGGCGGAGAGCACCGCCTTCACGCCCTTGACCTCGTCATCCGGCAGATAGCCGCCGGCAAGCACCGTCACCGCGCGGCTGCTGGCGTTGAACTCCACCGGCAGCGTCACCAGGTAGAACAGCACGGAGAACGCGAAGCAGAAGATGCCGATCTTCGTCAGCGGCTCCCAGCTCATGATCAGGCCCAGCATGAACAGCGGAATCGCCATGCCGCTGCCGATGTTGGCCACCGGCACGAGGTTTGCGCGGATGCGCATGGGCTTGTAGTCCTGCGCGTCCTGGATCGCGTGGCCCGCCTCGTGCGCCGCCACGCCCAGCGCCGCGATGGACGTGGAGCCGTACACCTCCGAGGACAGGCGCAGCACGCCGTTCTCCGGATCGTAGTGATCCGTCAGGCTGCCGCTGACGCGCTCGATGGCCACGTCCCGGCAGCCGTTGCCGTCCAGAATCGCGCGCGCCATCTCCGCGCCCGTCATGTGGATGCGGGAGGGCACCTGTTTCCAGTGGTTGTATGTGGACGACACCCTGAACTGCGCGTACAGGGCCAGAAGAAGCCCCGGGATCAGCAGCAGATACGTCCAGTCATAGTAGTAATACATGGTCAACCCTCCCATTCAGGCGTTTCAGTCTGTGATAAGCATACCCCATTTCAGCCCGTGCGGCAAGAGGAAATGAACGAAAACCGCAATTCGCCGTTCGATTGATCACCGGCACTATAAAAATAGCAGGAAGCTGCCTTCCTGCTATTCTGCTTATCCTTTAGTGCACGATGCCGTTGAGCACGAAGCCCGCATCCGCATCGACGGTGACGACCATGCCGCTCTTGAGCATGTGCACGGACAGGCCCGTGCGGTCCATGAACAGCGGGATGCCCAGCGCCTGGCAGGTCA
>JBJEUI010000255.1:0-5384 GCA_051883755.1 Candidatus Ventricola sp.
TCCACCGGCAGCGCGTGGTCCTCGTTGTCAAAGACGAGCGAAACCTCGCAGTAGCCCAGACGCTTGCGCTTCTGGGTGCCGTTGAAGATGACGTCCTCCATCTTGCCGCCGCGCAGCGCCTTGGCGCTCTGCTCGCCGAGCACCCAGCGCACCGCGTCCGACAGGTTGGATTTGCCGCTGCCATTGGGGCCCACAATGCCCGTGATGCCCTGGTCAAAGACGACGACCGTCCTGTCCGCAAACGACTTGAAGCCGTATATTTCCAGTCTCTTTAGCCGCACCTGAGCGACTCCTTTCCCACACGCGGATCGCGCGGATCCGCATTTCCTCTTCTCACTTCTGGCCCAGCGCCTTCATGGCCATCTGCGCGGCGGCCTCCTCGGCGCGCTGCTTGCGCGCACCCTGTCCGCGGCCCAGCTCGGTGCCGTCCGCGCGCAGCACACGGGCGGTGAACACCCGCGCATGCGGCGGGCCGTCCTGCGCGATAATCTCGTAGCTGGGCGTCTCCTCGCCCAGCGCCTGCAGATATTCCTGCAGGGCGCTCTTGGCGTCGCGGTCGCTGCCGGCAGCGGACTCGTAATCGCCCATCGCCAGATCCACCAGCGCCGCAGCCTTGTCCATGCCCGCATCCAGATAGACGGCGGCAATGACCGCCTCCATCGTGTCCGCCAGAATCGACGGATTCTCCCGGCCGCCGACGACCTCCTCGCCGCGGTCGAGCTTGAGGAACGAGCCCAGCCCGAAGCGGCGCGCCGCCTGCGCCAGATTCGCTTCGCACACCAGCGCCGCGCGCCGGCGGGTCAGCTGGCCCTCCTTGAGCTTGGGAAACTTGTGATAGAGCACCCGGCTGACGCAGATTTCCAGCACCGCGTCGCCCAGGAATTCAAGACGCTGATTGTCCCTGCACTTGTGCTGCAGCGCGTAGGACGGGTGCGTCATCGCCAGATCGAGCAGGGATTCATCGGCGAAGGTATGGCCGATGGCCCGCTCAAGCGCGTGATAATTCATGTTGGTTTCCTTTCCTGCTTCTCGCGCCCGTTCATTTCGCTTTCCACAACGGCTTATCGCGCAAACCGAAATAAGCGGGAAAGCCGCTGCCGGGCGTTTTCCCGGCAGCGGGCTTTTGCATCACATCTTCTCTTCGATATACTTGGCCATGTCGCCGACGGTCTTGACCTTCTCGATCGCGTCGTCTTCAACCTCAATGCCGAACTCGGTCTCCACATCCATGACCAGCATCATGACCGACGCACTGTCCGCCTGCAGGTCCTCCTTCAGACGGCTCTCCGGCTTCACCTGCGCGGCGTCCACGCCCATCTGCTCGGCCACCATGGCAATCAGCTTCTCCATCATATTCCGTTTCCTCCTCTGAACACATGTCTTATTTAAGAATCAATCTGGCGATTGGTGCTTATGCGTTTTCATCCGCGCTCAGCTGCGCCACGCCCTCGCGGATCAGCTCCACGACGCCGGTCGTAACCACCGTGCGGGCCTGACGAAGCGCGCAGAAGATCGCGCGGGCCTGGGAGTTGCCGTGCGCCTTGATGACCACGCCCTCCACGCCCAGCAGCGGCGCGCCGCCGACCTCTTCGGAGTTGAAGCTGTTCTTGAGCGACTTGAAGGTGTCCTTGGCCAGCAGCGCGGCAACCTTGCCCTTCGTGCTGCCCATCAGGCCGCCCTTGAGCAGCTTGAACAGTGCGGAAATCACGCCCTCGGTGTTCTTGAGCACGACGTTGCCCACAAAGCCGTCCGCAGCGAGCACATCGCAGCTGCCGGCCATCGTATCGCGCGCCTCAACGTTGCCGATGAACCTGTACGTCTTCTGCGCGTTCATGAGCGCGTACGCCTTCTGCGCCTGCTCGTTGCCCTTGGCCGCCTCCACGCCGATGTTGACCAGGCCGACCTCCGGGGTCTCCACGCCCATCACGCGGTTCATGTAGATGCTGCCCATCATGGCGAACTGATTGATCCACTCCGGCTTGCAGTCGGTGTTCGCGCCCGCGTCCATCAGCAGCATCGGGCGGCCCGGAACCGGCAGCAGCGCGCCCAGCGCCGGACGATCGATGCCCTTGATGCGGCCGATCTTGAACATCGCGCCCGCCATCACCGCGCCGGTGGAGCCGGCGGAAACGAACGCCTGCGCCTCCTTGCGGCGCACGATGTCCATGCCCACGTTGAAGGTGGAATCCTTCTTGCGGCGCAGCGCCATGACCGGGTGCTCCTCGGTGGTGATGACCTCCGTCGCGTTCGCGATGTGAAGGCGTTCCCTGACGGCAGCGCAGGCCGCCTGATCGGCATACTCGCCGATGGTCTTCTCCAGCAGCTCCTGCGGGCCGACGAGGATGATCTCGATGTCGTCAAATTCGCGCAGCGCGTCGATCGCGCCGTCCACGTTGACCTTGGGCGCGTTGTCGCCGCCCATGGCGTCCAATACAATTTTCATCATGGAAGACAGCCTCCTGCTCATTCATTCTGTGGGTCATCCTGCCGATGGGCAAAGGCATACATGCCGATGCCCGCGGCGATGGCGAGGTTCAGCGAATCGATCCTGCCGCTGTGCGGAATCAGCGTGCTGACGCCCAGCTGCGCGAATTCATCCGGCAGGCCGGTAGCCTCGTTGCCGAAGACCAGCGCGTATTCGCCGCTCACGCGCCTGACCGCCTCGGCCAGGGGCACGGCGCCGGTGAGCATAAACGGGAACAGCTGGCGCGCCGGGAACTCCGCACGGTATGTCTCGAAGGAATCAAAGTGGCGGATGTGCAGCGAGAACGCCGCGCCCATCGACGCACGCGTCACCCGCGGATCGTCCGAATCCACCGCCGGGCGGATAATGGCGATGTTGGTCAGCCCAAAGCCCAGCGCCGTGCGCAGGATCGTGCCCAGGTTGCCGCTGTCGCTGGGGTTGACCAGCACGATGTGCTGCGCATCGGCGTCAAAGACGCCCTCCTGCTTTCTGTACACCATCGCGGCAAAGCAGTTTTCCTTTCTGCTGATGCGCTCAAGCGCCCTGTCCGCCATCTCGACGCGCACGCCATGCTGCTCAGCCTGCGCGCGCAGCCTCTGCGCGCCCTCGCTTCTCTCGCTTGTGCTGGAAAGCAGCAGGCGCAGGCAGCGATCCGGCGCATTCTTCAGGCACTCCGTCGCCGGAAAAATGCCCGGCGCATAGGAGTAATCCAGGGATTTATCATAAGCCTCCAGCCTGGCCACGGCCACGCCTCCTTCAAAAACGACAGTACACACATTCAACCATCTTGAGATTATAGCAGATCCTCTCCGATTCTTCAAGCAGTGCAAGGGATTTCGGTCAGTGTTAAGAAACATTAAGGCATCATCTCACAAAAACCTTCTGAAATCATTATGCAATTATTGACTTATTTGGTTTTTGTCTTGAAACTCAGTTTTATTTCAATTATAATCATACATTGACATAAGCTGCATTTTGCAGATTCGTCTGTTCACGCAAGCAGATAAAGCATTGTGATATACGACATTTTCAGAAAGGATCACGATCATGTCCGATACCCTTCGAATCGGCCTGGACATCGGTTCCACGACCATTAAGTGTGTTGTCCTGAACAGCAGTGATGAAATCGTCTATTCCTGCTACGACAGGCATTATTCCCTCATCAGCCAGAAGACCCGCGAGCTGCTCACGCGCCTTGACAAGGATGTCGCCAAGGGCATGCCCGTTCGCCTGAGCATCTCCGGCTCCGCCGGCATGGGTCTGGCGCTCGGCTCCCACATCCCGTTCGTGCAGGAGGTCTATGCGACCAAGGTGGCCGCCGACATGTACCTGCCGGGCACGGATGTGATCATCGAGCTGGGCGGCGAGGACGCAAAAATCCTCTTCCTCAAGGGAACGCTCGAGGTTCGCATGAACGGCTCCTGCGCGGGCGGCACCGGCGCGTTCATCGATCAGATGGCCACGCTGCTGGCCATCACCCCCACGCAGATGAACGAGGAAGCCGCCAAAGCCGAGCGCACCTACACCATCGCCTCCCGCTGCGGCGTGTTCGCTAAGACCGACGTTCAGCCCCTGCTCAATCAGGGCGCCAAACGCGCGGACGTGGCCCGCTCCATCTTCATGGCCGTGGTCAACCAGACCATCGCCGGTCTGGCGCAGGGCCGTCCGATCGAGGGCAACGTCGTCTACCTCGGCGGCCCGCTCACCTTCATGAGTGAGCTGCGCGCCTGCTTTGACGAGGCGCTGGGGCTTTCCGGCCTGTGCCCGGAGAACTCGCTGTATTTCGTTGCCCTGGGTGCGGCGCATCAGGCGCTCGAGGACATGAAGCTCGCCGACTGCATCGAGGCAATCGACGCGTTCCACAGCACGGAGAGCTACAACGCCCTGCCTGCGCTGTTTGAAACCGAGGATGACCTGAGCGCCTTCCGCGCGCGCCATGCGCGCGCCAAAGTGGCCCGCCGCGATCCCGAGGGCTATACCGGCAACGTGTACCTGGGCATCGACTCCGGCTCCACCACGATCAAGTCCGTCGTCATCTCCGAGGACGGCGAGCTGCTGCTCACCCGCTATCAGTCCAACTCCGGCGATCCCGTGCCGCACGTGCGCAGCTTCCTGACCGATCTGCGCAGCGAGCATCCGGACTGGAAGGTCTGCGCGGGCGCGGTCACTGGCTACGGCGAGGACCTCATTCGCAGCGCATTCGGCGTGGACTTCGGCCTGGTGGAGACCGTGGCGCACTTCACCGCCGCGAAGGCCTTCATGCCCGACGTCGACTTCATCATCGACATCGGCGGACAGGACATCAAGTGCTTCAAGATTCACAACGGCGTCATCGACAACATCTTCCTCAACGAGGCCTGCTCCTCCGGCTGCGGCTCCTTCCTGCAGACGTTCGCCAATGCGCTGGGCTATGACATTGCAGAATTCTCCCAGCTCGGTCTGGCCGCACGCAAGCCGGTCGACCTCGGCTCCCGCTGCACAGTGTTCATGAATTCCTCCGTCAAGCAGGCGCAGAAGGACGGCGCGGACGTGACCGACATCTCCGCCGGCCTGTCCATCTCCGTCGTCAAGAACGCGCTGTACAAGGTCATCCGCTGCTCCAGCGCACAGGATCTGGGCCGCCACATCGTCGTGCAGGGCGGCACGTTCCTCAACGACGCCGTGCTGCGCGCGTTTGAAAACGAGCTGCAGACCGACGTCGTCCGCCCGGACATCGCCGGCCTGATGGGCGCCTACGGCGCCGCGCTGCACGCCAGAAGCCAGCGCGCCCTGATTCCGGGCGAGAGCACGGTGCTCAGCCTGGACGCCCTGCGCAGCTTCAGCAACGAGGTCACGCAGACCCGCTGCAACGGCTGCGAGAACCACTGCCGCCTGACCATCAACAACTTCGGCGCAGGCCGCCGCTACATCAGCGGCAACC
>JBJEUI010000256.1:0-5363 GCA_051883755.1 Candidatus Ventricola sp.
CGGTACGCCGCGACGGTATCCGGCACGTTGCTCGCCTTCATGGAGAGCACCATGTCGTAAAAGCCGCAATTCTCCAGCATCCTCGCGTGCGCCAGCGCGCTCTCCACCATGCCCTGCGGGGTCGGGCCGCCGTATTTGGCCAGAATATCCTTCTCCACCGAGCCGGAGTTGACGCCGATGCGCACGGGGATGTGGTGCGCCTTCACGCAGTCTGCCAGGATGCGCACGTTCTTTTCCCCGCCGATGTTGCCGGGGTTGATGCGCAGCTTGTGAATGCCGTTTTCCACTGCCGCCAGCGCGAGCTTATGGTCAAAGTGAATGTCCGCCACCAGCGGCACAGGGCTGCCGTCCACCAGCGCACGCACGGCTTTGGCGCAGTCCTCGTTGTAGACGGAGACGCGCACGATGTCCGCGCCCGCAACCGCCAGCGCCCGGATCTGGGAGAGCGTCGCCTCCACATCCGCTGTATCGGTGTTGGTCATCGACTGCACGGAAACAGGCGCGCCGCCGCCGATGCACACATTGCCCGCCTTCACCTGTCTGGTCTGCTTTGCCATGGTATCTCTTCCCCCATTTTGTCATCAAAGTACCGTCCTCGGGCACGAAGCCAAAGATTCGGCAGCATGCCGGTTACCGGACGAAAATCTGCATGATATCCTTGTACGTCAGCGCGAGCATCAGCGCCATCAGCAGGATGAAGCCCGCGCCGTGAATGGCGCCCTCCAGCTCCCGCTTCACGGGCTTTCTGCGCACGGCCTCCACCAGCAAAAACAGCAGGCGGCTGCCGTCCAGGCCCGGAATCGGCAGCAGGTTCATCACGCCCAGGTTGACGCTGATGAGCGCCAGCAGCTCGAGGTAGATGTCGATACCGCCCTGCTGCGTGACCTCCTGAATGACGTATACCGTGCCCACCGGGCCGGTGACTTCGCTGACGCCCTCGCCCTTGAATACAAGATCCTTGAGCGTCTTCACAATCAGGCGCACGCTCTCAACATTGTAGCTCACTGAGAACGGAATGCTCTGCAGCAGCGAGATGCGCACGCGTTCCTGTGCGAACGTGAAGCCCACGCGATAGCGCGCGGCCTCCTCGTCGTAAAACGGCGCGATGACCACGTCGATCTCCTCGCCGCCCCGGCGCACATGCAGCGTCACATCCTCGCCCGCGCTCCCGGAAATCTCCGTGAGCACGGTAGTCACATCCGTCACGTCCACACCGTTGACCGCCAGCAGCGTATCGCCGGCCATCAGGCCCGCCTCGGCTGCATGCGGCTCCACCTCGCTCACGCGCGGCACCGTCGTCAAAAGGCCCAGCGCACTCATGTAGAGCACGATCACCAGCAGCGCGACTGCAAAATTCATCAGCGGGCCGCTGGCCACCGTCAGCATCCGCTTCCACACGGCCTGGTTGCCAAACGCGCGCGGATCTGCGTCGTCCTCATCCTCGCCGTAGAACTGGCAGAAGCCGCCGATGGGCAGCAGGCGGATGGAAAACTGCGTGCCCCGTTTGCTCTTCCATTTGACCAGCAATGGGCCCATGCCCATGGCAAACTCCTGCACCTCAATGCCGCACGCGCGTGCCGCCCAGAAATGGCCGGCCTCATGCGCGATAATCAGCACGCCAAGCAGCAGGATCGCCAGTACAATATACACGAAAACAATCTCTCCTTCACCCATCAAACGGCGAACCGGCTCGTTTTCAGCAGAGCCTGCGCCTTTTCGCGCGCCATACGGTCGCTCTCAAACACCTGATCAAGCGTCGCGTGATGGATCACCGGCACAGCATGCATCGTCTCCCCGACAAGCTGCGCGATCTGCCCAAAGCGGATGCGGTCGTGCAGGAACGCATCCACGGCAATCTCATTGGCGCCGTTGAGAATCGCGCTCATCGTGCCGCCTTCCTTCAGCGCCTCGTATGCCAGGCCCAGGCCCGGGAAGCGCTCAAGGTCCGGCTGCTCAAAGGTCAGCGCCTTCATCTGCGCAAAGTCAAGCCGCGCGCCGCCGGTAGCAAGCCGCTCCGGCCAGCTCATCGCATAGAGAATCGGCAGGCGCATATCCGGCGTGCCCAGTTGGGCCATCACCGCGCCATCCTCAAACTCGACCATAGAGTGTATGACGCTCTGCGGATGAATCAGCACATCGATCTTCTCCGCCGGCATGTCAAACAGCCAGCGCGCCTCGATGACCTCCAGCGCCTTGTTCATCATCGACGCGGAGTCGATGGTGATCTTGCGGCCCATGTTCCAGTTGGGGTGCCTCAGCGCCTGTTCCTTCGTCGCCAGCAGGATGTCCTCCTTCTTCCAGGTGCGGAACGGGCCGCCGCTGGCCGTGAGGATCAGGCGCTCGGGCCTGTTCGGCCCCGCGCCCTGCAGGCACTGGAAGATCGCGCTGTGCTCGCTGTCCACGGGCAGCAGCGGATGGCCCGCCTTTTGGGCCGCCTCGGTGACCAGCTCGCCGCCGGCCACCAGCGGCTCCTTGTTCGCCAGCAGCACGCGCTTGCCGCACTTCAGGCTCTCCATCACCGCCGCCAGGCCCGCAATGCCCACCACGGACACCAGCACGTCGTCCGCGTCGCACGCACGCACCACATCCAGCAGCACGTTCTCGCCGAACATCCACTGACAGGCGTTCCTGATGTCCTCCGGAATCTCCTTGGGTTCGACCGTCAGCGCCGCAATCTGCGGGCGGAACGCGCGAACCTGTTCAAACAGTTTGTCTGCGGAAGAATGGGCGACGATCGCCGTGACCGAAAAGCGGTCGCTGTGGCGCGCAGCGACGTCCAGCGCCTGCGTGCCGATGGAGCCCGTCGAGCCCAAAATAGCCAATTTACGCATATGCATCCCTCATTACAAGACCAGCGTGTAGCAGTACATCACAATCAGGGTGAAGATCACGCTGTCAAACCGGTCCATCACGCCGCCATGGCCCGGGAACAGCTTGCCGTAGTCCTTGATGCCGCTGTAACGCTTGAGCAGCGAAGCCGTCAGATCACCGACCTGACCGGCCACAGAGCCGATCACGCCCAGCAGAATTGCCGCCGGAATGCCCGGCATCGGCGTACCCAGCATATAGACGAAGAACGCACGCACCGCCAGCGCAAACAGGATTCCGCCCAGCAGGCCGGCCACCGCGCCTTCAACCGTCTTCTTCGGGCTGACCGTCGGGCACAGCTTATGCCGGCCAAACGTCCTGCCGCCCAGATAGGCCAGCGCATCGCAGCCAAAGGCGATGCCGAACGCCATGGTGATCAGCGCAACGCCCGGCACGCGGCCATAGGTCGTATTCAGCATCATCATGAACATCGAGAACGGCATCAGGCAGGTGAACAACGGATAGACGGATGCCGCCGCGTCCGGGAAGGCCGGCTTCTCATTCAGCAGGACGCCAAGCATGGAGATGCCCATGGCAGCCGCCACCAGCAGCAGCGGATCGAGCACGCCCATCAGGCGGCTCAGCGGCCACATGGCAGCCGCCGCCGCATAGCCGCCCCACGTGCAGACCTGGTATCCCGCCGCCCGCAGTGCCTTGTAGCACTCATCAAGCGCGAACAATGTCAGCACCAGGATCAGCAGCTCAGCAAACCATCCGCGCACAATCAATGCGGCGATCAGCAGCGGCACGCCCACCAGCGCCGTCAGGATGCGTGTCTTCATAAAAACAAAACCTTCTTTTCTGAGTTTTATACGCCGCCAAACCGGCGATTACGCTTGGTATAGGCAAGCAGCGCTTCATCATAAGCATGCTGATCGAAGTCCGGCCAGAGCACGTCGGTCTGATAGAACTCCGCATACGCCAGCTGGTAGAGCAGGAAGTTGCTCAGGCGAATCTCTCCGCTGGTGCGGATGAGGAAGTCCACCTCGGGCAGTCCTGCGGTGTAGAGTTCGGAGGCAAACATGTCCATGTCGATGTCCTCCGGGCGGATCTCGCCGTCTCTGGCCTTTTGGGCCAGCACGCGCGCCGCGTGTACGATCTCCTGGCGGCCGCCGTAGTTGAGCGCGATGTTCAGCTTCAGGCCTGTGTTGTCCTTCGTCTTCTCCATCGCGGCATACAGCGCCTGCTGCTGGCGCTCGAGCCCCTTGGGCATATCGCTGATGTCGCCCAGGATGCGGATGCACACATGCTCGCGGTGCAGCTCATCCAGCTCCCGGGTGAAATATTCCAGCAGAAGACCCATCAGCGCGCCGACCTCCTCGGCGGAACGCTTCCAGTTCTCCGTGGAGAATGCGTAGATCGTCAGGGCCTCAATGCCCAGGTGATCCGAACGTCGGATGATCTCGCGCAGCGCCTCCACACCGGCCTTGTGACCAAAGGAGCGCGGCATGCCGCGCTTCTGCGCCCAGCGTCCGTTGCCATCCATGATGATAGCGACATGGCGCGGCAGCAGATCGCGCACCAGCTCCACGTTCTCCATCTCATCCTTGCCAAAGAAAGCCATACTATCCCCGCTTTCATGCGCCGCAGCGCTGTTATGGCCGGCTCCTGCCGGCAAATCGTCATTCGCAACGCCATAAAGAACGGGATTCGCGGAGCGCCGCCCCGACGAATCCCGCTTGAGTATACGTTTTCCTTCAGCCGTTTTCCTGCCGACCGTCCGCAATGGGGTCAAGGAATCTGGCGACGGTCAGTCGCTCGCCGTCATCAGAGGCATAGACCACGCGCAGCAGCCCCCGCATCTCATCGGCCCGCCTCGGCGCGCACGTCTTAGTGACGCTCGCCGAAACGCCCTCGGCCCTGAGCACAGCCAAAGCCTGCTCAAGCGGAAGGCCCAGAAGGTCGTCTCTCATTTGACGTCCATGATCTCCTTTTCCTTCTCGGCGGTGATCTTGTCGATGTCCTTGATGTTCGCGTCCGTCAGCTTCTGGATGGCTTCCTCAGCGCGCTTCTGATCGTCCTCGGTGATCTCGCTATTCTTCTTCATCTTCTTCACCTGCTCCACAGCGTCGCGGCGGATGGAGCGGACAGCGACCTTGCTCTCCTCAGCGGTCCTGCGCACCAGCTTGGTCAGCTCCTTGCGGCGTTCCTCGGTGAGCTCCGGCAGCATCAGGCGGATGACCTTGCCGTCATTGGACGGGGTCAGGCCCAGATCGCTGGCCAGAATGGCCTTGGAGATGTCCTTGACCATCTTCGCGTCCCACGGATTGATCTGCAGAACGCGCGGTTCCGGCGCGGAGATGTTGGCCACACTCTTGAGCGGGGTCGGCGTGCCGTAGTAGTCGACCGTGATGCGGTCGAGCAGCTGCGGATTGGCGCGGCCGGCACGAATCGCCATCAGATCGGCGCGAAGCACATCCTTGGTCTTCTCCATCTTGACCTTGGCATTATCCTGAATCTTCTTAGTGGGCATATTTGCAGCCTCCTCGAATCTG
>JBJEUI010000257.1:0-5342 GCA_051883755.1 Candidatus Ventricola sp.
GATAGCCGATGGAGATGCGCATGAAGAAGCGGTCCATCTGCGCCTCCGGCAGCGGGTAGGTGCCCACAAAATCGACCGGATTCTGCGTGGCCAGCACCATGAACGGACGGGCAAGCGGATAGGTGACGCCGTCAACGGTGACCTGCCGCTCCTCCATGACCTCCAGAAGCGCGCTCTGGGTCTTGGGCGAGGTGCGGTTGATCTCGTCGGCCAGGACGATCTGCGAGAGAATCGCGCCGGGGCGGTACTGCATCTCGCCCGTCATGCTGGGCACCGTGTAGCCGGTGATGTCCGACGGGGTGATGTCGGGCGTGAACTGTATGCGCTTAAACGAGCAGGACAGCGAGCGCGCGAGCGCCGAGCACAGCGTGGTTTTGCCCACGCCGGGCACGTCCTCGATGAGAATATGGCCCTCGCACAAAAGGGCGGTGAGCAGGAGCTCCACCACGTCGTCCTTGCCGACGACGACCTTGGCGATGTTCTGCTTGAGCGCGGAAAGAATGGCGTTGGAATGCTGCATAACGTTCTCCTTTGGTTTCCTGAGGATACCCAAAAACTACGTTCATTATAATGGATGCGGCAGGATTTGGCAAGGACGGGGAGAACGCCTTGCATGGACCGCTCGTTTTTGCTACAATAGGAGCAGCATAGACGCAGCCTTGCGACGGCGCAAAGCCGGAGGGCAAAGCGCGGCGCACGGGAGGCACAGGCATGACCAAGCAGCAGATTCAGGACGGCCTTGACACGCAGTGGGCGGGGCGGGAAATCGTCTTTTTCGATGAGATCGATTCCACCAACCGGTATGCCAGGGAGCTGGCCAGAGAGGGCGCACCGCACGGCACGCTGGTGCTGGCGGACACGCAGACGGCGGGACGCGGGCGGCGCGGACGCGGCTGGGTTTCTCCGGCGGGCGAGGGCATCTTCATGTCGCTGATCCTGCGACCGGATATGCCGCCGGCACAGGTGGCCAAGCTGTCGCTCCTGACGGCGCTGGCGACAGCGAACGCGATCGCCGTGGTGACGGGGCTGGATGCGCGCATCAAGTGGCCCAATGACATCGTGGTGAAGGGGCGCAAGGTCTGCGGGATGCTGCTGGAAATGGACGCGACCCCGGAGAAGGTGGAGAGCATCGTCGCGGGCGTGGGCATCAACGTGCATCAGATGCAGTTTGACAGCGAGATCGCCCATACCGCGTCCTCGCTGGATCTGCTTGCGGGCAGGCGGTTCAGCCGTTCGGCGATTGTGCGCGCGTTCCTTGAGGCGTTTGAGCAGGCGATGGCGCTTGACGATGAGGCGATGATGCGCGCGTACCGCGAGCGCTCGGCGACGATCGGGCAGCGGGTACAGGTGATCGGCCTCACCGGAACCTACACCGGGACAGCGGAGGACATCACGCAAAGCGGCTCGCTGCTGGTGCGCGCGCACGAGGATGGCGAGGTGCGCGAGGTGCTGGCGGCGGACGTCTCCGTGCGGGGGATCATGGGCTATGTCTAAGATCATCGGAATCGGAACGGATCTGTGCGCGGTGTCGCGCATGGAGCGCGCGATTGAAAAGGAGCATTTCTACACGCGCGTGTTCCTTGAGGGTGAACGCGCCTATCTGGACAAGAAGGACAAGGCGCGCGCGCAGAGCGCAGCGGCAATGTTTGCGGCGAAGGAGGCCGTCGCCAAGGCGCTGGGCACCGGGTTTGCCAGGGGCGTGATGCCGTGGATCATCGAGGTGACGCACGCGGAGAGCGGCGCGCCGGGCGTACGGCTGCACGGGGATGCGCTTGCGCGGCTCAGAGCAATCGGAGGCGAACGCGTGCTGCTGTCGCTGACGCACGAGGGCGATATGGCGATGGCGTTTGCGGTAATCGAAGGGATCGCGACGGAATGAAAAAGAAAGCCTGAGAGAATTGCGGCTGCCTGCGGTGCGGGACGCGCTCCGGTGGGGCCAGAGGGAGAAGGTGGATTTCGATTTCCCCCTATCTTCCTCTGGACTCCCATACCCCCTTGAAACGACCAGGACTGCGGCCCTGGACCCGGGGTTGAATGAGAAGCATGGCAGGTGGATTGCTATTCCTTGGGCAAACGGAGTTTGCCGACGCAAAGCTGCTTGAAGCAGGCAGGCGGAGCGTTGGGAATCGCAAGGAGCGGCAGATGGCGCAACCATGCGAGTTCCCCGGACGGGCAGCTCTGACGGAACCCCGAAGGAGGTTTTTATGCTGCACACGATTTCCCCGCAGGACATGCGGGAGATGGAACGCGCGTTTCTGGACGGCACGGGCTATCCGTCCATCCTGCTGATGGAGCACGCCGCGCAGGCGGTGGCGGACGCGGTGGAGCGATATGCAAGCCGGGGCAGCCGCGTGCTGTTCGTCTGCGGAAGCGGCAACAACGGCGGCGACGGCTGCGCGGCGGCACGCATCTGGATGCAGCGCGGCGGCAGGGCGGATGTATGGCTGATAAGCAGTCCGTCCAAAATGAAGGGCGATGCGGGCGCGAACGCGTGCCTGCTGAACGTCTGCGGTGCAAGCATGACGATCCTGTACGGCGAAGCGCCCCAGATTCCTGAGGACTGCGCGGCAATCGTCGATGCGCTGTACGGCACGGGGCTGTCGCGCGCGATGGAGGGCGCGGCGCTGTCTGCGGTGCAGCGGATCAACGAGAGCGGCCTTCCGGTGATCGCGGTGGACATTCCCTCCGGCGTGGACGGCGCGACGGGGCAGACGCTGGGCGGCGGACAGCCGCTTGCCGAGGCGGTCCGCGCGACGGAGACGGTGACGTTCCACCGGGCCAAGCACGGGCACCTGCTCTTCCCGGGCAGGATGCTCACGGGCAGGCTGACGATCGCCGATATCGGCATCCTGCCGGAATGGGACGGCGCGCAGGGCATCGACGTGCTGGAGGCGGCGGACGCGGCGGCGATGCTGCCTGTCCGCGCGCAGGACGGACACAAGGGGACGTTTGGCCATGTGCTGCTGGTCGCGGGCAGCGAGGGCATGAGCGGCGCGGCATGTCTGGCGGCGCAGGCGGCGCTGCGCAGCGGCGCGGGGCTGGTGACGGCGGCGTGCTGCGCGCCGGTGCGCATCCCGATGCAGACGCTGGTGCCGTGCGCGATGGCGAAGGTGGTCTGCGGCGGAACGGCACTGGAGGCGGGCGCCTCCATGAAGCTCTACGAGCTGGCGCAGGACAAGCGGGCGCTGGCGATCGGCCCGGGGCTTGGCCAGGAGGACGGCACATGGCGCGCGATTGCGCAGCTGGTGGCCAGCGACATGCCGAAGGTGATCGACGCGGACGCGCTGAACCTGCTCGCCAGGCACGGCGGCAAGGTGGGCGCGGGCACGGTTTTGACCCCGCATCCGGGCGAGATGGCGCGGCTGACCGGCGCAGACGTGCGCTCGATCCTCGCGTCGCCGGTGGAATACGCCCAGCAGCTGGCGCAGGACTATGACTGCTGCGTGCTGCTCAAGGGCGCGACGACGGTCATTGCGCGCGGCGAGGACGTGACGCTGAACCTGACCGGCTGCGACGCAATGGGAACGGGCGGATGCGGCGACGTGCTCACGGGCGTGATCGCCGCGCTGATGGCGCAGGGCATGACGCCCATGGACGCCGCGCGCGTGGGCGCGTACTATCACGGTCTGGCGGGCGAACAGGCGGCGCAGCAGCGCGGATGCCGCGCGGTGACGGCCTGGGACGTGTGCGAGGCCCTGCGCATAGAATGAAAGCGCAGGGAAAGGCTCCATGATGAAGCAATGGGTTGTGAGATCATGGAGGTTGTACGCGGAGACATTTTCATTGCGGATCTCGATCCCGTCGTGGGCAGTGAACAGGGCGGCGTGCGCCCGGTGCTGATCGTGCAGAACAACCGCGGCAACCGGTTTTCGCCGACGGTGATCTGCGCGGCGATGACGTCAAAGCTGCTCAAGAACGATCTGCCGACGCACGTGTGGATTGCGGCGCGCGAGAGCGGCCTCAAGTGCGATTCGCTGGTGCTGTGCGAGCAGCTCCGCACGCTGGAAAAGCGTCGGCTGAAGGCCAGAGCGGGGCACATCGAAGGGCTGTCGCTCAAGCGGGTTGACCGCGCGCTGATGGCGGCGCTGGAGATCCAGTAAACCGACAAAACAGGAGCGGGGTGAAACGCCCTGCTCCTTTTGGATCGGCATCATGGACGAGCAAAAGAAGGGATTCTCATGCAGAAAATCAAAGAGATCAACTTTGCCAAAGAGGGCAGGCAGCTGCTCAAGGACTACGCGATGATCGTGCTGGGCACGTTTCTGGCGGCGATTTCGTTTCCGCTGTTTTTTCTGCCCTATGACATCGCGCCGGGCGGCGTTTCCGGTATTTCGACGGTGCTCTCCAGCGTGCTGCCGCTGTCGGTCGGTCTGCTCAGCTTTGTGCTGAACGTGCCGCTGTTTCTGCTGGGCTGGCGGACGGTCGGCTGGCGGTTTGCGGTGCGCTCGTTTATCGCGATGACGCTGATGTCGCTGTTCATCGACCTGGTGCCGGTCCGCGACGTGTCCGGCAACGTGCTGCTGGCCACGGTGTTCGGCGGCGTGCTGCTGGGCGTAGGCCTTGGCCTGGTGGTGCGCGCGGGCGCGACGACGGGCGGCACGGACATGGCGGCCAAGATGATTCACAGCCGCGTCGCCTTCCTGTCCATCGCCACGATCCTGTTCATGATCGACGGCGTTGTCGTGGCGGTGGCGGCGCTGGCGTTCGGCCTCGAGGCGGCGCTGTGGGCGCTGATCGCGCTGTTCGTCTCCAGCCAGACGATGGACATGGTGATCAAGGGCTTCAACACGGCGATGCAGTTCTTGATTATTACGAGAGAATCGGAGGAAATCGTCCGCCGGATTCACGGGGAGCTTGAGCGCGGCTGCACGCGCCTGAAGGCTGAGGGAACCTACTCCGGCATGCCGGTGGGCACGCTGCTGTGCGTGGTCTCCCGGACGGAGGCACCGAGACTCAAAAAAATCGTTTCGGAGACTGACCCGGATGCGTTTGTGACGGTGTGCAATGTGCACGAGGCGCTGGGCGAGGGCTTTACCGGAATCAGCGGCGAATGAGCGGAAAACTATACAAGATACTGTTTGCAAATCGCCATGGGCAATGCTATAATAAAATCGACGTCTGCCAGAAGTCGGCAGAAATAATTTGATAGGAGGAACGTACCGTGAAAAAGAATCGTTCCATGATCCTCATTGTGGTCGCTGTTCTTGTGGTCATTGTGGTGGCTGCTGCTGTAGCGATCTTCGCATTCCCGTCTAAGAAGGATACCGTCGAGATCGCTCTGGTCACTGACGTGGGCACCATCGACGACGAATCCTTCAACCAGGCCTGCTGGCAGGGCGTGG
>JBJEUI010000258.1:0-13206 GCA_051883755.1 Candidatus Ventricola sp.
TTCCTCGTTCTGGATCTTTGTTTATTCTGTTGCTGATCTTATCTTAATGACATTGTCCTGCCATCGGGAAGCTTCTCTTTCTTATTCTGCTTATTCCACCTTGTCCACAAACAGCAGATCAAACCGCGGCACCATCACCGGCTCGCCCTGATTGTCCTGCTCCTCAAACACGCCGGACACCTCGGCCACAACGGTGATCATGTCGCCCACCTTCGCGCCCATGTCCTCACCGGCCACGATGATCACCGGGTTGTACCAGGTGCCGTCAGCGGCCTTGTTGAACTGCATGCGGATATAGTACGCGCTGCCGCTGGAGCTGACCTCCGTCACCGGGCCGTAGAGGCTCATCACCTTGCCGCGGTTCTCGCTCAGGTCGCGCTGCAGCAGCTTGTAGCTGATCTTCTCCGCCCGGGCGCGCACGGCCGCCTTCTCCTGGTCGTCCGTCATCACGCGCACCAGCGTGAACGGATAGCGCCGCTGGTTGAAGCCGTCCTTATCCAGAATCAGCGTGTAGCGGTATTCGCCCGCCTGCTCCGTCGTCAGCTCAAAGGAGAACGAGCCGTCGTTGCCCGCGCGCTTTTTGGATACGCCGTACGGCGTCACCAGCTGCATCTGCGTGCCGGCAAGCGTCTGGCCGGAGATCACGGTCTTGTTTTCCGTCACGGTCTGCACGCCGCTCTCCTCAATGCCGCCCAGCGACACCGGCAGTGTCTTGGCGCTGTAGGTCACCGTGCCGGACACGCTGGCGTCCGCCATGCCGTCCGCGCTGGCCGTCAGCGTGATCTCAAACGTGCCCTCCTCCTCCAGCGGCACCAGCAGTGAGAAGCTGCCATTCGCGCCCGCCTCACCGACGGACAGCACCTGCATCTCGCCCATCTGATCCGGCGCCTGCGCAACCAGCGTGGCGTTTGCCGTGGTCTGACCGGCGATCACGAGGTTTTCGCTTGTCGTCTCCTGCGGGATCTCCGCCGTCAGGCGCACGGTGCGAACCGGCGCTTCGGCGATCTTTTCGACCGTCAGGTCATGCGTGCGCGCGCGGAAGGCGGCGATGTCCCGATTGCCGAAGCGCCCGGAATCGATCTGCCAGTCGAGCATCACCAGCATGCCGTTCTTCACCGTCACATAGCGCAGGCCGCGGCCGACGATCTCGTCGGAGAAGGTCTTCACATAGTGGATGTACATCCAGTATTCGCCGTTTTCCTTCTGCCATTCCACGTCCTGCGTGCGGTTGCCGGTCGTCTCCCAGATCGTGTTGTTCTCCGCCATGCGGCGCAGCTCCCTGCGCTGGCTGTCGGTGATCTCCGCGATGTCGAAGATCTCGCCGGAGAGCGCGTCCGCTCGGACGATGACGCTCATGTGCTGCCGAAAGTCCTGCCGGTACGCGCGTGAAAGCACGCCCTGTGCCTCCATGTCCTGCGACAGTGCGGATGCGTCGATGCCGTTTTCCTCCAGCAGCGGCGCGTACACCATCGCCAGCTGGGGCGAGACGACGATCCAGCTCTCCGGATAGTCAAACGTGAGGCCCTGCTCTTCCATGGTGATCATCTGCGCGGAACAGGCGCAGGGCACGAGCATCAGCAGAAGCAAAATGAAGATGCGTTTCATGGCTTTCCCCTTACAGGATGTGCACGAGCATGTTGCCGCCCTCGTCCGTCTTGAGCTTGAGCAGGCCCTCGCGCTCCAGCGTGCGCAGCACGTCGGAGAAGCGGCGCAGGCCGATCTGCCGCTCGGTGAAGTCCGGGTAGAGCGCCTGCACGGCGGACTTGAGGATCGAGGGATTCACGCGGTCAAAGCCGTCCTCCTTGTAGGCGGACAGGATGCGCGCAAACACGCCGACGTAATTCTCGCGCGTGAGCTGCTCGACCGCCGCGTACGCCTGATTGAGCCGCAGAATGAGGCTGTACTCCTCGCTCTCCATCTCAAAGGAGCCAAACTGCTCCGCGAGCTTGGCGAGCATCTTGCCGAACGTGGAGAAGCCCACGCTCTTTTCCGAGAAATTGGGGCGCAGGCGCAGCAGGACGCTCTTGACCTCGGAGGCCAGCATCTCGCCGCCCTCGCTCTCGCGCAGGATGGTGACGATCAGGTCATTGACGTCCGAGAGCGTCAGCGCATCGCTCACCTCGCTGACGGAGCGCTCCTTGCCGCTGGCCACGCTCTCCAGGAACTGGAACTCGCTGCATGCGCTCATGAACACGTTGCTGGCGGCCTCGCTGCGGGAGATGCCCAGCACGAACTTGCCCATGCTCTTGAGCTTGCCCACCAGCGGCACATAGTCGCTGTCGCCGGAGACGATGCAGAAGCTGTCGATCAGCTCGTTGCGGTAGGCGACGTCCAGCGCGTCGATGACCAGCTGGATGTCGGAATTGTTCTTCTGGTTGCGGCCGTAGCGCAGGCTGGGCACCACGGTGAACGTGTTGGAGAGCAGCGTCTCCTTGAGGTCGGAGTAGCTGTCCGTGTAGCCATAGACCTTGCCGATGAGGATGTCGCCGCGGATCTTCACGCGCTCGATCACGTCCATCAGCATGCTTTTCTTGCCGCCGCAGTTTTCAAGGTCGACAAACAATGCAAAATGAGCAGCCATAAAGGTATCCTTTCTATCAACAGTTCAACAAAATAGCGCAAAGCTTCGCGACTGCGCCAAAGCCTCCCTCTTGAGGGAGGCGGCATCGCGAAGCGATGACGGAGGGAGTTCCGCTGCTGACACTCCCCCAGTCGTCTGCGGCGCCAGCCCCCTCAGGAGGGGGCCTGATTCGCACAAAACAGGGGAATGGCGCAACATCGCGCGGCGGGTTTACCACGTCCCGTTTACAAAATCCTCCATCTTGTAGGAGCGCTTGAGGATGCGGCTGACGATGCGGTCCGCCTCCTCGCCCTCGGCGAGCACCGGGCGGTAGTCCGTGCCCTTTGTGAGCTCGGTCAGGCGCAGCGGCACGATGGTCAATTCCGGCGCGTCGGCGTGATCCTCGTACACGGTGAACGTCACGCGCGCGGCGTAGGCGTCGCGGTCGTCGGGATCGACGTTGCCGCCGAAGACCAGGTTGCCCACGGAGTAGAGGATGTAGGAATCCTCATAGCTTTCAATGCCCTGCACGATGTGCGGGTGATGGCCCACGACGATGTCCGCACCGGCCTTGATCGCCGCGCGGCCGATGGTGCGCTGCTCGCCGGTGAAGTCCTCGCGGTATTCGCTGCCCCAGTGGAAGGACGCGATGACGATCTGGCAGCCCATCTCGCGCAGCGCCTTCACGTCCTTGGTGATGTCCTTCTTGCCGTCCGTGTACGGAAAGCAGTAGCCCGTCATGCCGACCTTCACGCCGTTCTTCTCAAACACGCCGAGCTGTCCGTTGCCGGAGACGACGATGCCCGCGCTTTCCAGGTTGGCGATCGTGTCGTCGCGGCCCTGCGTGCCGTAGTCGAGCGTGTGGTTGTTGGCGACGGTCACCGCCTCCACGCTGCCCAGCGTCAGGATATCGGTGTACTCCTCCGGGCCCTTGAAGTTGAACTTCTTCTCCTTCTTCTGCGTCTCCTCGGTCAGCGTGCCCTCGAAGTTGATGAGCGTCAGGTCATCCGTGGCGAACAGATCGGTCAGCCCGGAGAAGAACCAGCCGTAGCCCTTCTCCTCCGCTACCGCCTCAAAGCAGTCGTCCCGCTTGCGCAGGTCGTCCGTAGAGCCCAGCGTCGTATCGCCCGCCATCGTGATGGTGAACGTCTTGGGCCAGGTGTCCGCCTCCCCGGCAGGCTGCGCGTCCGCCGCGCTGTCCGCAACAAAGACGGCGGTCGGGCCGTCCGCGCCGCCGATGATCGTGACGGCCGCGTCATCAGGATCGGTCGCCGCATCCAGCACGTCCACGAGCACGGGCATGGCCTCGTCCTCAGCAAGCGGCTCATACGTCAGGTTGGGATTGATCAGGTCATAATTCATCTGCGCGCAGGCCGTGCCCGCCAACAGCGTCATCATCAGCAGGAAAGCGGTCAGGATTTCTTTTTTCAACGTTCTTTCCTCCGGAATATCTTCAAAAGAGTGTTCAATCCTTATTATTTTATCACAGGCAGGCGCTTTGTTCAAGCTTGCCATTCCCGCGCCGGCGTGCTATCCTTGGTGAAGCTGATCAGGGAGGACACCGCCATGCACGAGGAACGCATTTTCCTGCGCCGTTTGCTGCGCGCGCTGATTGCCGAGCGCGAAGACAGCGCCATCCTGTACATTCCCCACGGCGAGGCCGGGCAGCGGCGCATGATCGACGCGCTGCTCTCGCTTCGTCCCGCGCGGGAGGACGATCCGCTGGCGCAGGAGATTGAGCGGTATCAGGGTATGCACGAATGACGCTCTCGTTCATGCCCCGAGACCTGCCCGGGGGCGTGGTCCCTCAGGCTCCCTTCTTCGCTCCGCGCCATCAGCCGGTTGCCGGGTCATATCCCCAGCGCATCCCCCACCAGCGTGCCGGCGAGCAGCGCCCGCACCTGCCCATACCGATACCTGCTGTCAATCAGCAGCAGCGAGCCCGTGTCGCTGTGTGTGCGGATCAGCCGTCCCGCCGCCTGGATGACGCGCACCATGCCCGGCAGCGTCATGCACAGCGAAAAGCCGTCCTCGCCGATGCCGTCGTAATACGCCTGCATCGCCTTCACGCGCGCGTCCGGCTGCGGCAGGCCCGTGGAGACGACGATCACGTTTTTCAGCCGCTCGCCCGGCAGGTCGATGCCCTCGCAGAACACGCCGCCCAGCACCGCCAGCAGCACAGCACGCCCGTCCGCTTCCGGCTGGTCAAACGCCGAAAGCAGGGCGTTTTTTTCTTTCTCCGTCATGCCCCGTCTTTCCCTCAGGAACGCCTCGTCCGCCAGATGGTCCTGCCCCAGCAGCAGCTCGCCGATGCGCGCCATGTACGCGTAGGACGGGAAGAAGACGATCGTGTTGCCGCCGTGCCCCTTCAGGTGCGCGGCAATCGCGTCGGCGACCTGCGGTGCGGTCTGTTCCCGGCTGGCGTAGCGGATGTCGATCGGTTCAATCCGCGCCTCCAGCTGCGCGGGATCAAACGGCGAAGGGAGCATCAGGCACGCGTCGCCGTCCTCGCTGCCCAGCATCTTCTGCGCCGCGTCAAACGGCGCGAGCGTTGCGGAGAAGTACACCGTGCCGCGCGCGCGTTTGGTGCTCTCCAAAATCTCCCTGGCGGCGGTCAGCAGCGCGAGTTCAAGCCTCGCATGCTTCTCCCCGCCGGAGGCCAGCAGCGCGTAGCGCTCGTCAAACCGCTCCGCTGCAAAGCAGTAGCCCATGGCCAGGGAAAAGCTGTCCGCTGCAGGCGCGCCCGCGCCCAGCGCCAGCTGTTCGCCCGCCGCCTCGCGCAGCTGCTCCATGGCCCTCAGCAGCGCCTCGGGCGGCGCGTTCAGGCGCTCAAAGTCCTCCTGCTGCGCCAGCGCTTTCATCGCGGCGATGGCGCGGGTCTGCGCGCGGTAAAGCGGATTTCTGCGGCTCAGCGTGCGGCCCGTCTCCCTGCGCAGCTGCGCCAGCTCATCGAGGCTCAGCACCGCCGAGTATGCATCCCGCACGCGCGGGGCCAGCTGGTGCGCCTCGTCCACCAGCAGGCACGCGCCGCCCGGCCCGGCAAGCAGCCTGTCCATGGCCACCAGCGGGTCGAACACATAGTTGTAATCGCAGACCACCACGTCGGAGAGCATCGCAATCTCCAGCGACAGCTCAAACGGGCAGACCCGATGGCGCGCAGCCAGCGCCGCGATCTCCTCGCAGCCCAGCCGCTGCATGCCAAGCGCCTCAGCCAGCGCGCCCGGCAGCCGATCGTAAAACCCCTCGGCCAGCGCGCAGCGCTCCGGCCTGCAATCGCGCACCGGTTGGGGGCAAATCTTGTCCTTCGCTGTGATCTCCGCGGTCATCGCCTTCGCGCCGGCGCTGACGAGCAGCTCCATCGCATCCATGGCGCTGCGCCGGCCCGTGGTGCGCGCGGCCAGAAACACCGCGCGGGCGCACTTGCCCTCGCCGATGGCCCGCAGCGCCGGATACAGCGCCGCCATCGTCTTGCCGATGCCCGTAGGCGCCTGCGCAAAGAGCCGCTTTCGCTCCCGCAGGGCGATGTACACGTTCGCCGCGAACCTCCTTTGGCCCGCGCGGTAGGTTCCGAAGGGAAACGGCAGATTCCCGATCGACGCATCCCGCGCCTGACGGCGCGCAAGCTTCTGCTCCTCCCAGGCGCAGGCCGCCGCGCAGAGCGCCTCAAACCCGGCGCGCAGGCTTTCCCGATCCTGCTCCTCCTCATACATGGCCAGCGCGGCGCCGCGCGCGTCCACATAGAGCACCCGCAGGCAGACGCTGTCCATCTCCTCACGCTCAAGCAGCATGTAGCCGTACATCGCCGCCTGCGCCCGGTGCGCCGGGATGAGCGCCTGATCGCTTGCGCCCAGCTTGATCTCCTCGATCACCGTCACGCCGTCCTCCCGCAGGAAGACGCCGTCCGCGCGGCCGGTGACATGCAGCGTCAGCGCCTCGCCCTCGTAGTCGGCGCACAGCGCCACCTCCCTGCGGTATTCGCGCTCGGGCGCGCTGCTCTGGCGGGCGCGGTGCGCGGCTGCACCCTCCTGCATTCGCCGCGCGCTGCTCGCCGCCGGGGTCAGGTCGCTCTCGTGCAGCGTCGTTTCCACCACGGTGCGCACGCTCATGCGCACGACCGGATTGCTCACGCGCGCCTCCTTCTGCCCATGCGGCAAAGCAGCGCGATGAGCGCCGCCGCGCCCAGCAGCGACGCCGCACCGGCCAGGTTCCAGCCAAGCGGCGCTTCATACCAGACGGTGACGCGGATGCCCTCGCCCTGCGGCACGCCGTAGAGGCGAATCACGTTGTTTTCGCCCCTGGATACGCGGCACGCCGCCCCGTCTGCCGCCGCCCGGTAGCCCGGGTAGTACAGCAGCGGCACCTCAAGGCTCGACAGCCCCTGCGGCACGTCCAGCGTGAAGCTCAGGTTGGTTCCCTGCTTGTCATAGTCGTAAGCCGCATATTCCGGCGCATCATGCGCGACGATCTCGCCCGGCACCAGTATGCCCTTCTCGGTGCCCTCATAGGTGTACTCGTACTGCCCGATGCGCGTGTCGCAGAAATCCTCCTTCTGCAGCAGCGGCACATCCTGCACAAACACCTGCATGCTGTAGCCCGAAAGGAGCATGCACAGCGCCGTCACCGCCATGAGCGTCTGCGTGCGGTGCGTCTCCCTGTGCAGATAGCCCCATGCGCCGGCAAACGCCATCATTGGCGCAGCCACGCCCACCAGCCGCCAGGGATACTGGATCTGCTGGAAGAACGTGGAGTACGGACGCGACAGCCGGCAGACCCAATCCCACGGGAAGAAGGCCGTCGCGCCCAGCAGCAGAAGGCCGGACAGCGCCAGCAGCCCTCCGCAGAGCCGGTCCTCCCGGCCAAGCGCCGCCCTGCTGCCGCGCATGTACAGCCGCGCCGCCATCAGCGCGCAGCCCAGCATGAGCGCAAGCCCCGGCACCACGCCGACGGTATAGGCAAAGTCCGTCGCCTCATAGGGCAGATCGTCGTTCTGTCCGGGGAAGCCCACGAAATACGCGCCCAGGCGCAGCACATGCTCGCTCGCCATCACCGCGACGCTGGTGTTGATGCCCGCGCGGGAATAATCAAGGAACGGCACGAGGAACCACGCCGAGCACAGGAGCATGAGCAGCGCCGCCTTTACGCAGGCGAGGATGCGTCTCGGCTCACGGATGAGCCGCCTGACGCATACCAGCGCCGAGAGCGCGCACAGCGCCACGGCAAACAGCGTGCTCAGCAGGTGGCTCATGAAGATGCCCGTCATCGCCAGCGCGAGCAGCGGCCACTTTCGCTCGTCGCGCGTGAGCACCTCGACCATCGCCCAGAGGAGCAGCGGAAAGAAGATCATCGCCAGGCTCTCGCCCAGCGTCGCGCGGACGTAGAGGTTGGAAATCCGGTAGCTGCACAGCGTATACAGCGCCGATGCGCCCAGCGCGATGCGCCGCTCGCCAAACACGCCGCGCGCACCGGCATAGCACACAGCTGCAGCCGCGAGGTTGATCATCATCTCAAACACCTGCACGCTCGCCATGAGCGACACGCCCAGATTGCGCATCACAGCGGGGATGTACAGGAACAATTCCGGATAGAACTGCGGCGCGGCATAGCCGTAGCCCAGCAGCGTTGACGCGTGGATGCGCACCGGGAACTGCCCTGCGCGCAGGCCGGCGGCGATGCCCTCGATGCGGTTGAGGTGGAAGAACAGGTCATGCCCGTCATAGACGCCCGAATACAGCAGCGGCATGCTGGCAAACAGCGCGATGCCGGTCAGCGCCAGCGCATCGCGGCGGCGCTGACGCCCGATGGGCCGCGTGTCCCAGGAGAGCGCCAGCAGCGCCGTCAGCACGACGCCGGCCAGCGCCGCATACGCCGCCAGATCGCGGGAAAACACGCCCGCACCCGCCTTGTGCACGGTGATTTCGCGAATCTGCGCGCCCTCCGGCACATCGCAGGCAAAGGCCACCTGCTCGCAGGAATCCGTCAGCGTGAAGGTAAACCGCATGACGCCGTCCATGGCGGGCAGCGTCTTTTCGCCGTCCTCGATGAAGGTCTGGCGCAGCGCGCTGACCGTGCGCAGGGAGAGCGCCTGGGACGAGGTGTACGACACATCGACCTCGTAGGCGCCCCACATCAGGTTGAGGCCGAGCGTCTCGTCCACCGCGCTGCGCGTTTCGGGCGCGCCGCCGTACAGCTCCTCCGGGTTCCACATGCCCGCACGCTCCAGCGCCTCCTCGCGCTCAAGCGCCATCGCCTGCTGCGCGGCGTCCTCATTTTCCTGCGCCTGCCGCGTGTCCATCAGCACCTGGGCAAGCTCCTCGCCCTCAAACGTCCAGGTGTACTCGCTCCTGTCCGTGTACAGGAACACCAGCGCTGCGAGCAACAGCCACAGCGCCGCCACGCTCACGATCTTTTTCGCCATCTTCAAACCTCCGCACCCGCGATGGGAAACCTCATGGATATATGCTCATCATATCACGCCGCCGCGCGATGCGCAAGAAAAAGCAGCCCATCCCTATCGGACGGGCTGCCTTGCATAGGATTATGCGTTCGGGTCCACCGGCGGGCGGCGGCGGCGGCGCGGAGCCTCTGCCGGCGCATCTGCCTGCGGCTGTTCATTCGCCGCGGTCGTCACGGTCGGGGCCTGCGGCTTTACCGGGGCCGTCGGGGCAACCGGGGCCTGCGGCTTCACCGGCGCCGTCGGGGCAACCGGGGCCTGCGGCTTCACCGGCGCCGTCGGGGCAACCGGAGCCTGTGGCTTCACCGGCGCATTCGGCGCGGCCGGAGCCTGCGGCTTCACCGGCGCATTCGGCGCGGCCGGCCTTGCATACGGGCTGACCGGCGTCCGGGTCTGAGTGTTCTTCATGTAGGACGGCACCTGCGCATTGGCCGCAGCCGGCGGGGTCTGCGTGCGCTGTGTGCCCGGGATCACGGTCGAGGTCGTTCTCGGCGCGGACGCTTCCGTGCGGCGCTGGCGCTGCATGTTCAGCTGCTCCTCGCGCAGCTCGGCCTCATCGTCCTCGTCTTCCTCGTCCTCCTCCTGCTCGCTCCTGCGGCGGTAGACATACACGCCGTAGACGGCAGCCGCCACGACGATCAGCAGACCGCCGATGACGAACGGCAGAATGCCCATGCCGCCGTCCTCCTCCACCGGCATCGCGGTGGGCAGGGGCTGCGCGGTCGGCTCCGGCGTCGCGCCGGTGTCGTAGGTCACGCCGTACTGCGCATACGCGCCGTCCGCCGCAGTGAATTCGACGATGTACTCGCCCGGCTGAGGCAGGGTCACATCCATCTCGAAGTGTCCATTCTCATCCGCAACAGCCTGGCCGACGGTGCGCTTGACCGTCTGCACAGCCTCCGCGATGGCGGAAGAGATCAGGCTCTGGCCGATCGTCGCCGGGGCGGCAGTCGCTTCTGCCTCCACGGTCATCTCCACCGTTGCAGTGACGGTGCTGTACGCCTTGGTCTGGCCGTAGACGGAGAACGTGCCGCTTTCGGTCATCGCCGGAACATTGCTGACCGTGATGTCGCCGCTGGAGCGGATGAGCGCCGCGGCCTTGGCCGGCGGAACCGGCGTCGGGGTCGCGTTCGGATCGGGCGTCGCCGTCGCGTAGCTCGGCATGCCGTCGATCACGTTGTTGGTCCAGCTGTCATCCACCGGGATGAGATCCTGCAGCTGAGAGCCGCCGATCACGATGCTGGTGTTGTTGCTGGAGTTCGGCGTGGTGCTCACGCCCGGCTTTGCCGTGCTCTGCGCCTGCTCCATCTGCTCCTGGTAGTATGCGGTGAGCTCGGCGATGGTCAGCATCTGCGCCATATCGCTGCGGATATAGCCTTCCTTGTCGTTGTAGGTCACCTGATACCAGGTATAGGTGCCGTCATACTCGCTGCCCAGCACCAGCAGCAGCGTGTTGACCGGCACGCGGTCCAGCGACGTGCCGGACGCGGACGGCGTGCGGCGCAGGTTCACCTTGTCCTTGATCAGCTTGGCATACGCGCTGGTGGAATCCGGGCCAATCGGCTCCGGCGTGGCCTGCGGCATCGGGGTCGGCGTGGCCAGCTCGGCCTCCAGCGCCGCCAGATACTCCGCCGTCTCCTGCTCGCCCATCGGGCGCACGAGGTCGGCGCGGATGTAGCCCCACTGGCCGGCATACTGCACCAGATACCACATCATGCCGTCCGAGGCGAACTGGCTCTGGAAGAGATAGACCACCGTCTCCTTGCTCAGGATGGTCTGCAGATACGCATTGGGGTCGGGGTTGCCGCGCAGCGGCGTACCGTCGTTGAGGACGCGGGCGTACATCTCCAGGCGCTGCGGCGCGGGTGTCGTCGTCGGCTCCGGCGTTGCAGTCGGCTCGGCGGTCGGGGTCGGGGTGGCGTTGGCCGCCTCCTGCTCCGCCAGATAATCCTCCGCCTCCTGCTCATCCATCACGCGCAGGCTGTCAGTAAGCACATAGCCCCACTGGCCGTCCGCCTGCACCAGCGTCCACATTTCACCCGCAGCGTTCATCTCGCTGTGCATCGCGTAGACCACGTCGTCCTTGGCAAGCATCGCCTGCAGGTACGCGCTGCCGTCCGCGCTGGCACGCAGCTGGGTATTGTCCCTGGTGACCACCGCATACTGCTCCAGCTGCTGCGGCGCAGGGGTTGCGGTCGGATCGCTCTTGGGTTCCTCCGTCGGTTTCGGAGACGGCGTCGGGGTATTCTCCGCCTCTTCGGTCTCCTCCGGCGCCGGGGTGGTCGTTTCGCCGGTCTCCTCCGGCACCGGCGTGGCTTCCGGCACGGCTTCCGGATCGTCAATCGAGGCGCGGTACGCCGCCTCCTCGTTCACGCCCATCAACTGGACGTACTCAGCCATCACATAGCCTTCGGCGCGGTCGGTGCGCACATGGCACCAGTCGCCGTCCCTGCTCATGACCCACAGCACCGTGCCCGCTTCCATGTTGTAGATGCGGTCGGCGCTCTTGCTCGGGGCCTTGCGCAGGCCAACCTGGCGGCCGGTGTTGTAGCCGTAGTGATAGATGTCGCCGTCCTCAAGCTCCTGCGGGGTATCCGGCTCGTCGATTTCAGGCTCGGTGATTTCAGGCTCGCTGTCCTCCGTGCCGGCCTGCCCGCCTTCGTCCTCCGTCTCCCCGCTGCCTGTGTCCCCGGTCTCGTTGTCGCTGGGCACCGGCGGGATGACGCTGACCTCGTCCTTGACAGCCGCCTCCGCAGCTTCCCTGGTCACCTCTTCGACCTTGTAGGCCTCGATGTAGCCGGTTTCGTCGGTGTTCATGTTGCGCACCAGATACCAGCTCTGGCCGTCCGCTGCGGTCTGCACTTCGGTCACTTCCAGCGGGGTGGGCTCGCGGATCATCGGCACCGCGCCGTTCTGCGGCAGCTCGCCGCCCGGCTGCGTGCGCAGCACGATCATCGCATTGTCCTGCGGCAGGGTCATCGCATACGCCGGGAACGTGTGAATCAGTCCGTCCTGCGCATCGTCTTCCCCGTCCGTGTCGCTGACAGCGGCGGCTTCGCTGCTGTTCCCGTCCTCCGCTTCGGTCTGTTCCTCCGGGATCTCCTCCGGTTCCTCGGGCCCGCTCATCTCCGGCGTATGGGATTGGTCGGGCTCGTCCTGCGCTTCGTCTTCCGCTTCCTCAGCGTCTTCGCCCGCAGGCAGCGCAGCCATGCGCTCCTGTGCGTCCGCCTCGGAGATCTCGGTCAGCAGGTAGTCACGCATATAGCCCTGCGCACCGTCGCGCACGACCGTCACCGGATACCACTTGCCGTCCGCAGTCGGCTCGCCGAAGATGACGAGCTCGCCGTTTGCATACGTGCCCACCACGTCCGCCTTGGAATCCGCAGCTGCGCGCAGGTTGTTGGTCGAGTTGTTCTTGTTGCTGGTCACCGCATAGCGGACAGCCGCCGCCGGCTCCTGATCAGCAGGTTCTTCGGCCGCCGGCTCTTCAATGACCGGTTCTTCGATGACAGGTTCTTCGATGACCGGCTCTTCAATCTCCGGCTCTTCAATGACCGGTTCTTCAATCACCGGTTCTTCAATCACCGGCTCTTCGATGACAGGTTCTTCAATCACCGGCTCTTCAATCACCGGCTCCTCGATCACCGGCTCTTCAATCACCGGCTCCTCGATCACCGGCTCTTCGATCACCGGTTCCTCAGCCTCAGCACGTTCCGCCTCCAGCTGCTCAAGGAAGGCGTAGTAGACAGATTCGTCCACCTCGGTCGTGACGTCGGCCATGATGCAGCCGCTCACGCCGGTGCGCACATCCTGCGCCTGCCACCAGACGCGGCCCTCGCCGTCCACCGCATAGCCAAACACAGCCAGCACGTCGTTCACATTGACCTGCATCAGTACGTTGCCGTCCATGACAAACGGCTCGCTGCGCAGGTTCGTGCTGTCATTCAAGGGCATGACATACGCCGGCTGAACGATTTCCTCGGCAATCTCTTCATACGCCGGGGTCTCCTCGACGATCTCCGGATATTCCTCGACGATCTCCGGGTACTCCTCGACGATCTCCGGGTACTCCTCGACGACTTCCGGGGTTTCCTCGACAATCTCCGGGTACTCCTCGACGACTTCCGGGTACTCCTCGATGACTTCCGGGTACTCCTCGATGACTTCCGGGTACTCCTCGATGACTTCCGGGTAC
>JBJEUI010000258.1:13306-89823 GCA_051883755.1 Candidatus Ventricola sp.
TCCTCGACAATCTCCGGGTACTCCTCGAAATCGTCGTATCCGCCGCTCTCAAAGCCGTACTCAGCGAGCACCAGCTCCGCCTCCTGCGTGCTCTCCGGCAGCGCCATCGGCGCCAGCATCAGCGGGATGCTCAGGTTCGGATCAAACGCATCATAGAGCTCAACCAGGCCTTCGCCCTCCGCACCGGCTTCGGTGCCGTCCAGGGAATACTGCCCCAGAAGCTGCCCCGCCTCGTCCGAGAGGATCAGTTCGCCCATGGACAGCGCCTCAATCTGCGCCTCGTCCAGCACGCTCATATCCAGCCAGTACACGGTCTCTCCGGCGGATGTGGTCAATACCTGCACAGGCAGCGACGCCTGCGCGCCGTCCTGCATCGTGATCACCACCTGCGCCTCAATGCCCTGCGCAAACACGCCGAGCGGCGCAAGCGCCAGACACGCGCTGAGCACCACGGCTGTCAGCCGGCGGGTGATTTTTCTCATATCTTCTCCTCCTTTTTAAGGTCACCAGGGGCCGCGTTCCCCCCGGCCCTATGCATCCGTTGTATACGCTCATTGTAAATCGGCGTCTTTTCCTTGTCAACTCCGCGGTCGGTTTTGGCAGGGATTTGCACCTGTTTTACATGGATAAGACGAATGCCAGGCAGGGATTCTTCCCGCCGGGAACGAATTAATATATGGATTTTATGCAGGCTCACGCCTTTGCGGCCTGAATCAAAGGAGCGTATCGCGATGAATGACAATCAGCTGCGGGAGATCCCGTTTCAGAAAGAGACCATCTACGAGGGCCGGATCCTTCACGTGGAAAAGTGGCAGGTGACCTGTCCCAACGGCCGCCCCGCGCCGCGCGAGATCGTCGTGCACAAGGGCGCCGCCGCCGTCGTGCCGGTATTTGAGGACGGCACGACGCTGCTGGTGCGCCAGCACCGCGTCAGCGTCGACCGCGTGACGCTGGAAATTCCCGCCGGCAAGCTCGACCATGCGGGCGAGGATCCGCTCGACTGTGCCGTGCGCGAGCTGGAGGAGGAAACCGGCCTGCGGGCGCAGAAGATGACGCTGCTCACCTCCGTGCTCACCACGCCGGGCTTCTGCACGGAGCAGATCGGCATCTATCTGGCGCAGGGCCTTTCCCAGGGGAAGACGCATCCGGACGAGGATGAGTTCCTGGATCTCGTGCGCATGCCGCTTGAGGAAGCGGTGGACAGGGTCATGCGCGGCGAGCTGCGCGACGGCAAGACCATCTGCGGCCTGCTGATGGCGCGCGAGGCGCTCGCTCGCCAGAGGGCACAGGCATGATGCGCCTGCCGCTCACCCACTGGACGCTCTGCGGCAGCAGCCTGCCTGACCGCCTGTCTGCTGCCGGTTCCTCCGGTTTTTCCCTGCCCGGTGCGGATGCGCTGAATGACTTTGCCGATCTGCTCGGCGGAGACGGCGTCTGGCAGGACAGCGCGCCGGCGGAAAGGACCGCCCCGTTTTCCCTGCCGGCCATGCTCCCGGACGACGTGCCCGGAGGCGTGCGCCTGACGCGCGAGATCGACTTCGGCAGCCTGCGCGGCGACCGCGCGCTGCTGCAGCTGGAGCATCTGACGGGCCGCGGCGAAATCCTGCTGGACGACCAGGTGCTTGCCCGCTTTGACGGCAGCCAAGCGCCTGCGGCCTCCGTTTCCGAGGCTGCAGCGCTGACCGGCACGCCCTGCATGCTGGCCGTCGACCTGACGGATGCGCTGTTTCTGGGCCGCCGCCGGACGCTGACCCTGCGCTTTGAGGAATCCCGGCCCGCCGGAGTCTGCGGCCCTGTGTTTCTGGTTGCCAACGAGCACGCGCATCTTTCCCGCGTGATCCTCACGCCGGACGCGCACAGCGGCACGGTCTCCCTCCGCGCCAGGATCAGCACGCGTACCGAGGGCCATTACGTGCTGCGCGCCCGGAGCGTCTCGCCCATGGCCGATCCCTCTGCCGCGCGGGAAAGCGCCTTTCCCCTTGGCGCGTATGCGGTTCACGAGGCGTCGTTCTCCATGGCGCTTGCGGCGGACAGGTTTGCCCCCGGTAAAGCCTATGCGGCCTCCGCCCTCAAATTGCAGCTTTTCTTCCGTCCGGAGAGCTGCCGCGGCGAGGGCGTGCTCTGCGACGAGGCGCTGCTGCTGTGCGGTTATCCCGCCAGGGGCGAGCATGCCTTTGTCCCTCTGGATGCGCAGGCGTGCACAGGCAGCCCCGAGGCGCTTGCCGGGCAGCTGACCGCGCTGCGCATTCCTGCCGTCTCCCTGCCCGTGATGCTGACGGACGCGGCGTACCGCGCGCTGTGCCGTGCCGGCATAGCCGTGCGTCAGTTCATGCCGGCAAACCACCCGCTGCGTCCGCTGCTGGCGCGCTATCCCAACGTCACCCTCTGCGATGCTCCGCCCCGAGGCGAGGCGCTCTCCCCGGAGGCCGTCGCCTGGCAGCTGTGCTCCATGACCGCGATGCCGCGCGCCGTTGACACAACGCTTGCGCCCCGCGAGCTGCTGCTCGACGCCGCAGGCCGCCCGCTTGATCCCGGCGACGAAGGCGTGCGCGGCGTGCTCGCCTGGCTCGGCGCGGTTTCCGTCCGTCTGCGCGCCGAGGCCGCGCGTCAGGGCCGCTTCACCGGGGCGCTGTGTGCGCCCGGCGAGCTGGCCTGCGCCGATGTCTGCGATGCGCTGCGCACGGCATTTGCGCCGCTGCACCTCTCCGCGCTGCCGCTCTATGGCGCGTGGTGGACGGGCATGCGCTTCAGCGCGTCGCTGCAGGCATTTCTTCCGCCGGATGAGACCCGCGCCCTTACCGCCGCCGCCGCTCTGGAGGCCGAAAACGGTGAGCTGCTGGCGCAGCTGAATATGCCCTGCACCCGCAGCGGCAGCGCCGGCGTGCTGGAGGCCATGCTGCCGTCTCGCGCCTGCGTACTGACGCTCTCCTGCCGCATCCTGTGCGAGGGAGAAATCCTCGAGGAGAGCGTGCTGCCCGTCTACGTCGGTGCGCTCGGGCCGCTCGAGACGGCGTTTGCCTGAATGCTCCAAGCAAAAGAAACGATGCGAAAAGAATGATCTGCTCGCATCGTTTTTTGTTGTTCAGTTCGGTTTGAAGCCGCGTAGACGGAATCGCAATCGTCGCCTTCGGCTCCGCTGCGATTCTTCTTGTCAGACGCTTCGCGTATGGAGTTCGATGGGGGCTCGCCCCCATACCCCTGCCTGAGGGATTTCATCCCTCAGACTCCCTTCTTCGCTTCGCGCGGCATCAAGCATCTATTGCAATTCAACTCGGCAGCGGCCCGGACGCGGCCGGATTGGTATGCTGCGGCGGAAAGCCGCCCAGCCAGCCCGCTTCCTTCACCCTGCCGGTCTTCATGTCCACATTGTGCAGCACGCTGCGCAGGTACTCGTCGCAGGCGCGCATGCCGCGCTCGGCGTCCTCGTCAAGCGGCAGGGTGAGAATACGCTCCACGCCCTTTTCGCCCAGCACGCACGGCAGGCTCATGGCCACGCGCTGCAGGCCGTATTCCCCGTCCGGGATCACGGAGAGCGGCAGCACGGCATGCGAGTCAAACAGCACGGCGCTCACCGCCTGACAGGCCGCCAGCGCGATGCCGGAGGACGTGTATCCCTTCAGCTCGATGATGTCCAGCCCGCTGTCCTTCACCGCGCGCATCATCTGCTCCCTGTCGATGGGCTCCTTCAGGCCGAACTGTTCGGCAAACCGGTCAAACGGGATGCCCGCGATGTTGACCGTGTTCCACGGGATGAACGCCGTGCCGCCGTGCTCGCCGAGCACAAAGCCGGTGATGCACTTGGCGTCGATGCCAAGCTGGTCGGCCAGCATCTTGTGAAAGCGCGCGGTGTCCAGCAGCGTGCCGGTGGAAAAGATCCGCCCGCGCGGGTAATCGTAGCGCGTCTGGCAGTAGTACGTCAGCACGTCCACCGGATTGGTGACGTTGATGAGGATCGCATCCCGGGTATAGCGCGTGATCCCATCCATGATGGAGGAGATCACCGACAGGTTGGTCTCCAGCAGCGTCATCCGGTCGCCCTTTTCGCCCGGCTTGATGGACGGGCCGGCGGTGTTGATGATGATCTGCGCATCCCGGCAGTCCTCATAATCGCCCACGCGGATGGTACAGCCCGCCGCATACGAAAACGCAAGCGTGTGCCCGGCGTCCAGTGCCACGCCCAACGCCTGCTCGCGATCCAGATTGACCAGCACGATCTCCCTGGCCAGGTTCGTGCCCAAAAGGGCGTTGAGCACGGCGCTGCCGACGTGCCCCGCGCCGATGACGATGATCTTCCCCCGCTGAGCTGCCATATAAGCATGCCTCCGTTTCAGCTTTTTGCGTAGTATAGGCGGCTTTGCGGCAAGAATTTGCGCAGCGGGCGAAAAAAGTGTTGGAAAATTCTGCGGCGGGCGTTATACTGAATTCCATGACCACATTTTTGATAAGGGGGAGAAAACCATCGTGGGTTCTTCTTTCATTCCGCAGGGATATCAGCCGCATCTGTCCCTGTATCAGACGCAGCGCGCCATCAGCCTGATCAAGCGCGTCTTCCAGGATTCTCTGGCGCACGCGCTGCACCTGGAGCGCGTGTCCGCGCCGCTGTTCGTGGAGCCGGCCTCCGGCCTCAACGACAACCTCAACGGCGTGGAGCGCCCGGTTTCCTTCGATATCCCGTTCGCGAAGGCGAACGCGGAGGTCGTGCACTCGCTGGCCAAGTGGAAGCGCATGGCGCTCTACCGCTACGAGATCGAGCCGGGCATGGGCATCTACACCGACATGAACGCCATCCGCCGCGACGAAGCGCTGGACAACCTGCACTCCATCTACGTGGACCAGTGGGACTGGGAGAAGGTCATCACCGAGGAATCCCGCACCCGCTACACGCTGCACGAGTGCGTGCGCAATATTGTGGGCAGCATCTGCGACACGCAGCTGACCGTGCGCGGCATGTATCCCCAGCTGTGCGAGACCCCGCTGCTTGAGCGCAATGTGACGTTCATCACCGCGCAGGAGCTGGAGTACCTCTATCCGGACAAGACGCCCAAGGAGCGCGAGAACATCTTCACCGAGCAGCACGGCACGGTGTTCATCCAGGGCATCGGCGCGAAGATGGAGAGCGGCGAGCGCCACGACGGCCGCGCGCCCGACTACGACGACTGGGAGCTCAACGGCGACCTGCTGTTCTGGCACCCGGTGCTCTCCTGCGCACTGGAGATCTCCTCGATGGGCATCCGCGTCAGCCCCGAGAGCCTCGACCGCCAGCTGACGCTTGCCGGCTGCGACGACCGCCGCGAGCTGCCGTTCCACAAAATGCTGCTGGAGGGCAAGCTGCCGCTGACCATGGGCGGCGGCATCGGCCAGAGCCGCCTGTGCATGCTGCTGCTGGGCAAGGCGCACATCGGCGAGGTGCAGTCCTCCATCTGGGACGAGACGACGCACCGAGTGTTCCGCGAGGCCGGCATCACGCTGCTGTAAGACTGCCCCAAGTCTTCCCGAGCCGGGAAGGCTTTTTCCTTTTGCCGCCTCCGGGGATTTGCAAAAGTCAATCCCGAAGAGATGGACATGGCGGCCTTTTTTCGCTACAATAGAAGCAAATCGGGGAAATCAATCGAGGGAATATCAACATGGAAGAAAAAGATTGTCAACAGAGCGGGGGCCTGTCTCTGCTGAAAAAGGGCCAGAAGGGGCTGTTTGCCGTCATCTTCAGCCGTCTGGGCATCATTGTGCTGCTGTTTCTTGTTCAGCTGTTCCTGCTGTTTGCCGCCGCCAGGTGGTTTTCGCAGCTCCTGCCGCACCTGTATGCCCTTTCGATTGTGATGGACGTCATCATGGTGCCGGTGCTGCTGAGCAGCCGATCCGATCCCACGGCGCAGATCACCTGGCTGATGGTCATCATGGTGATGCCCGTGTTCGGCGCGCTGCTGTACCTGTACACGTGCAGCAACCTTGGCCACCGCGCCATGTGCAGGCTTGTCAGGGAGAGCACCGAGCAGAACCGGCGCAGGATCAAGCAGGATCCGGCGGTGATGCAGCGTCTGGAGGAGGAGAACGCCCATGCCGCAGCGCTGGTGCGCTACATGCGCCGCAGCGGCTGCCATCCGGTGTTTGACCGCACGGACGTCACCTACTTCCCGCTGGGCGAGGACAAATGGGCGCGGCTGCTCACGGAGCTTGAGAAGGCCGAGAAGTTCATCTTTCTGGAGTACTTCATCATCGACGAGGGCCTGATGTGGGGCCGCGTGCTCGAGATTCTGGCGCGCAAGGCGAAGGAGGGCGTGGAGGTTCGCCTGCTCTACGACGGCACGAACGAGTTTTCCACGCTGCCGCACGATTATCCCGAGCGGCTCCGCAAGCTGGGCATCCAGTGCAGGATGTTCGCGCCGCTCACGCCGTTCCTCTCCACGCATTACAACTACCGCGATCACCGCAAGATCCTGGTGATCGACGGCCACACGGCCTTTAACGGCGGCATCAACCTCGCCGACGAGTACATCAACCGCAAGAAGAAATACGGTCACTGGAAGGACACCGCCGTCATGCTCAAGGGCGAGGCCGTGCGGAGCTTCACGCTCATGTTCCTGCAGCTGTGGCACCTGCAGGACAAGGAGGCAGAATTTGACCGCTATCTCGCCGCGCCGACGCTTGCGCCCGCGCACGCCAACGGCTTCGTCATTCCCTATGGCGACTGTCCGGTGGACGAGGATAAGCTGGGCGAGCGCGTGTATCTGGATATCCTCAATCACGCCCGGCACTATGTGCACATCATGACGCCGTACCTGATTCTGGACAGCGAGATGGAAAACGCGCTGATCTACGCGGCCGAGCGCGGCGTGGACGTGCGCATCATCATGCCGGGCATCCCCGACAAGGAGATGGCCTATGCGCTGGCCAAGACGTACTATCCCGCGCTCATCGCCGCAGGCGTGCGCATTTACGAGTACACGCCGGGCTTTGTGCACGCGAAGGTCTTCACCTGCGACGACGACACGGCCGTGGTCGGCACGATCAACCTGGATTACCGCAGCCTGTACCACCACTTTGAGTGCGCCACCTATCTGTACAAGACGGACTGCATCGGAGAAATCGAGGCGGATTTCCAGCAGACGCTTGCGCGCTGCGTGCGCGTGACACAGGAAACGCTCAAAAAGGAGCCGCTCAAGCGGCGGATCATGGGGCCGATGCTCAAGGTGATCGCGCCGCTGCTGTAACAGGGAAAAACAGAGAAATAGAGAGCCCGGAAGCCGCGCGCGTCCGGGCTCTGTTTAGCTTCACTAAACCAGCATTTTTTAGTCATCAAACTTTTTATTGACACAGGGGATTCCTTATCATATAATCGAGCTACTTGACAGGATTGGATGGATGAAAGATGGAGGAAGTGCTCCTTTCCCTGCGGCACATTTCCAAGAATTTCGGCGAGGGGGACGTCCTTTCCGACGTGTCGCTCGATGTTCATAAGGGCGAATTCGTGACGCTGCTGGGCGCCTCCGGCTGCGGCAAGACGACGACGCTGCGCATCGTGTCGGGTCTGGAAACGCCGGACACGGGCGAGGTCATCCTGAATGGTCAGGACATGACCGACTGGCCGCCGGAGAAGCGGCCGGTGAACACGGTGTTTCAGAGCTACGCGCTGTTCCCTCACATGAACGTGGAAAAGAACGTGGCCTATGGCCTCAAGGTGCGCGGCGTTGACAAAAAGACTCAAGCCGCGCGCGTGAAGGATATGCTCGAGCTGGTGCAGATGAGCGAGTATGCCAGGCGCATGCCCGCGCAGCTCTCCGGCGGCCAGCGCCAGCGCATCGCCATCGCGCGCGCGCTCGCGCCGCAGCCGCAGCTGCTGCTGCTGGACGAGCCGCTGGGCGCGCTGGATCTGCAGCTGCGCCGCCAGATGCAGATTGAGCTCAAGCGCCTGCAGAAGAAGCTGGGCATCACCTTCATCTACATCACGCACGATCAGGAAGAGGCCATCAACATGTCCGACCGCATCGCGGTCATGCGCGGCGGCAGATTCGAGCAGCTGGGCACACCGGAGGAGATCTACGATCATCCCTCGACGCGCTATGTGGCGCAGTTCATCGGCCGCTCGACGCTCCTCACGGGCACCGTTCGCAGCGTCAACGGCTCCAGCGCCGTGATCGAAAACGAGAGCGGCCGCTTCACCGTGGACAGCGCGCACGCAGCGCTCACGGCCGGAGAGCGCTGCGAGGTCTGCGTGCGCACGGAGCGCATGCGCGCCAGCCGCACGCCGGTCGAGGGCTTTGACCTGCCGGCGACGGTGCGCGAGACGCGCTATGCCGGCGGCAGCGTGCTGATCTACACGGTGCTGCATGGCGGCACGGAGGTCGTGGCCGAGGGCGCTGCCCGCATGTGCGACGCGCCGCAGGCGGGCGACACGGTGTACATGCACTGGAATCCCGCGCAGACCGCGGTCATTGGGGGTGCGTCCCATGGCGCATAAGAGCCGCATACAGGCAGGCGAATCCCGCCGCAACGCGGTGTTCGTCCTGCCGATGGCGCTGCTGGCCGTGACGCTGGTGGCGCTGCCGCTGATCTACGTGCTGGGCACGTCGCTGGTGGAAAGCGGGCAGAGCTTTTCCTTCGGCGCGGCGTTCACGCTTGATAATTACAGAAGGCTGCTGCGCGCGGACTATCTGCTGGTCTTCTGGGAGAGCCTCAAGCTCGCGTTCCTGACGACGCTTCTGTCGTTTGTCATCGGCTATCCGTTCGCCTACTGCATGGCGCGCGCCGGCAGAAGATGGAAATCGCTGCTGATGATGCTGGTCATCATCCCGTTCTGGACGAGCGCGCTGGTGCGTATATACGGCTGGAAGATCCTGCTGCAGGCCAACGGCCCGATCAACGCGGTGCTGCGCGGCCTCGGCCTGATTGAAAAGAACATCAAGTTCCTGGGCTCCTACGGCTCCGTGCTGCTGGCGATGGTGTACTGCATGATCTCCTTCATGATCCTGCCGTGCCACAGCTCCATCGACAAGCTCGACGTGACGCTGGTGGAGGCGGCGCGCGATCTGGGCAGCAGGCCCTGGCGCGCGTTCCTCGACGTCACCCTGCCGCTGACGATGCCGGGCATTCTGGCGGGCTGCGTGCTGGTGTTCGTGCCGAGCGTGGGCATCTTCTACCTGGCGGACATCATGGGCGGCGGTCTGGTGCTGGTGGGCAACCTGATCCGCGATCAGCTGCTCAAGGTGCGCGACTGGAACACCGGCTCGGCCATGTCCATGGTGCTCATCTTCATCACGGCGGGCATCTATTTGGTCTACCGCAGGAGCGGCGGCGACGATCTGGGGGTGTTCTGATTGGCCAGAAAGAAAAAACGCAGGCTCTTTTCCCCCATCTATCTGACGCTCGTGCTCATCGTTCTGTATCTGCCCATCCTGATGGTGGTCATCTACTCGTTCAATTCCGGGCGCACCATCGGCGCATGGCAGGGCTTCACCACCGGCTGGTACACGCGGCTGTTCGGCAATTCCCTGATGGGCGACGCGCTCAAGAACTCGCTGATCCTCGCGCTGCTGTCCGCGGGCTTCGCCGGCGTGATCGGCACGCTGGGCGCCATCGGCCTGGCGCACGGGCATGTCCGGGGCAGCGGCTTCATCGAGTCGCTGGCGACCCTGCCGATGATGATTCCCGAGCTGGTGCTGGGCATGGCGTATCTGGCGCTGTTCACGGCCGTGGGCGTGAAGCTGGGCATGGGCGCGCTGATTGCCACGCACACCACGTTCTGCGTCCCGTATGTGTTCATCAACGTCAAGTCCCGCCTGGTGGGCATGGATCCGGCGATTGAGGAGGCCGCACGCGACCTGGGCGCAAGCCCCATGCGCGTGCTGCGCGATATCACGCTGCCGCTGATCATGCCCTCGGTGATCTCCGGCATGATGCTGGCGGTGGCGATGTCGCTGGACGACGTGGTCATCTCGTTCTTTGTCACCAGCGCGGAGACGACGACGCTCCCGCTGAAGGTCTACACGGGCCTGCGCTCGGGCGGCACGCCGGAGATCAACGCGCTCTCCACGCTGATGCTGGCCGCGATCTTCATCTTCGTGGGCCTTTCCCAGCTGCTGCAGGCACGCAGCAACAAGAAGCTGTACGCATCCAAATGACCAACCGGCATGATGCCGGGTTCATTCCCGACGAAGTTCTGTAAACCTCGCTGCTTCGCGCCCGAGGCCGAAGCTATGCAGAAGGATTTACATAACCAATATTCCCGCAAGGAGGACGACACCATGAAGAAGCTTTTTGCCCTTGTGCTGGCGCTCGTGATGATGAGCGCCTGCGCCGTCGCAGAAACCGTCAACCAGAAGGATGAAGCTGTGCTCAACATCTTCACCTGGGAGGGCTACATCGACTATGAGACGGTCATCAAGCCCTTTGAGGAGGAGACCGGCATCAAGGTCAACTACGCGACCTTCGCCAGCAACGAGGAGATGTACGAGAAGCTGTCCACGGTAAACGGCGGCGACTACGACATCATCCTGGCCAGCGACTACATCCTCAACACCACCCGCGAGGCGGGCCTGATGCAGAAGTACGACACGGAGATCGTGACCAACTTCGGCAACCTCGATGAGGACTTCACCCATCAGTACTTCGATCCGGACAGCGAGTATGTGGTGCCCTACGTCAGCGGCATCCCGCTGATCGTCTATGATCCGAGCGCAGTGGATATCGAGATCAAGGGCTTTAACGACCTGTGGAACCCGGCGCTTGCCGATTCCCTCGGCCTGATCGACGACGCGCGCGTGACCATCGGCATGGTGCTGCTGTCCATGGGCCAGAGCATGAACACGACCGACGAGGCCGTGCTGGCCGAGGCGGGCGAGAAGCTGGCCGCGCTCAAGGACAACATCCACGTGCTCGAGTATGAGAACCTGCACAACTACCTCGTCTCCGGCGACGTGAGCGTGGCGTACACCTTCACCCCGTTCGTGGCGCTGGCGCTGGACGCCAACCCGGACCTCGCGGTCGTCTGGCCGGAGGAGGGCCTGGGCTTCGGCATCGACGGCTGCTTCATCCCGGTGAACGCGCCGCACGCGAAGAACGCCAACCTGTTCCTCGAGTTCCTGCTGCGCCCGGAGATCGCCGCGGTCTGCGCCGAGTGGCAGTACTACTGCAGCCCGAACGCCGCCGCTCTGGAGGTCATCTCCGACTGGTACAAGGAGAACCCGGTCTTCAGCGGCATCTATGACCGCATTGGCGACGCCGAGTACGTCAAGAACCTGTCCAGCGCGGACGAGCAGAAGTTCCAGGACATCTGGACCACCTTCAAGCTGAGCCTGTAAGGCTAAAGCGGCGGGCGCCGAAAGGCGCCCGTCAAAGAAAGCCCGCGTGCGTCATGCGGGCTTTCTTTGACGAATCCACGCCGCGCAAAAGCCGTGCGGCAAATACCCCATCCCTTCATCCTGCCAAGCTGTTCGGAGGCGGGAGCGGGCACAGCCCGCCTGACGTAGGATATCACAAAGGAGTGCTGGCCGATGTCGAAGCTGTTCATTTCCGGGGGCATGGTGATCGACCCCGAGGCGCGCGCAAGCCTGCGCGCGCAGATTCTGCTGGAGAACGGGCGCATCGCCGCCATCGGCAGCCTGAGCGCGCCGCAGGACGCGCAGGTGCTGGACGCCTCAGGCTGCTGCGTCTGCCCGGGCTTTATCGATCCGCACGGCCACATCGACGGGCACGTGTACACGGGCGAACTGTCCCTGCTGCAGGGCATCACCACGAGCGTCGGCGGCAACTGCGGCTTTTCCCCGGTGGACCTCGCCGCTTTTTTGGACGCGCAGGAATCGTTTCCGATCCATCAGGCGGAGATGATCGGCATGTGCGCGCTGCGCGAGGCCGCGGGGGTGACGGATCCCTTCCGGCCCGCCGGCGAGAAGCAGATCGAGCGCATGGCGCAGCTGTGCGAAAGGGCGCTTTCCTGCGGCGCGTGCGGTGTGTCGCTCGGCCCGGCGTATACGCCCGGCTCCTCGATCCTGGAGATGCAGACGCTGTGCCGCATCGCCAGGGCACACGGCAAGAGCGTCTCCATCGACACGCGCATGAACTCCATGACCGACCTTGACTCCCTGCAGGAGGCCATCGATCTGGCGGCGCACACCGGCTGCCGGATGATCGTCTCGCACTTCGTCTATCAGTACGGCGTGGGCGTGGAGGACGAGGCGCTGGCCATGATCGACCGCGCGCGCGGCCTGGGCGTGGACATCTTCTTTGACAGCGGCATGTACAAGGACTGGTGCTCCTCCATCGGCGCGGCGCTGTTTGAGCCGGGCATCATGCGCGCCAACGGCATTGAGCTTGAGCATCTGCGCGTCATCACCGGCGAGCACATCGGCGCCATGCCGGATCAGGCGCTCTATGCGCATCTGCGCGCGTGCCATCCGCACGACGCGGTCAGCGTGAACACGGGCGAGGCGCGCGCGGTGTACGCCATCGCGCGGCATCCGCTGTGCATGATCTCCACCGATACGGGCGCATACCTGCCGGGCGAGGGCCATCCGCAGATCGCGGGCAGCTTCCCGCGCTTTCTGCGCGAGATGGTGCGCGAGCGCGCGGAGATGAGCTGGGAGGAGGCCGTCGCGCATGCGACGTGCCTTCCGGCGGACGTGCTGGGCTTTGCGCGCAAGGGACGCATGCGGGTCGGCTGCGACGCGGATCTTGTCATCTTTGATCCCGAGACGATCGCCGATCATGCGGATTTCCCGGGCGTCGGCAGCCCCAACGCCGCACCGGAGGGCATCGCCTGTGTGATCGTCGGCGGCGAGGTGGCCGCCCAAAACGGAAAGACGACCGGCGTCATGGCTGGTCGTGCTTTGAGGTGCTGAAGCTTGCGGGGTGCTCGTTGCCCCGCTCATCCTGAATGCGCGTTCCCTCGCACGTCATCATCAGCGTGCCGATGCGCCAGCCGTTCGTCTGGCCGTACTCGGGCGCATCCGCGGAGCCGGTGACGACCCGGGCCGTTTCTCCCGAGCCGCCGTCCTCATAAAAGCAGGCGGTGTGCTCCACGTCATTCTGGCAGATGGTGAGGGTGAGCAGAAGCTGCGTGCTGTCCGGGACGAAGGCGCCGGTCAGCACAACCGGCAGCTCGGCAATCTGGTCGACGAGCGTCATGTAGATCTCGCCGTCGGCCTGCTGGCCGTTGACGCTCACCTCGCCGCTGACGTCCACATCAAACCGGAAGCTGCGATCCGGCGTTCCCACAAAAATCGCGGTGATTCCCTCCGCGCTCAGGGAGGGGAAGAGGGGCTGATCGACCTGGGAATCCGCTGTTTCCTGCGCTGATTCGGCGCTTTGCCGGATATCAGGCGCCGTCTCGGCGCGCAGACCGCCGGCCATGCGGAAGAAGAGCGCGAAGATCATGACGCCCATGGCGCAGAACGCGCCGGCCGCCTTCAGAATCCTGGTCACATGCAGCACCTCCTTTCTCTCATCCGCTTGGATATGCCCTGATTATACTGCCCTCATGTTGCACAAACAAAGTCCCAATGGGGCAGAATTGTGAACGTTTGGGGCGCGGCGCGCGAAAATGGGGATTGTCAGGATTTGCGAATTACGATAAAATAATAGAGCTGTGTAAGCGGGCCATGCCCGCTCCCATGTCCGAATCCCTGATCAAATCCCTGCTGCACGATGCGCGCTGCAGGGTTGTATATAAGCAAGAAACACACGGAGCGTATACAGCCGGGTGCGTGTTTATGTGCCTTTGCAGACGTTTCCTGTGCATATACAGCGGGATTTCAGCATCCCGGCGGAAGAAAATGACTGGATGGAGTGACCCCCATGATTCTTCAGCATAACACCATCGATGCGTTCTATCGCTTCCCTCAGGGGGCATTGCCGGCAGGCTCGCAGGTTCGCCTTCGCCTGGCTGTCAGCGGCCCCGGCGAGCCGGAGAGCCTGAACCTGCGCGTGTGGGACGGAAAAGAGCAGCGCTTCCCGATGCGGCCGCTGGGCGCAAAGGACGGGAAGCGCTTTTATGAGGTGCAGGTGACGGTCAGCGATACGCCGTGTCTGTACTGGTACTGCTTTGAGGCGAACTGCGCGGACGGCACCCGCCTGCGCCTGGGCGCGCCGGACGACTCCGGCTGCGGCGAGGGACGCATGGGCGGTACCGGCACGGATTTCCAGATCACCGTCTATGATCCCCGCTACAGCACCCCGGCGTGGATGTGCGACGGCATCATGTACCAGATCATGGTGGACCGCTTCTATCACGGCGAGGGCACGGACGCGCTGCTGCACGCCAAGGACGGCATTGGCACGAAGGTCGATCTGCACACCAACTGGAACGACATGCCCTGGCTGGACGTCTCCGAGAACGGCGACAATTTCGCACACGATTTCTTCGGCGGCAACCTGGAGGGCGTGCGCCAGAAGCTGCCCTATCTCAAGGAGCTGGGCGTCACCGTCATCTACTTCAATCCGATCTTCACCGCGCGCACCAACCACAAGTACGACACCGGCTGCTACATGCAGGTCGATCCGATGTTCGGCGACGAGGCCAAGCTGCGCCAGCTCTGCGAGGAAGCCCGGGCCATGGGCATCCGCATCATGCTCGACGGCGTGTTCTCCCATGTGGGCAGCGACAGCGTGTACTTCAACCGCCGCGGCACGCACGGCGAGAAGGTCGGCGCGTACCGCGATCCGGATTCTCCCTACAGGAAGTGGTTCACCTTCAAGAACTGGCCGGACGATTACGACTGCTGGTGGGGCTTCCGCACGCTGCCCAACGTCAACGAGATGGACGAGGACTTCCGCAAATACATCCTCAGCGGCGAGGACGCCGTCGTCAAGCACTGGGTGCGTCAGGGCACCAGCGGCTGGCGGCTGGACGTGGCGGATGAGCTTCCGATGGAATTCCTGCGCGAGCTGCGCCGCGAGGTCAAATCCGTCGATCCCGACGCGGCGGTGCTGGGCGAGGTCTGGGAGGACGCCAGCCACAAGGTGGCCTACGGCATGATGCGCTCCTATGTGTTGGGCGATACGCTGGACAGCGTGATGAACTATCCGCTGCGGGACGCGCTGATCTCGTTCCTGATGTCCAGCAAGACGGCCGGCGCGGTGACGCGCGACCTGACGGCGCTGATGCAGAACTACCCCAAGCCGTTCCTGTATTCGCTGATGAACCTGATGGGCAGCCACGACAGGCCGCGCATCCTCAATGTGCTCGCCGGCAACGACGGCAACGACATCCCGCGCGACAAGCGCGCCGAGCACGCTCTCTCCCAGGAGGACCGCATGATCGGCACGCTGCGCGAGCGCATGATGCTGCGCATGCTCATGAGCGTGCCCGGCATGCCCTGCATCTACTACGCCGACGAGGCGGGCATGGAGGGCTGCGCCGATCCGTTCTGCCGGCGCGCCTATCCCTGGGGCGCGGAGGACAAGCAGCTGCTGGCCTATTACCGCGGCATGATCGCGATGCGCCAGAAGAACCAGGTGCTGCGCACCGGCGAGTGCCGGTTCATTGCGCCGTGCGACGACGTGCTGGGCGTGATCCGCACGATCGAGGGCGGCGCGGACGCGCTGGGCCGCAAGGCAAAGGACGCCTGTGCGGTGACGCTGATCAACCGCAGCGCCCGCACGGCGACGGTCTATCTGACCGTGCAGGACCTGATGGGCGCGCAGGAGATCGTCTCTGACCGCGACGAGGTGCACCAGGCCCGCGCGGGCGCGTTCTCCGTGACGGTCGCCGGCATGCACGGCGTGACCTATTTCACCCGAGCCATGCTGTCAGAATAATGCATTGACCGCGTAGTACGAAAAAGGGAGTCTGAAGGATTGCATCCCCCAGGCTCCCTTTATCTCTTTGCCATGATATCCGCGCCTTCCAGCATCAGCAGGCTCCGCTTCCTGTCCACGCCGCCCGCATAGCCCGTCAGGCTGCCATGCGTGCCGACCACGCGATGGCAGGGCACGATGATGGACACCGGGTTATGACCGACGGCGCTGCCCACGGCCTGCGCGGACATGCTCGCCAGACCGCGCCGCTTCGCAAGCTGCGCGGCGATGGCGCCGTAGGTCGTCGTCCTGCCGTAGGGAATGGCGCAGAGGATGTCCCAGACCTCGCACTGAAACGCCGTGCCGGTCAGATGAACCGGCAGAGTGAAGTCCGGCGCACGGCCGGAAAAGTACTGATCCAGCCAGCGCCTTGCGTCATCAAGGAGGGGAAGCTCCCGCTCCTCGTGCGCTGCGTCCAGCGTCTGTGCAAAGTACTTCTGCCCCTCAAACCACAGGCCCGTCAGGCCAATATCGTCCGCCGCCAACAGGATGCCGCCCAGGGGCGAGGCATAGCGGCCGGTGAACTGCATCAGATTCTCTCCGCGACAAGGTCGCCCATCTGCGTGCAGCCGACCTTCGTGCAGCCCTCGGACCAAATGTCACCGGTGCGATAGCCCGCGTCAAGCACCTTCGTAACCGCCGCCTCGATCGCCGCAGCCTCCGCCTCAAGGCCCAGGCTGTGGCGCAGCAGCAGCGCGCCGGAGAGGATGGTGCCCAACGGATTGGCGATGTCCCGGCCCGCGATGTCCGGCGCGGAGCCGTGGATCGGCTCGTACAACCCGCGCGTGCCCGCGCCCAGGCTGGCGGAGGGCATCATGCCCAGGCTTCCCGCGATGGCCGCGCTCTCGTCGGAGAGGATATCGCCAAACAGGTTGCCGGTGATCATCACGTCGAACTGGCTCGGGCGCAGGATGAGCTGCATCGCCGCGTTGTCGACGTACATGTACGTGACCTCGACCTCCGGGTATTCCTTCGCCAGCTTCGCGACGGTCTCGCGCCACAGGCGGGAGCACTCCAGCACGTTGGCCTTGTCCACGGAGCAGAGCTTTTTGCGGCGCTTCATGGCCATCTCAAAGCCGATGCGCGCCAGACGCTCGACCTCCATCTCGCTGTAGGCCATCTCGTCGGTGGCGGCCTTGCGGTCCTCGCTGCGCCAGCGCTTGCCGAAGTAGATGTCGCCGGTCAGCTCGCGCAGGATCATCACGTCGATCGGCCGGGCGATGATGTCCGGGCGCAGCGGGCACGCGCCCGCCAGCTGCGGATGGATCGTGCAGGGGCGCAGGTTGGCAAACACCTGCATGCCCTTGCGCAGGGCCAGCAGGCCCTTCTCCGGGCGGCGTGCCGGTTCCACACCGTCCCACTTCGGGCCGCCGACGCTGCCCATCAGCACCGCATCGGCGGCGTTGCACTTGGCGAGCGTCTCGTCCGTCAGCGGCACGCCGTACGCGTCGATGGACGCGCCGCCCAGCGCGCACTCCTCAAAGCTGAAGGTGTGGCCGTACTTCGCCGCCACCTTCTCCAGCACCTTGACCGCCTGCGCGACGATCTCCGGGCCGATGTAGTCGCCCGGCAGGGTCACGATATTCGCATTCATGGGACTCTTCCTCCATCTTATATCGTATTTGAATCGCCACTGCGGCTCCGGGAACTCCCTCCGGCTGCCGCGGCAGCCACCTCCCTCACAGAGGGAGGCAAAGGCTCCCTCATCGAGGGAGCTGTCAGCGCAGCTGACTGAGGGAGTGGCAGAATCTGCTTAACCTCCGCGAAGCGAAGAAGGGGTCTGGGGATGAAATCCCCAGGCAGGTCTGGGCGGCAGCCCAGCGTCCTCCCTTACGCCTGCACCTTCCTGCGGACGTAGTTGGCGATGCCGCCGCAGTTGACGATCTCCTGGATGAACGGCGGCAGCGGCGCTGCGGTAAACGTCTCGCCGGTGGTCACATCGGTGATCACGCCGTTGTCCAGATCCGCCTCGACCTCGTGGCCGTCGGCGATGGCCGCGGCGGCCGCCGGGCATTCGACGATCGGCAGGCCGATGTCGATGGAGTTGCGGTAGAAGATGCGGGCAAAGCTGTCCGCGATGACCAGCTGGATGCCGCTGGCCTTGATGGCGATGGGCGCATGCTCACGGGAGGAGCCGCAGCCGAAGTTGCGGCCCGCCACGATGATTTTGCTCGTCTCGCTCTTCGCCTTGAAATCGCTGTCGATGTCCTCCATGCAGTGGGAGGCCAGCTCCTTGTGATCGGTGGTGTTCAGATAGCGGGCCGGGATGATGACGTCGGTATCGACGTGATCGCCGTACTTGATGACCGTAGACTTGACTTTCATATTACATGACCTCCTCGGGCGTGGCGACGCGGCCCATGATCGCGGAAGCGGCGGCAACCGCCGGGCTGGCCAGGATGACTTCGCTGCCGGTGTGGCCCATGCGGCCGACGAAGTTGCGGTTCGTGGTGGACACCGCGCGCTCGCCGTCGGCCAGCACGCCGCAGTGGCCGCCCAGGCACGGGCCGCAGGTCGGCATGGTGAAGATCGCGCCGGCGTCGACGAAGATGTCCACGAGGCCCTCCTCCAGGCAGGTCTTCACGACTTGCTGCGTGCCGGGGATGACGATGCAGCGCAGGTACGGCGCTACCTTCCTGCCCTTGAGGATCTTCGCGGCCACGCGCATGTCGCTGATGCGGCCGTTGGTGCAGCTGCCGATGACGACCTGATCGATCGCCAGATCGGTGCACTCGCGCGCGGGCTTGGTGTTCTCCGGCAGGTGGGGCAGGGAGACGGTCATGTCGAGCTGGTCAAGGTCGATCTCCACGACCTTCGCGTACTCCGCGTCCTCGTCCGCCTCAAACGCCGTCCACGGGCGGCTGACGCGCTCAGCCAGATACGCCTTGCAGATGTCGTCCACCGGGAAGATGCCGTTCTTCGCGCCGGCCTCAATCGCCATGTTCGCGATCGTCAGGCGGCCGTCCATGCCGATCTCCTTGACGCCCTCGCCGGTGAACTCGAGCGACTGATACAGCGCGCCGTCCACGCCGATCTCGCCGATGAGATGCAGGATCACGTCCTTGCCGGACACCCACGGCTTCATCTTGCCCTTGAGCACGACCTTGACGGCCTCCGGCACCTTGAACCAGCACTCGCCGGTCGCCATGCCCACGGCCATATCCGTGGAGCCCACGCCCGTGGAGAACGCACCGACCGCGCCGTAGGTGCAGGTGTGGCTGTCCGCGCCGATGATGACCTCGCCCGGGGCGACGATGCCCTGCTCCGGCAGCAGCGCGTGCTCGATGCCCACGCGGCCCACCTCGTAGTAATGCACGATCTTCTGCGCTTTGGCGAAGTCGCGCATCTGCTTGGCCATCGTCGCGGACTTGATGTCCTTGTTGGGGACGAAGTGATCCGGGATCAGCGCAATCTTCGCGGGATCGAACACCTTCGTCGCACCCATCTTCTCGAACTCGTTGATCGCGACCGGCGCGGTGATGTCGTTGCCCAGCACCAGGTCGAGCCTGCACATCAGCAGCTCGCCTGCCCGGCAGCTTTCAACGCCCGCGGCGCGCGCGAGGATCTTCTGCGTCATGGTCATGCCCATTTGTACATCCTCCTTTGATATTTTCCAAAAAGTAAGAAGCCTCGCACACCTGCTTTTCGCAGGGGCGAGGCGTAGAATGCCACACGGTACCACCCTGATTCAACCTGACTGCGCACACAGCAACAGAGAGGTCCTCATTTGCCTTAACGCGGCGGCGTACGTCCCACGCTCATCACGCAGGCGGCTCCGGAGTGAGTTATCCCGCTTGTCTGCCGCCGGCTTGCACCAAGCGCCGGCTCTCTTCGGGTCAGGCAATGCGTCTTTTTTCCTTCATGGCCTTTACAAAAGCTATGCACGATTTACATATTATTGTACCTGCCGGGTGACGCCTTGTCAAGCCGTAAATGCCGTTCATTTCACCGCAGGGATGGTTGAGTTTCACTCAATCGGAAAGTCGTAATAGACCTTCGGCGCATCGGACGGCAGCGTATAGTGCCACCATTCCTCGCTGTAATCCTCAAAGCCCGCAGCAAGCATGCCCGCGCGCAGCAGACGGCGGCTTTTCTTCTGCGCGGGCGTGATGTCCTCATAATCATGAGAGGAGATTTTGGAGAACCAGTCGAACTCACCGCCCATGTCCAGCGGCGTGCCGTCTCTGTCCGTCAGCGTGAGATCCACCGTCATGCCGCGCGAATGGCCGGAATACACGGCGATATAGCCCCTGGGAAACAGCTCGGACTTGTCCAGCGTCGGGTAGAACTCCGCCTTCATCTTCGTGTCGCTGAGGTCCTGCGCCCAGCGGACAAAGTGGTCGACCGCGCGCTGGGGACGGTACGCGTCGTAGATGAGCAGGGTCATCCCCTGCTTTTCAAAGGCGTCCGCCGCCTGCTTGAGCGCCAGCGCCGCCTCGGTGCGCAGCACGCCGCGCGGGGCAAGGTAGCCGTCCACCGGGCAGCCGACGAAATTGTGGCTGCCCGCGTAGCGGATGTCCTCGCGGACGGACGGGATGACGTCCCTGATGTAGACAAAGCCTTCCGGAAGCATGGTGAATTCCTCCATTTGCGGTAAAAAGCCAGCCAGGCGCATGGACACGTTTCAATGGGGTACGTTAGGGCTGCCGCCCTAAAACCTGCTCGGGGACACTGTCCCCGAACCCCTTCTTCGCTTCGCGCTTACGGCCGCTGCTTTGTAATCAGAACAGGCCCACGATCTTGCCGTCGTCGGTGACGTCGATGTTCTCGGCGGCCGGCACCTTCGGCAGGCCCGGCATGGTCATGATGTCGCCGGTCAGCGCCACGATGAAGCCCGCGCCCGCGGAGACCTTCAGGCTGCGCACGGTAACGGTGAAGCCCTCCGGCGCGCCCAGCAGCTTCTGGTCGTCGGAGAAGGAATACTGCGTCTTGGCCATGCAGATCGGATACTCGCCGAAGCCCAGCTCGGTGAGCTGCTGCGCCTGCTTCTTTGCCGCCGGGGTGAGCGTCACGCCCGCGCCGCGGTAGACGTTCTTGACGATGGCGTCGAGCTTCTGCTCGATGGTGGTGTTCAGCTCGTAGGCGTAGCGGAAGTGATTCTCGCCCTCCTCGCACAGGCGCACGACCTCGCGGGCCAGCTCCTCGCCGCCTTCGCCGCCCTTGGCCCAGACCTCGGAGAGCGCGACGTTCACGCCCAGCTCGCGGCACTTCTCGCGCACGAGCTTAAGCTCCGCCTCGGTGTCCATCGGGAAGCGGTTGATCGCCACGACGCACGGCAGCTGATAGGTCCTGGTGATGTTCTCGACGTGGCGCAGGAGGTTGGGCAGACCCTTCGCAAGGGCCTCGAGGTTCTCGTTGTTCAGGTCGGCCTTGGCCACGCCGCCGTGATGCTTGAGCGCGCGCACGGTCGCCACGACGACGACGGCTGCGGGCTTCAGGCCCGCCTTGCGGCACTTGATGTCCAGGAACTTCTCCGCGCCCAGATCCGCGCCGAAGCCGGCCTCGGTCACGCAGTAGTCGCCCAGCTTGAGCGCCATGCGGGTCGCCATGATGGAGTTGCAGCCGTGGGCGATGTTGGCGAACGGGCCGCCGTGGATGAACGCCGGGGTGCCCTCCAGCGTCTGCACGAGGTTGGGCTTGAGCGCGTCCTTGAGCAGCGCGGCCATCGCGCCCGCCGCCTTGAGGTCGCCCGCGGTCACGGGCTTGTCGTCGTAGGTGTAGCCCACGATGATCCTGGCAAGGCGCTCCTTCAGGTCGCGGATGGAGGTGGACAGGCAGAACACGGCCATGACCTCGCTGGCGACGGTGATGTCAAAGCCGTCCTCGCGCGGCACGCCCTGCATCTTGCCGCCCAGGCCGTCGACGATATTGCGCAGCTGGCGGTCGTTCATGTCCACGCAGCGCTTCCAGGTGATCTTCTTGACGTCGATACCCAGCCTGTTGCCCTGCTGGATGTGGTTGTCCAGCATCGCGGCCAGCAGGTTGTTCGCCGCGCCGATGGCGTGGAAGTCGCCGGTGAAGTGCAGGTTGATGTCCTCCATCGGGACGACCTGCGCATAGCCGCCGCCGGCCGCGCCGCCCTTCACGCCGAACACCGGGCCCAGGCTCGGCTCGCGCAGCGCGAGGATTGCGTTCTTGCCGATGCGGCGCATGCCGTCGGCCAGGCCCACGCTCGTGGTGGTCTTGCCCTCGCCCGCCGGGGTCGGGGAGATGGCCGTGACCAGCACCAGCTTGCCGTCGGGCGCGTCGTTCTCATTGAGAAGGTTGTAATCAACCTTCGCCTTGTGGTTGCCGTAAAGCTCCAGATACTTCTCAGAAACGCCCGCGGTCTTCGCGATTTCGCGGATGTCCTTCATTTCACATGCCTGCGCGATTTCGATATCGGACAAATAAGCCATGACAGAATCCTCCTTATGTCGTTTCCGGCAGCGTCTTTCCATACAAAAAGGCGCACCGAACAATTCAGTGCGCCCAGACGGTCGGCTATAGCGCTCACGCGCCGCGGCACTTCCTGTGGGTTCTCCCACTTCCGTCAGTCATGCCGCTTTCCGAAGGGCGAATTCTCCCTGTTCGGATCAAGAAAATCATACCATGCCCGGCCAGATGCGTCAAGTGAAATTTCCCGTCCCATGGAGCGATTCGCCTGAAAAACGACAGAATCATGTTTTTCGCATTGCAATTCTTTCTTTTCTATGGTAATATGGGGCAAATACCCCTCCGAAATGATGAATTGAGACTGTTGTCCTGCACTTTCGGAGGAACTCACTGAGGAGGCTTATTTCTATGAATCGCGTCTACAATTTCGCGCCCGGCCCGTCCATGCTTGCGACTGAAGTGCTCGAAAAGGTACAAAAGGACCTGCTCTGCTACGGCAGTACGGGCATGTCTGTCATGGAGATGAGTCATCGATCTAAAATGTACCTGGAGATCTTCGAGAAGACCGTCGCGGACTTCAGGGACGTGATGGGCGTGCCGGAGGGCTACAAGGTCATGTTCCTGCAGGGCGGCGCCACCGCCATGTTCTCCGCCGTCGCCATGAACCTGATGCAGGGCGGCAAGGCCGACTACATCGACTCCGGCAACTTCGCGCACAACGCGCTGGTCGAGGCCCAGAAGTACGGCGAGGTGAACGTCGCCGGCTCCTCCCGCGAGGACAACTACACCTACATCCCGGCCTACACGCTCTCCCCGGACGCCAAGTACGTCCACATCACCACCAACAACACCATCTACGGCACGCGCTATGACCATGTGCCGGACACCGGCGACATCCCGCTGGTGGCGGACATGTCCTCCAACATCCTCTCGGAGGTCTACGACGTCTCCAGGTTCGGCGTGATCTACGCCGGCGCGCAGAAGAACGTCGCCCCGGCGGGCGTGGTCATCCTCGTCGTGCGCGAGGATCTGCTGGGCCATGAGCTGCCCATCACCCCGAAGGTCATGAGCTTCAAGAAGATGGCCGACGCGGACAGCATGCTCAATACCCCGAACTGCTTCGGCATCTATGTGGCGGGCCTGACCTTCGAGTGGCTCAAGAAGCAGGGCGGCGTGGCGGCCATCGAGAAGGTCAACATCGAGAAGGCCAACCTGCTCTACGACTTCCTGGACAACTCGAAGCTCTTCAAGGGCACCGCGCAGAAAAAGTACCGCAGCCGCATGAACGTCACCTTCGTCACCGGCGACAAGGATCTGGACGCGGCCTTCGTCAAGGAGGCGGCGGCGCGCGATCTGGTGAACCTCAAGGGCCACCGCATCGTCGGCGGCATGCGCGCGAGCATCTACAACGCCATGCCGATGGAGGGCGTGGTCAAGCTGGTCGAGTTCATGAAGGAATTCGAAATGAACAACAAATAACCGGCATGCTGCCGGCGGCATCACCGGCAAACACCGAAAAGACTGCAGCTCTGCGCCCGAGGCCGGAGTGCAGCAAAGGAATCATCCGATCAATGAGGGAGGTTTTCTTCCATGGAATACAGGGTCAAGACGCTCAACGCGATTTCTTCCGCGATCTACACGCAGCTGGACGAAAAGTACAAGGTGGCCGACGACGTGGCCCATCCGCAGGCCGTGCTGGTGCGCTCCGCCTCCATGCACGAAACCCCGATCGAGGACAGCGTGCTGTGCATCGCCCGCGCCGGCGCGGGCTACAACAACATCCCCGTGGACGCGTGCAGCGAGCGGGGCATCTGCGTGTTCAACACGCCGGGCGCCAACGCCAACGCCGTCGCCGAGATGGTGCTGGCCGGCATGCTGCTCTCCTGCCGCAACATCGTGGGCGGCATCGAGTGGGCGCGCACGCTGAAGGGTCAGGGCGCTGCGGTGGAGAAGGCCGTGGAAAAGGGCAAGAAGGCCTTTGTCGGCCCGGAGCTGCGCGGCAAGACGCTGGGCGTGGTCGGCCTGGGCGCCATCGGCGTGCTGGTGGCCAATGCCGCCGTGCACCTGGGCATGACCGTCATCGGCTATGACCCGATGATCTCCGTCGAGCACGCGTGGAAGCTGTCCCAGCAGGTCCGGCGCGAGAACTCGCTGGACGCGCTTTTCTCCGCGTGCGACTTCATTACGCTGCACGTCCCGCTCAACGAGAAGACGCGCGGTATGGTCGGCACCCGCAGCCTGTCCATCTGCCGCAAGGGCGTGCGCATCATGAACTTTGCGCGCGGCGGCCTGGTGGATGATGCCGCGCTGCTCGACGCGCTGGGCGACGGCCGCGTCGGCTGCTATGTGACCGACTTCCCGAGCGACGCGATGCTGGGCGTGGACGGCGTGATCGCCATCCCGCACCTGGGCGCCTCCACCCCGGAGAGCGAGGAGAACTGCGCCGTGATGGCCGCCGCGCAGACCCGCGACTTCCTGGAGTCCGGCATCATCCGCAACAGCGTGAACCTGCCGGCCATCGACGTCGCGCCGGTTTCCAAGCCGCGCCTTTTCTGCATCCATGAAAACGTCCCGAACGTGCTGGGCTCCATCACCTCCGCCGTCGCGGGCTTTGGCCTGAACATCTCCGACCTGGTCAACCGCTCCCGCGGCGCGATGGCCGTGTCCGTCGTGGACATGGACGAGATTCCGGCACGCGCGCAGGATGCGCTGTGCGAAAAGATCCGCGCCATTCCGGGCATGAAGCGCGTGCGCCTGCTCGGTGTGTAAGTGGGCTGTGCCCACACCCGCTTCCGAATCACCCGGCCCAAACAAGCATCTCAGTGCTCGCTGTACGTTTTTCTGAACAGGAGAAGGTGAACGCCATGAATCAGCCGTACCGCTTTGAGACCATGCAGCTCCACGTCGGCCAGGAGCAGGCCGATCCCGCCACCGGCGCGCGCGCCGTGCCGATTTACCAGACGACCTCCTATGTCTTTGACAACGCCGCGCACGCGACCGCGCTGTTCGATCTGTCCCAGCAGGGCAACATCTACGGCCGCATGAACAACCCGACGCAGGATGTGCTGGAAAAGCGCATCGCCGCGTTGGAGGGCGGCACCGCAGCGCTGGCGACGGCCAGCGGCGCGGCGGCGATTGCCTACGCGCTGCAGGCGCTGTGCAGGCAGGGCGACCACATCGTCGCGCAGACGACAATCTACGGCGGCACCTACAACTTCCTCGCGCATACGTTTGAGGAGAGCGGCGTCACGACCACGTTCGTGAACGCGCGCGACCTCGCCGCGGTCGAAGCAGCCATTCAGGACAACACCAAGTGCGTCTATCTGGAGACGCTGGGCAACCCGAACAGCGACATCCCGGACATCGACGCCATCGCGGAGATCGCGCACCGCCACGGCCTGCCGCTGGTGATCGACAACACGTTCGGCACGCCGTACCTCATCCGCCCGATCGAGCACGGCGCGGACATCGTCGTGCACTCCGCCACCAAGTTCATCGGCGGTCACGGCACGTCGCTGGGCGGCATCATCGTCGATTCCGGCCAATACGACTGGAAGGCGAGCGGCAAATTCCCGCAGATCTGCGAGCCGAATCCGAGCTATCACGGCGTGTCCTTCACGGAGGCCTTTGGCGGCGCGGCCCTGACGGCCTATATCCGCTGCGTGCTGCTGCGCGATACCGGCGCGTGCATCTCCCCGTTCAACTGCTTCCTGCTGCTCATGGGCGTGGAGACGCTGTCCCTGCGCCTGGAGCGCCACGCGTACAACACTCAGCGCGTCGTGGCATTCCTGAGCAAGCATCCGAAGGTCGCGAAGGTCAACCACCCGAGCCTGCCGGATCACCCGGATCACGCGCTGTACGCGCGCTATTTCCCGAACGGCGGCGCGTCGATCTTCACCATCGAGCTGGCGGGCGGGCGCGAGGCGGCGCAGAAGTTCTGCGACAGCCTCAGGATCTTCTCGCTGCTGGCCAACGTCGCGGACGTGAAGAGCCTGGTCATTCACCCGGCGACCACCACGCACGGCCAGCTGAACGACGAGGAGCTGGCGCAGCAGAACATCACGCCCAGCACCATCCGCCTGTCCATCGGCACGGAGCATATCGACGATATTCTGGCCGATCTCAATCAGGCGCTCAGCGCGCTGTAAAACCTGTCAGCCTCCGTATGGCATTCATACGGAGGCTGATTTTTTATGATCGTCGGGAAAATGCGCTGCGCGCGTCCTCCCCAAATCGATTTTCCCATTCGGCAGAACGGCGGCTGCCGCCGTGCCCTGTTAAACCGGCCTGCGCCCGCAGGACAGCTCCGCTTACACAGACCCCTCGTGCCGATACTCCGGCAGATCGACGACAATCGCGTCGTGATGCACGGCGGGCAGGAAGCGCTCCAGCACGTCGCTCGTCTTCATCCGCAGGCTCGACGTATTCACGCACGGATGACAGCCCAGCAGCGGGCTTTCGATGACCGGCCTGTCCACCAGCAGCTGCACATGGTTCTGCGTATCGTTCATCAGGCCCATCACGGAGACCGAGCCTGGCGTAAGATCCAGATACTTTTCCATGTCCTGCGCGTCGGCAAACGACAGGCGCGACGAGCCGATGAGCGGCGAAAGATCGCGCGTCCTGAAGACCTTATCGCCCGGCATCATCAGCAGGTAGAACTTCGTCTTCTGCCGGTTGCACAGGAACAGATTCTTGCAGATGACGATATCGAGAATCCGGTCAATCTCCATGCAGTCCTCCATGGTCATGGCGGCTTCATGATCCGTGCGCTCGTAGACAATGCCGAGGCTGTCGAGCAAATCGTACACCCGCATCTCCTTGGCCAGCCGCCCTTCACCGGTTTCGGGACGTCCATGCAGCAGTTCCATCGTTATGCCTCCGTGGGAAGAATCGTGATGTGTTCGCCTTCGCGGCAGATCAGGCGCATGGCGCCGTCGCGGATGACGTAGCCCTCGCCCCAGAGCGTATAGGTATCGTCCACGCGCATGACATAGCTGCCATCCACCAGCACATAGAATGTGCGGCCATAGCTGTCGCCGAAGGTGATGTCCTCAAACAGGCGCTTGCCGTCCAGCAGGCGGTCGCGGACCATCTGATAATGCGGCAGGATCTGCACGCCGGAGAGCCCTAATCCGGGCAGGAAGCGCCGGTAATCGGGGTCGATGGATTCGCCGGGCAGCTCCGGCTGGGCGTAGACGGGATTCGTGCAGTTCATGGAGCCTGCGCTCACGCCGATGATCACGCCCGTATATTCGCGCAGCAGCGCACGCAGGCCGATTTCCGCAAAGAAGGCATTCTGGGTAGGCACATGCCCGCCGCCGAGCAGCACCGCGTCGCTGAGCGCGATGAGCCTGCCCGCGTCGCGCGCATTGCGGCTGTCGAGCATGACGCCGGAGGCAACCGTCAGGCCGTGATAGTTCAGGCATCGTGTGAACGTATCGCACATTTCGTCGTTGAGCGGGAAGTTGAAGGGATCGGAGCAGACAACGACCAGGCGGCTGTCCGGCTTCCAGTGCGCGCGCAGGTTGTCAAGGAAGTGGTTGCGGCCATCCAGCACGCAGGGCAGGTTCACGCCCTGCGGCACACGGTCATCGCAGGGGCTGCTGGTCATCAGAAGAAACATATGCTCACCCGTTTCCCAAAATCAATGTAAAAGTCATTATATCGCGGTTTTCTGTACCTGTAAATACGCATCCCCAAAAGTGAAGTCTCGTCAAATTCCGAACGTTCGTGTGCGAAATTTCTCAGTTTTCTTTACAGCCGCCATTCCCGCATGCTAGAATGGGAATGTCAACCCGTTATTTCCAAACAACTACAGGAGTGATCATCATGAGCAATGTTCGTCCGGAATCCATGGCCCGCATCACCACCCCTGAACTGGCCAACGCGTTCATCGAGGAACAAGTTGCTGCCGTACGCGCCCAGGTGGGCGATAAGAAGGTGCTGCTGGCGCTGTCCGGCGGCGTAGACAGCTCCGTCGTCGCGGCCCTGCTGATCAAGGCCATCGGCAGGCAGCTGGTCTGCGTGCATGTCAACCACGGCCTCATGCGCAAGGGCGAGAGCGAGCAGGTCATCGAGGTATTCGGCAAGGCAATGGACGCCAACCTGATCTACGTCGATGCGACCGACCGCTTCCTCAATCTCCTGGCCGGCGTCTCCGACCCGGAGCGCAAGCGCAAGATTATCGGTGGCGAGTTTATCAAGGTCTTCGATGAGGAAGCCAGCAAGCTCGAGGGCATTTCCTTCCTGGCCCAGGGTACCATCTATCCGGACATCCTGGAGAGCAAGGGCGTGAAGGCGCACCACAACGTGGGCGGCCTGCCGGAGGACATGCAGATGGAGCTCGTCGAGCCGGTCAAGCTGCTCTTCAAAGACGAGGTCCGCGTCGTGGGCGAGGCCCTCGGCCTGCCGCACGGCATGGTTTACCGTCAGCCGTTCCCGGGTCCCGGCCTGGGCGTGCGCTGCCTGGGCGCGATCACCCGCGACCGCCTGCACGCGCTGCGCGAAGCGGATGCGATTCTGCGCGAGGAGTTCGACAGGAACGGCCTGGCCGGCAAGGTCTGGCAGTACTTCATCGCCGTGCCTGACATGAAGAGCGTGGGCGTGAAGGACGGCAAGCGCTACGAGGGATGGCCGGCCATCATCCGTGCGGTGAACACCACCGACGCGATGACCGCGACCATCGAGGAAATCCCCTACGCCCTGCTGCACCACATCACCGACCGCATCACCCATGAGGTCGACGGCATCAACCGCGTGCTGCTGGATCTGACGCCAAAGCCCATCGGTACGATTGAGTGGGAATGATTCCGAAAGCGCGAAATATGCAGCTATATCTGGAATTTTCCCGCTCGCAAACCGGCTCTGATAACAAAATGATAACGTAGCCTCATCACTCCATTATTCAGGATGCGCGTGTGGCTTGGCAGTAAGAGTATCTTTTCTCTCCCCCTGCGTTATCCACAATCTCTGCAAAACCCTGTCAAAAAGCCCTTCGCTGTGGAAATCTTCTTCCGCAGCGGAGGGCTTTTTCTATGATCAAAAATCATCTTTCATTCCCTTGTCTTGGGCTTCCTGCCGCGCCGGATGCGCACAGGCTCCTCAGACGGGATAGCGACGTGAATGCGCGTGTCGTCATACGCCGGATACGAGTACCGCCACCGGTCGTAATCCTCCTGCGTGATCTCTCCGGCGCGCAGCTTGGCGGATTGCTCCTGCCAGGCACGGAGCCGTTGGTCGAGGTCAGCGGCCTGCACACCACCTTCGGCGATTTCCGGGCGAAGGCAGATTGCGCCGTCGATGCTTTGGATACGCAGCAGCTTGCGATCCTCCAGCGTGAACAGCGTGTGCATCAGGCCGTCCATCGAGTCGATATCCGGAACCGCGATGGCCCGGGGCGAAACCTCCAGCACCTCCGCTATCGTAGCGGTAAGGTCAGCCTTTGGTGTACGATCCTCCGACTCGTACTGCGCCATACGCACATCGGCAGAGCTTGGCGGGAAACCCAGCAGTGTTCCCAAAGTCTTCAGCGTCATCCCCCGTAAATTGCGAAAGAAGCGGATTCTCTCTCCCGTCGCCATATACTTGCCTCCTATAATCGTGGATGGATTCATTATAGCAAAGCAGTTTAAGTCGGTCAAGGATGACTTAGCATAAAAATTTAATTTTCACGCAGACAGGTATTGACATAATCATTTACGCTTAGTATAATAGAATAGATATTAAGCTTATTAGCTTATTTCAGTTTCGATCCAGATGAAAGGATGGATTTACGATATGATGGAACTGATGCGTGCAAGCGAAGTGGCCAAGGAACTTTCCGTGTCTACGTCCTATGCCTATAAATTGATCCGTCAGCTGAATGATGAACTGAAGGAGAAGAAGTACCTGACAATTCCCGGAAGAATCAGCCGGAAATATCTGTATGAGCGCCTGTATGGCGCTGAACCCAAGGAGGTGAAACGCGATGCCCGTCTATAAGGATAAAAAAACGGCCGCTGGTATGCCATGGTCCGCTATGAGGACTGGAAGGGGCAACGCAAGCAGAAATGCAAGCGCGGCTTCTCTACCAAGCGCGAGGCGCTGGAATGGGAGCGCACCTTTCAGCAGCAGAATGCCGGAGATCTCGACATGACCTTTAAAGCTTTCTGCGAGCTGTATGAGAGGGACATGCGTCCCCGGTTGACGGAGAGCACCTGGGCCACGAAGGATCATATCACCCGGACAAAGCTTCTTCCTTACTTCGGAGAGCGCCGTCTCTGCGATATCGACACGAAATACATCATCGCCTGGCAGAACGAGCTCCTAGCCTATCGGGATGAGAAGAAGCAACCTTACTCCCCGACATACCTCAAGATCATCCACAATCAGCTGACAGCGATTCTCAGCCATGCCGTCAAGCACTACGGCCTGAAGAGCAACCCGGCTTCCCGCGTTGGCTGCATCGGCAGCAAGGAAAGCGAGGAGATGCAGTTCTGGACGAAGGAGGAGTATCTGAAATTCGCGGAAGCGATGATGGATAAACCAATGTCCTACTACGCTTTTGAGACACTCTACTGGTGCGGCATCCGCGAGGGCGAGCTGCTGGCCCTCACGCCGGGGGATTTCAACTTCAGGAAGGGCACAGTGAGCATCAGCAAATCCTATCAGCGGCTGCACGGCGAGGACGTGATCACCTCGCCCAAGACGCGCAAAAGCATTCGGACGATCAGGATGCTGGAATTCCTTTGCAACGAGATGCAGGATTACATCAAGTCTCTGTATGGCGTCACGAAGGAGGATCGCATCTTCCCTGTCACCAAGAGCTACCTCTATCACGAGATGGAACGCGGCGCAATGGCGGCAGGCGTCAAGCGGATTCGGATTCACGATCTGCGTCATTCGCACGTCTCCCTGCTGATTGACATGGGCTTCAGTGCCGTGGCGATTGCCGACCGCGTGGGACATGAGAGTATCGACGTCACTTACCGATATGCCCACCTATTCCCGTCCAAGCAGGCGGAGATGGCCGACAAGCTAAACACAGAGAGGAGTATACAACATGACAGCCAAAGCGCGTGACCAACACAACCGCTGGCGCAGCGTAACTGTACTGTGGATGGACAATGCCATTTTTTCATTTTCGAAGTATTGAATAGATTGCACAATGGTCAGTCCATGGGGATTCAGTCCAAGATACACTAAGGAAGAAACCTCATTGTTATGTAGATTCAACTTCCAAATCACTTTGCGGACAAAAAGTCCTCTTGTTCAATGGTCACGCCATACTCCAGTATCTTTTCCATCGCATCCTTAAAATCTGGGTATTCTCCATTCAGAAAAGCACATTTTATTTGCTCCAAATAGCCAACTGAACGAACAAGTCCATTCGCACGGCGATCTGTTACATCCTGACCGGACATTCGTATGGGCAGTACTTTAGGAATCAACTTCTGGAGTTGTGAATACATCTGGAAGCCCCCAAGATCAATATCCGCCCAGAAGAAAATCTCGCAATCTGGATGTAAAGCCGTTCCAATTTTTATAAAGAGCTTTTTCTTCTGTGGACTCAGGAAACCTCCATGATAAACAGCCAATTCTCTTTTTTGAAGTTCCGATAAGATATATTCATCATAATTCGTCTTGTTTTCAATGAATGTGACCTTTTGAATGTTATTCAAATCAATCGAAGCTATGCAGTCCACCATAGAGCTGGGCAGGGCAAGGCCGTATGCTCCGGCAGCACTCAGATCGATCGTTCCAGCTGCGGTATGGATCATGCAATTTCCTGCAAGCTCATACAATTCCGGGCGTGCGTAGATGCCCAAATACGCCAGTTGATCCCGGGTGCCCAGTACTTCCTGCTCGCATGCTTGCGAAAGACCGCTATGATAGGTTTGGGCGATACGCAAAAAGTGATCTCTCACATTCCTTTCAAAATATTTGGTATCGTGATAGCATTTGCTGCTGAATGCCCGCATGGTAACGGAATCTCCTCGCAAGGTATCGTACATATTCATTGCAGTCAGCAAATCTGATAGAAGCTGAAGGTCATTTTTGCAATAGGATGGCACTCTGAATCTCCTTTGCGCTTCCATACAGATTTCGTCCCGCCAAGCTGCAATCCACGCTGTTGATACATGTGAAAGCTTTTCAATCACCGCAGAGACAACCTGGGCTGCAAGCTCTTTTGGATGTGTGCGACCAATGAAACTATAGCATTCCATGACCTTGTCTAGATTCAGGCTCACACACGACAGCACAGGTCTGCCTTTCACCCACTCGTTTGTCACAAAGCCATCTTCTTCCAATGCGATCGCGGCTTCATTATATGCATCACGGATCGACGCATCCTGATAATCGTATTCAGGTAACTCCTTGTTGCCAGAAGCAATACGAAGCATCACGCGCCTGTTTGAGACCCCAGGCTCAAACAGATGCTTGCTGTTTTCATACTTGTCCAACAGGCGAGAAAGGATAATCGTTTTCCTCATATATGCTCAATCCTTTTTTCATAAGTGAGGATATGCATCTGATACTTATCCTTGCTGACCAGAAGGGTACGATCTGCCAGCGGCATAATATCGGGCAGCTTATCCGGCGGTGTGCAGATAATCGCTTGCAATCCCATTTTACGGAGCAAACGGACACTCTCCACAATCCTTTCACTGTCCATCTTGTTGAAAGCCTCATCAAAAACAACCAAACGAACGGTATTGTTTACAAGACCCGATAAATTGCTTACCTGATAGATTTGAGCAAAGGATGCGAGTACAGCAATGTAGAAAGGCGTTTGCGTTTCGCCGCCGGATTTGGTGTTCAGCGTCTGAGAAAGCATCTGTTTGGAGCCGTTTTGGTCCGTCGTTTCCAGATCAAATTTCAAATAGGTTCGGAAATCCGTAAACCGCTCGATATTTTGCTGCAGCTCACTCTGTTTTCTGGCATTCACCTGCGTGTCATCAGACATAGCGATTCGGCTGAACAGGTCTTCAATGAGTTTTCCGTATTTCTGTTGAAATGGAAGCGCAAACAGCCCCGCTTCGCCTTCCATGAGCTCTGGAGCCATAATCATATCGTAGTAGTCTGCGTAATCGGGGTTCCGCTCAACACGAAATCTATACCGGTCCGTACCAAACTGTGCCTGTTCCAGCGCCTTGTTCAGACTCTTGACCTGATCCTGAACCTGATCAATGCTGGACTTGAGCTTCGCCAGAAAGTCATTCTGGAATTGCTCCATGGCGCTTTCGTAAGCCGCTTTGATTTTGGCGCGGTATTTGGGGAGCTCGCTCTCTTCCAGCAAGCGCTGTTCAGCAGCGTATTCCTCGTTATCCATCCAGTCGATCCGGAAAGAGCAGGGACGGAATCTGTCGGCATACTCAGACCGCGCACGAAACAGACTCCGCTTAGCAGACTCTTGCTCCCGCACGGTCTGCGCAAGACGGTCATTGAAGTTCTTATAGATAACGGACGGTTTCTTCAACCGCCCCAATTCCTGCTGATAACGCGGAATACCTGTCTTATGAATGAAGTCCTCAGGAAACTCTTCTGAAATACAGTTATCTATGTCCTTTATTCTCTGCTGAATATCTGGAAGTGTGCTATAAATCAATTCATGAATTCGTTGCTCAGAAAGCGCTTTATCGTTGCTGCATTGAATTTTTCTCTCACCCAAAGATGAGATTTCATCTTCAAGCTGCGCAATGATTTTTCTCTGTTCGATGAGCCATATCATATCCAAATGGGACAGCTGCTCCTCAATTTGCTTCATTTCGCCGGGGATTTCCAATTTTCGGAGATAGTCTGTCTGGTACTGGGGTACTGCGTTCTGGATATAGCGGGCAGAAAACAGAACCTCATGGTTTTGGTACTTCGATAATGTCTGATAGATAGGCATCCAAAATTGAAGATTCGTTTGAATCTCTGCAAGCTCTGTCTGGATACGTTCGATTCGGAGTGCAACGGCACGACGGCCGATAAATGCATCATCCATCAACTCCTTTCGGATCGGACGGACAACGTACCCATGATACAGCATGCCATCTGCTGTGATAGCGGTTTTATTTCTTCTCAGCTGATCCACATGACTGCAGCAGACAACCCGGCCCAGGAGATAATCAATATAGCTGCGTGCCAGTTCGTTATCGGTCTCCACCTTTTTGGCAAGACTGTCTGGCCACGGTTCAATCCTCTCTTTTTCACGGAGTTTCCCAATATCAACCAAACCAAAGGAATTCATCCCGAATTCCCGCTTTATCCGATCATAGATGCGCAGCGCATCGCGGTAACACTCCGGCGGCACCAGCAGATAGAACTTCTGCGTATTCAGATAGCCTTCCACCGCGCGGCGCCAGTGATCTTCGGATTCCGGAATTTCCAGAACGTCCGCAAGGATACTGATCGTAATCTGCTTTCCTGACTTCTTTGTGAGCTCGGTTTCAAGATACGCTTTCAGGCGCAGCAGACCATTTGGATAGTCCTTGATATTCCTGCGAAGATTCTCCAGGGCAGCTTCTTTCTCATCCCGTTCAGCCTTCAGCCCGTCGGACAATACTTTCACCTGATACGTAGCGTCCCGGACTGCAACCATAAGCGTCGCTGTTGCATGCTGTGCTTTTTCAAAAGCAGCTATGGGTTTCCCAAAGACTTCATCATCGCAATTCGTAAACAGAGAATATGCTTTTTGAACTGCATCCGCCGCATTCACGACCGAATTCAGTATATCGTTGCTGCCCCATCCGAGGATCTTTTGGCAGAGGCCGCACAGGAGGACAGCTTCCCGTTTGATTTCAGCCGCTTCATCTTGAAGCTGCTTAAGCAGATGCTGCTGCTCTGCAATCAAAGATTCCTTTGATCTGCAAAGCTTCTCCTCTTCCCGTGAAACATCGCTTTGCGCGCACGCAGCAATGAGTTCCTCTTTGCGCCGTTCCTTTTTCTGAATCAAAACCGTAACCTGTTCAATCTCGGCGCTGACCGTTTGAATCCGCTCTTCACAATCCTTTTTCTCTACTGTGGCCTTACTGCTTTCCGCTTCCAATTCTTCCTTCTGCGCCCAATGGACAAGGAATGAATGCAGCCGCCAGCGATCGATCGCCAGCTGCATTTCCCGAAACAATCCGCTGATTTCCTGTAATGCCGCCAGCTTTTCCTCCTGCCGTTGGGCAAGCTGCTCATGGCGCTTGTAATCCCGAATGTTTTGCTGCATGTCAACGATATTGGGCTTATCCGGAATATCGCAAATATTCTCGGTAATGAACTTCTGGATATCGACGATTGGGCGGAAAGAAACCGCTTTCTTCATCATCCGGGTAACCTGTTCATTATGGACATTCCATTTTGCCAGCATATCTGTACGATACTGTTTCTGCGTATCGTAAAACTTAGCACGAAGACCAAATTGTTCCTTCATACGCTTTCGGAAATCTGTGTATTCGAGGGCAAAGCCGTTTTCTACAAAACAGGATTCCGGTATGACTCCGTCATAGATAAAAAAGTGATCGATATTGTTGCCATCGCTGCGACAATCGAAAACGACGCCGGTCACAAAATGCGTGCCTTCTACATCATCAAGGAACTCACATGCAATATAGCTGGAGAAATCCTTTCCGCGCCTGGAATATGGGTTGCTGTCATCCATATCAGCACGCAGATAGCCGTCCAGAGAGCGCTGAGATTTTTCGTTTGCCGCCTGGTTGAAGTTTCTGGCATTGGTTTCTCCGAGGAGAACGATCTGCAATGCGTCAATCACCGTAGATTTGCCCGCGCCATTTTTTCCGGTAAGAAAATTCACGTCGTCAACTTCGATGAGCTGCTTGGAAAAATAGAGCCAGTTAATCAGCAGAATCTTCTTCAGTTTCTTCATCATTCTCCTCCTTTCTGAGCACAGTGACAATCGTATTCAGCTTTTCAGCGGATACGGCAGACAAAACCGTCGGAAGTATGGCAAACTTGCAGCTGGCCTTGTTGTATTTTCCGTCGATTTTCTGGATGATGGAATGGTTTTCAAGGCGCGTGAGCGCGCGCTTTACTTCTTCCATATTGGGCTTGGATGGCAAAATGGCGTAGTCTGTGACAACCTTCTCTAATACGTCTCTTACGGTACAGATTGCATCCTGCTCTAACCCCAGGCGCTCCTGGTTTTCGTCATAGATCATTCGGATAGCCAGGAGAAGGGCAGTTTCCTTTTTATCCAGATTACAGCGGTTAGCCTCGTCGGTATTGAGGATATAAAAATACCCGTTCATATCATCCTTGCGAAGATCCCAATCCAAAAGAGCAAGATAATCCCGAATCTGCTCATAATGAATGGACAAAAAAGTATAATCAGGATTTGCAACCCGACCCTTATCCGGCCGATACAAGGTCCTCACAACGAATGTACGGCTGAGCAACTGGTTGCAAACAGCCTTGAATTGATCGATGTCTCGCTGGGAAGCTTCACTTAACCAATCCATATTCATCGCTTATCCTCCTTGCGTCTGATTTGCAGCTGTGGAACGGAGTATACGTTTTCCGTAAAACAGCCGTCCAATTCCTTAATGGTATACCGTGCATTCCGATCACTGCCGGCGAGAACGGCTAGCAGACTCATAATGTATGCTTTATCATCCTTCAGCTGCATATCCTTCGAATAACAGGTACCTGACTGCCCTAGCCAGTTTTCAACGTATGCTTCCACCTCTGCCCTTCCGTATTCGGAATGCAGCATTTTCTGAGCCTGATTGATGACCTCGTCATCAATAGACGGCTCTTCAATGGGTACCGTTTCCGCCCTTGTGCGCTTTCCCGGCCGCTTCCGATACCACAGGCTTTTTTCTGAGAGAAACGATTGCTCAAATACCTGAAATGCCGGCTGTATCTGCTCAACAAGATCGGAAGCCCTGTGATTTCTTGAGAGCTCCTGAAGCAGATAGTTGAGATTGCCGCGGACATTGTGATCACGGTTTGTCAGGTTCTCAATTTTCTGCGTGGTTGCCCTGGTATAGCGCCGAACCTGTCCATCGATTTCATCCAGATAGTCATGCTCAATGCTGTCGTATCGTTCCTTGACCCAGAAGATCTTTTTCAGGAGATCGCTGCGGCATTCCTTCATTGTGGATCCGCGTTTATCCTGCATCGCAGCATTTGACATGGCAATCAGGAGCGCATCATCCTCCAGCCAGCTCTTTAGAATTGACTGGATGGGCCCGCGATATTTGGGAACGGAATCTTTGATTTTCAGCGGACGGATATATGCCTCTGCCACTTTCTGACCATAATCATCAAAATGAGATGCCAAGACCTGATTGACCTCTTGTAGCTCGATTTGAACCTGAAAGAAGTGCTTTACATTGTGGTAGACCATCTGCAACAGGTTTATGAGCGACTGTGTGTTATCATAGGCACTATAAACTGCAGCCATTTTGTCGTATACATTGTCGCCCTCATCCGCAACCTTCAGCGTGGAGTATGTGCCGAACACATAGGAATACCCCCGTATCGGGCTATCGTCCCGCAATTGATGGAACAATTCAAGCAAGCGGCTGCTGTACCCCGGCACAGTGATGTATTCTTCAAAATCTTCCCCGCGTTCTTTTTCAAACCAGCCTTTTGAGCAGAGCTTGCGAATTAAGAATCTGGCACGGCCGGAGATGTCGCGCAGCTCCTCTTCGTCAATGTCCTCCCCGTCAAAAGTAGCATCGGCCAGCTGCTGTTCCAGCTTGCTGCGCAGCATCATGTACAGATGGTTTTCCGGTATTTTCAAGTTTTCTCTGTAAATGCAATACAGAACATCCAGGGCGTCCGAGTACAAGACACGATTCGGTGAGGCTAAAACAGAAAAAAGCTCGCTAGGTACGGCGTCAAACAGTTTCATGAGATTCCTCCTAATCGGAGTTGTCTGTGACTGGAATATGAATTCAGTAGATAATCGATTCCGTGCTGTTTGGGGCAATGGTACATGATCGGGATTTCAGCATTGCGGAGAGTTCTCCATTTCCATATCAATCTGTGGTCCAATGCTAAACATACACATTCAGACGAATGAGTTGTATATTACGGATCAAAAATACTCTGTTTATTATGTATGCATTGTAAAACAATTGTCCGCACAAGTCAACCAACGTAATGGATTCCATGTGCAGCCCACTGAGATGCCAGTTTCTGGTGCCTGCGAATACTGCAACGCTTTTGTGTTTCCCCTAATATGCTCTCAACCCGGAAACCTTCACCCTGATCATAAGCAATCATAGTCTCCCACCTCTATCGAAAATACTGTTATCTTACGCTCAACATAGTATTTTCTTTTCCCCTCCCAAAAATATTTATCTCTCTTGTAAATGTCCACGAATAGAATTGTAAAACGCTTATAACTATTTCTTTTTCGTTCGACTAGGATTACAATATCTTTACAGAACCTATCCACAGCTGCTTCCTCCCTGTTATCACCTCCGATAACGAAATGATAACCGGCGCTCGGGCAGGCTGCATGTCAGGGATACTGCAGAGAATCAGAGCCACAATATAGATCACAATGCGCAGAAATTAAACATATAAGTTAATTCCTAAAGAGTGGGAATAATCCCGTTACCGCGAAAACACAGCCACATCAGAAATATTCCCGCCCACAAAACGGCTCTGATAACGCAGGATAAAGCGCCTTCTCTTTCCCCTGCGTTATCCGCATTCTCTGCAGTGCTATGGTCAAAAACGTCCTCCGCCACGAGGACGAAATCTGATGACAATACAGAATGCCGGGCAAATATGCTCGGCATTCTAACAGTCCAGCCGAGCATGGATGATAAAGCATTGCCCGGAAATCAAGCGATCGCTCGATTTCCAGGCTTCTTTATGCCACTCAGGCACAGCTCGTCCTTTTTGATATGCTGCTTTACAAAAGTTCCTTGTCCAAAGGAAAAGGACATTGACAGTGCAGGGAAACGTTATAAAATAGAGGAAAGCAGGAAAGGTGGCGGGCGCATGAGTCCGGAAATTGCGGGGCAGAGCCGACGGAAACTGACCGTCAGAAACGTGTATCAATGCCTGTATGAATCGAAGGAAGGCTGCACCAAGGCGGAGCTGGCGAAAAAGCTGAACCTCAGCCTGCCAACCATCTACCAGTGCCTCACTGAGCTGCTGGGAAAGGGGCTCATTCGCTATGCCGGAGAACTGCAGTCCACCGGCGGACGCCGGCCTCAGTGCCTGCAGGTGGTGGCAGACGCCCGGGTGGCTGTGGGCATCTCCCTGATGGAGGACCGGATTCGCATGGTCGTCACTGACCTTTACCTGAAAGAGCTGTACTACCGAAATGTGCCCCACAGGCTGCAGCTGCAGTCCAATGAGCTTGCCCTCTTTTTGGCCGAAAGCCTGGAGCAGCTCCTAAGCGACAGCGGCACGGACCGCAGGAGGCTGCTGGGTGTCGGCATTGCCATCCCCGGCGTGATCACGACGGATCGGAAAAAGCTGCTCGTGGCGCCAACCCTTGGCCTGCGGGATCTGAACCTTGACTCGCTGGTGCGGAAAATTCCCTATCCGGTCTTCTGGGAGAATGACGCCACCTGCAGCGGCAAGGCGGAGATGTTTGTTCGGGGCGGACAGGTCAATATGGCGTATCTGTCGCTGGAAGACGGCGTGGGCGGCGCGGTGCTGATCGGGGGCAAGCCCTATCCGGGCGAGCATCTGCGCAGCGGCGAATTCGGCCACATGTGCGTGGAGCCGGCAGGTCTGCCCTGTGCCTGCGGTCGCCGTGGATGCCTGGAGGCGTATTGCTCTGCCCAGCGGTTCCAAAGGACCCTCGGCGTCTCTCTGGAGGCTTTCGTTGAAGGCCTTCACAGGCATGTTCCGGAGTATGAGATGCTGTGGTACGACCTGCTGCGGCATCTGTCCATCGGCGTCAACAACATCCGCATGGCGCTGGACTGCGACGTGGTGCTGGGCGGCTATCTTTCCGAGTACCTGGAGCCGTTCCTTCCCCAGCTTCAGGCGTATGCCGCTGCCAACAATACCTTTGAATCCAATGCCGACTATCTGCAGATGAGCGTTCTGCGCCGGCATACCGTCCCGCTGGGCGCAGCGCTGCACTTCATTCAGGAATTCCTCAGCGACGGCGAGGTCTGATGCTGTTCTCCGATAAAAACGAGCCTTGATTTCCTGCGGAGGAAACCGTATGAAAAATGCCATTCTATGGATGCTGTGTCTGGTATTGACGATGCTGTGCGCACATGCGCCGGCGCAGCAGGATGCCTGGCGCGACGGGAAGACGGAAGCCTTGCGCATTGCCGCCGCGACGGATCTTCATGTCAATCCGACGTTACGCTATACCAACGTCGTCAATCCGCTGGAGCCCTTCCATCTTCAGATCGTTGACGCGTTTTTGTGGGATGCCGGACAACGCGGAACCGATGTCATCCTTTTGCTGGGGGACAACACCAATCAGGGCAGGCTGACGCAGCACGAGGCGCTTGTGGAAAAGCTGAGGGCGGCCGAGGAAAACGGAATGACGGTTTTGGTTCTGCCCGGCAATCACGATATCGGCGAGGTCAGCCCCGATCAGTTCGCCGAGCTGTACGCGGACTTTGGATACGGAGAAGCGTTCAGCCGGGACAGCACATCGCTGAGCTACAGCGTGCTGCGGGGCCGTCAGATGTTCCTGATGCTGGATACAAACGGCTATGACAACCTGATGAGCAGCGCGTATCTGACGGACGAGACGCTTTCCTGGGCACGACAGCAGCTGGATTCCGCCAGACAAATGGGCTGTCAGGTGATTGCGGCGGGACACTATCCGCTCTGCACATCGCACAGCACCGAATTTGTGGGCAAGGAGAAGGCCATCCGTCTGCTGGAGGAATACGGGGTACAGCTGTACCTGTGCGGACATCTCCATAAGCGGTGCGTCACGGTGCAGGGCAACCTGACTGAGCTGGTGGTCGATCAGACCATCTCTTATCCCTGCTGCTATGCGGATCTGACCGCTGACTCCGGCGTCGTCTATCAGCCCCACAGCATTGACGTGAGCGCATGGGCGAGTCAATTTGCGGCGGACAGTCCAGATCTTCTTCAGTTTGATGCGTATCAGCGAAGGCTCGAGCAGGAAAGGTGCTGCATGATTGTGGAAAAGCTGAAGCAGGATCAGAGCATTTCAAGGGAGGATCAGCGTCTGGCGGAGGATTTCTTCTTTCAGATGATGGATTACCGTGCTCACGGAACCCTGAGCCGGTATGCGGACGCGCTCAAAGCGCATCCCGGCTGCAAAATCATGGTGCGTTTGGGCGAGGGGACGATTTACAGCCGGTGGATTCCGTCGGTTCTCTCCGACGCAGTTCCGTATACGACCGGCTTTATGCTCCGGGACGGAAAGCTCTACGTCATGGGGGAAGAGTGAATGTCCGTGCCGAAAAAAGTATAACCATACAACAATAAAAAGAGGCGCTGCGGCGAAAAACGCAGCGTCTCTTCTGTTTGGTCTGAACCTGATCCTTATGCCTGCTTGCCCTGACGCTTCAGCGCTTCCAGAACCTGATTCTGAACGGGCAGCCGCTCCCGACGGGGATAGGCCTTCTGATACCACAGATACAGCGTCTGCGCGTCCTCGGGGCGCAGTGCGCCGATAACCGGCTGGGTCAGGCCCTGAACCGCCAGGAGCATCCAATACGCGGACGGGTGCACATCCGGATAGGTGAACGGCGCCCGATAGATGGTTTCAAGCATCTGATAGACCTGTCCGGGATCCGCCTTCGCGTCCGGCTGGTCAAGAAAGGCCCGCAGCGCTTCGACAAACGCATCGTGGCAGGGTGCGTTACTAAGCTTTTCTCCCATGCCGAACAGCCCGTCGGCAGGCTTCAGGCGGCTTTCTGCCGCCTTGACCTGCTGCAGATAGGTTTCATAAAGCCCGATCAGCCGCTCCATGGCATCAGGCAAAGGGATTCTCCGTCGGATACGGCAGGGCCTTGGGCTGGTTGTAGGCGATGTCGGCCACACCGAAGTACTTGAGCACCTCGAAGAGCGCCTTGCCGCAGTGCGCGAAGGCCACCGCGCCGTGGTGCGGATAGCGCTTCTGGATCAGCACATGGCGGTAGAAGCGGCCCATCTCCGGGATGGCGAACACGCCGATGCCGCCGAAGGAGCGGGTCGCCACCGGCAGCACCTCGCCCTCGGCGATGTAGGAGCGCAGGTTGCCCTCGCTGTCGCACTGCAGGCGGTAGAAGGTGATCTCCGACGCGGCGATGTCACCCTCGAGCGTGCCGCGGGTGAAGTCCGGCTCGCCGCCGCTTTCCAGCAGGCGGTTCTGGATCAGCTGATACTTCACCGCGCAGCCGCCGCACATCTTGCAGCTGGGCGTGTTGCCGCAGTGGAAGCCCATGAAGGTGTCGGTGATCCTGTAATCGAACTTGCCGGCGATGTCCTCGTCGTAGATGTACTTCGGGACGGAGTTGTTGATGTCCAGCAGCGTCACCGCGTCGCCGGTGATGCACGCGCCGATGTACTCGCTCAGCGCGCCGTAGATGTCCACCTCGCAGGCGACCGGAATGCCGCGGGAGGCCAGGCGGGAGTTGACGTAGCACGGCTCAAAGCCAAACTGCTCCGGGAACGCCGGCCAGCACTTGTCGGCAAAGGCCACATACTCTCGCGCGCCCTTGTGGCTCTCGGCCCAGTCCAGCAGCGTCAGCTCAAACTGCGCCATGCGCTCGAGCAGGTCGGTGTAGATCTTGCCGTCCATCTCCTTCTGCATGTCGGCCACGACCTCGGGGATGCGCGCATCGCCGGCGTGCTGCTTGTAGGCCACCAGCAGATCCAGCTCGGAGTTCTCCTCGATCTCCACGCCCAGCTCGTACAGGCCCTTGATCGGCGCGTTGCAGGCGAAGAAGTCCTGCGGACGCGGGCCGAAGGTGATGATCTTGAGGTTCTTCACGCCGATGATCGCGCGGGCGATCGGCACGAACTCGCGGATCATGTCCGCGCACTCCTCAGCGGTGCCCACCGGATACTCCGGGATGTACGCCTTCAGATGGCGCATGCCCAGGTTGTAGGAGCAGTTCAGCACGCCGCAGTAGGCGTCGCCGCGGCCGTTGATCAGGTCGCCGTCGCCCTCGGCCGCCGCGATGTACATCGTCGGGCCGTGGAACTTCTTGCACAGCAGCGTTTCCGGCGTCTCCGGGCCGAAGTTGCCCAGGAAGACGACCAGCGCATTGACGCCGTGGGCGCGCACATCCGCAATCGCCTTGACCGCGTCCTGCTCGTTTTCCACGGTGATGGGGCACTCATAGAGACCCTCGCCGTAGGCGGCGACGATGTTCTTGCGGCGCTGCGTGGAGAGCGCGATGGGGAAGCAGTCGCGGGAAACCGCGATGATGCCGAGCTTTACCTCAGGAATGTTCATGGTACAGATCTCCTTTCGTTTTTTATAGCAATCCAGCAATTTAGCGCGAATCAGGCCCCCTCCTGAGGGGGCTGTCGCCGTAGGCGACTGGGGGAGTGCCAGCGGCAGCACTCCCTCCGTCATCGCTTCGCGATGCCACCTCCCTCAAGAGGGAGGCTTTGATGGAGTCGGTTGCGCTATTTTGTTGAACTGCTATAGATATCGGGTTACAGGTATCGGGCGATGTCGATATTTTCTCCGGTCAGGCCGACCTTCGCGCCGTTTTTGGCCTCGTCGGATTCAGGGTGCGCCAGCAGCCACTTGTTGCGGGCAGTCATGATGGCGTCCTCCGGGGTCTTGTTCTCCATGACCGGCCGGTCCGTATTGGTCAGCCACGGCAGGGCGACCAGCACGCGGAAGCCCTTGCCCGCGTCGCAGTGGCAGGGCGCGTAGTGCAGCGTGGTGGCGAAGACCTCCACGAGCACCCCGGCAGGCACCCTGAACGCCTTGACCCTGGCGGTGTCCAGCAGGCCGTTCTCGATCTCTTCCTGTTTCGCCAGCAGCAGGACAAAATCCTCCGTGCCCAGATTAAATTCGCTGTCGCGATGATATTCCAGGCAGTTCAGGCGGGTATTGTGGCCGTTGCACCAGCCCAGCTGGACGGGCATGCCGCCGAAGCAGTGCTCGGAAATCTCCACCTCAGCGGGCAGCTCCTGCAGCGCGGGATCCGTGGGCACATAGCCCACGCCCTCCGGCAGCGGCGTCGTCTTCATCGCGGCGAGGATCTCCTGCACCGCTTCGTCAAGGCCGGTGACGACCTGACCATAGGCCTTGAATTCAGGATCAAAAACAGAGTAGATCTTCATGGTACTTCTCCTCATCAGGTGAATTCAGGATGCTTCGTCGTTCTCGATGATCCGGTCGCGGTCGGCGGTTTTCCTGCCCTTCCGATATTGCATCAGGGTATAGACCGCGAAGGCCGCGCCCGCCAGCGCCAGCGCGCCGCCGGCGCAGTACGCCGTCAGATCCGGCATGGCGCTGCCGCCGCTCATCTGCGTTTTGCAGATATCCCAGCCCAGATAGACCAGATAGCCGCACACCAGCAGGCGAAGCATGATCCGGGTATCTTTGTTCATGCGCGCCCTCCGATTACAGGATGCGCGGATACAGGTCCCTCAGCGCCGGATAGATCTGGCGGAACTGCTGGTATCTCGCCTCATACCGCGCGGCGATGGCCGGGTCGGGCGCCACCGTTTCAGAGACGGTGACCAGCTTGCGGCAGACCTCCGCCACGCTGCCGTAGGCGCCGCAGGCCACCATCGCCAGCATCGCGCCGCCCATGCCGGGGCCCTGCTCCGAGGCGGGGATGGTCAGCGGCATGTTCAGCACGTTGGCCAGGATTCTGCGCCACAGCGGGCTCTTCGCGCCGCCGCCGCAGAGCATGCTGCTTGCCAGCGGAATGCCCAGCGACTTGGCGACCTCCACGCTGTCGCGGATGGCAAAGGACACGCCCTCGAGCACCGCCTGCGTCATGTCCGCGCGGCTGGTGTCCATGCTCATGCCGATGAACGTGCCCCTCGCGTTGGTGTCGTTGATGGGGCTGCGCTCGCCCATGAGATAGGGCAGGAAGAACACATGATTCGTGCCCAGCTTGTCGTCCGTGATGGGCGCCTGTTCGCCGGCGTAGTCCTTCGTGCGCAGGATGTCGTCCATGAGCCACTTGTTGCAGGAGGCGGCGGAGAGCATGCAGCCCATCAGGTGATACCCGCCGTCCGCGTGCGCAAAGGCATGCAGCGCGTTATTCGGGTCCACGCCGAACTGCTTGGAGGAGATGAACACCGTGCCGGAGGTGCCCAGCGAGATGTTGCATCCGCCGTCGCCCACCACGCCGGTGCCCACGGCTGCGGCGGCATTGTCGCCCGCGCCGGCGCAGACCTTCACGCCCTGCGGGAAGCCCAGCAGCTGCGCGATCTCCGGCTTGAGCGTGCCGACCGTCTCATAGCTCTCATACAGCACGGGCATCTGCGCCTCGGTGATGCCGCACAGCTCGAGCATCTCACCCGACCAGCGCTTGTGCGCCACGTCCAGCAGCAGCATGCCCGAGGCGTCGGAGTAGTCGCAGCAGTGCACGCCGGTGAGCACATAGTTCACATAGTCCTTGGGGAGCATGATCTTCGTAATTTTTGCAAAGTTCTCCGGCTCGTTTTCACGCATCCAGAGAATCTTCGGCGCGGTGAAGCCGGCGAAGGCGATGTTGGCCGTCCGCTCGGAGAGCGTCTTCTTGCCGATCACGCCGTTCAGATAGTCCACCTGCGCAGCGGTGCGGCCGTCGTTCCAGAGGATGGCCGGACGGATGACGTTGTCGTCCCTGTCCAGCACCACCAGGCCGTGCATCTGGCCGCCGGTGCCGATGCCGGCGATTTGGCGCTTGTCGCAATTTGCCGTCAGCTCCTGCAGGCCGGAAAGCACCGCATCCTTCCAGTCCTCGGGCGCCTGCTGGCTCCAGCCGGGCTGGGGAAACTCCAGCGGATACTCCCGGGTGACCTGCTGATGGATCACGCCGAGCTCGTCCATCAGCAGGAGCTTGACCGAGGAGGTACCCAGATCAATACCGATATAATACATAGCAACCTCTCCATCCGTCAAGCGGGCCGTGCCCGCTCCCTCTTCCGAACAGCTTGACAAAACAAGCTGCCCTGTGCTCGCCGTACGAGACTTTGATCAATTTCCTATAAGGCAGGAAAACGAGAATTCGATTACTTGGACTCCTGCTTCTTGGAGACCACGTCGAAGATGACGGCCACCAGCAGCACCGCGCCCTTGACCACCTTCTGGTAGTTCTGGTCGATGCCCATGATGCTCATGCCCAGGTTGATGACGCCCATCAGCACAGCGCCGACGATGACGCCGGCCACGGTGCCCACGCCGCCGTAAGCCGACGCGCCGCCGATGAAGCAGGAGGAGATGGCGTCCATCTCATAGTTGGTGCCGTAGGTGGGCTGCGCGGAGGCCATGCGGGCGATGGTCAGGATGCCGGCGAGGCCCGCCAGGAAGCCCATGTTGGTGTAGGCAAAGAAGTAGATCTTGCGGGTATCGATGCCGGAGAGCTTGGTGGCCTTTTCATTGCCGCCCACGGCGTAGAGGTAGCGGCCCATGGTGGTCTTGGAGGTGATGTACGCGTAGACGGAAACCACCAGCGCCACCCAGATCAGCGCGGTGGGGATGCCCTTGTAGCGGCTCAGGCTGATGAAGAAGAACAGCACCACCGCGATGATGGCGGCATTGCGCAGCACCATGGCGTACAGGGGCTCCAGCGCGTAGCCCTTGCTCTTGCGGCTGGCGCGGCTGCGCAGCGCCCAGACGACCATCAGCAGGCAGACCACGATGCCCACAACCAGGCACAGCAGGTTGATGCCCTCGCCGCCAAACGGATCGGGGATGTAGCAGTTCGCGCCGCCGCCGAAGAGCACCTTAAAGGTCGCGTTGTTGACGGTCTGGGTACGGCCCTGCAGGATCACGTTGGACAGGCCGCGGAAGATCAGCTGGCCGGCCAGCGTGGTGATGAAGGGCGGGACGTGGATGTAGGCGATGCAGTACGCCTGGAACGCGCCGACGGCCAGACCGATGGCCAGCATGATCAGCACGGCCAGGAACAGGTTCATGCCCTGCGCCATGAGCAGGGCGCCGACAGCGCCGGTAAAGCAGACCACAGAGCCGACGGACAGGTCGATGTTGCCGCCGGTGAGGATGCACAGCAGCATGCCGGTCGCCAGGATGAACACGTAAGCGTTCTGCGCGATGAGGTTGGTGATATTCTGGGGCAGAAGGATCTTACCGGAGGTCTGCCACGCGAAGAACAGAACCACCAACACCAGAATCAGGATCATGGTATTCTTCTGGAGCCAGGCCATAACTTTTTGCTTTGTCATGATGCACTTTTCCTTTCATCCTTGCTGGATTTCAAAATGCAGGCCATGATGGCCTCCTGAGAGGCGTCCTCCTGCTTGAATTCGCCGACGATGCGGCCCTCGTTCATCACATAGATGCGGTCGCTCATGCCGAGGATCTCGGGCAGCTCCGAGGAGATCATGATCACGCTCTTGCCCTGGGCCACCAGATCGTTGATGATGCAGTAGATCTCGTATTTCGCGCCGACGTCGATGCCGCGGGTCGGCTCATCCAGAATCAGAATATCCGGATCCGTGAACATCCACTTCGCCAGCAGCACCTTCTGCTGGTTGCCGCCGGAGAGGTTGCCCACATTCTGGCTCACGCTGGTGCACTTGGTGCGCAGCTTCTGCCGGTATTCATCGGCCACGTTGTGTTCCCTGTCCTGATCGATGACGCCCCGGGTGGAGACGCCGTCCAGGTTGGCCAGGGTGGTGTTTACCTGAATGGGATTGGAGAGGATCAGGCCGTTGCCCTTGCGGTCCTCGGTGACATAGGCCAGGCCCGCCTTGATGGCGGCGCGGCTGTTCTTGAGGTGCACCTCCTTGCCGTTGATGGTCAGGCTGCCGCTGATGCCCGAGCCGTAGCTCCGGCCAAACAGGCTCATGGCCAGCTCGGTGCGTCCCGCGCCCATCAGGCCGGAGATGCCGATGACCTCGCCCCTGCGGACGTTCAGGCTGACATTGTCCACGACCTTCTTGTCCTGGTAGATCGGATGATGAACGGTCCAGTTTTTGACCTCCATGGCCACCTCGCCGATCGCGACGCCGCTGCGCTTGGCAAAGCGGTCCTCGATGTCGCGGCCGACCATGCCCCGGATGATCCGGTCCTCGTCGATGTTGTGGGAGGCGTTCTCGATGGTTTCGATGGTGGCGCCGTCGCGGATGACCGTGATGCGGTCCGCCACATAGGAGACCTCGTTGAGCTTGTGGGAGATGATGATGCAGGTCATGCCCTCCTGCTTGAAGCGCAGCAGCAGATCCAGCAGCGCGCGGGAGTCCTCCTCGTTCAGGGAGGAGGTCGGCTCGTCCAGAATCAGCAGCCGGGCCTTCTTGGCCAGCGCCTTGGCGATTTCCACCATCTGCTGCTTGCCCACGCCGATGTCCTTGATGAGCGCCTGGGAGGATTCCTTGAGGCCCACGATCTTCAGGTATTTATCCGCCTCAGCGTAGGTCTGGTCCCAGTCAATGGCATAGGCTTTGCCGCGCTCATTGCCCAGGAACATGTTTTCGCCGATGGTCATGTAAGGGACGAGCGCCAGCTCCTGATGGATGATGACGATGCCCTTTTCTTCCGAATCCGAAATCTTGGAAAACTTGCAGAGCGCGCCTTCGTAGATGATATCGCCCTCATAGGTGCCGTAGGGATAGATGCCGCTGAGCACGTTCATCAGCGTGGACTTGCCCGCGCCGTTTTCGCCCACCAGCGCGTGGATGGAGCCGCGCTCCACCTGCAGGTTCACGTTGTCCAGCGCGCGGACGCCCGGAAACAGCTTGGTAATGTTCTTCATTTCCAGTAAATAGTCTGACAAGGTATCACCTCATTCTGCCCGCTTGAGAAAAGCCGCCGGAGCGCTTCGGAATACGGCCACTCCGCAGCCGCTCCGGCGGCCTTTTTGAATTGTCCTCAAAAGGATTGGGCAAGGCAGGCTGACCTGCCTTGCCCAATGTATCAGCAAGAACTCAAGTGTCTTACTTGAGCTGATCCTCGGTGTAGTAGCCGGACTCGATGAGCAGCTCGTTGATCATATCCGGGGTGCAGGCGACCGGCTCGCACAGGAAGCTCGGGATGACGCCGGTGCCGTTGTCGTAGGTGGTGGTGTCGTTGATGGGCGGCTCGGTGCCCTTCATCAGCGCGTCAACCATCTCGACGACCTTGGAGGCCAGGGTACGGGTATCCTTGAAGACGGACATGGACTGGGTGCCGGCAACCATGTTCTTCACGGAGGCGATGTCGCAGTCCTGACCGGTCAGCACCGGGTACGCGCCGGTGTAGGAGGAAGCCAGCGCGTTGGCAACGCCCAGCGCGGTGGAGTCGTTGGAGGCCAGCACGGCGTCCAGCTGGGTGCCGTCGGCGTAGTAGGTGCTCAGGATGTTCTCGAAGCGGGCCTGCGCGGCGTCGGTCGCCCAGTTGGCGGTCGCGACGGTGGCCTTCTCGGTCTGGCCGGACGGGGTCTTCAGCGTGCCGGCGTCGATGTACGGCTGCAGGACGGAGATCGCGCCGTCGAAGAAGAAGTTGATGTTGTTGTCGCCCGGGTCGCCGGTGATGTACTCGATGTTGAAGGTCTTGTCGCCCGCGTTCTCCAGGTCAAGCGCCTTCACGATGAATTCGCCCTGCTTCACGCCGACGTTCCAGTTGTCGAAGGTGGCGTAGTAGGAGACGGCGTCGGAGTTCATGATCAGACGGTCATACGCGATGACGGGGATGCCGGCGGCCTTGGCCTGATCCAGCACGGTGCCCAGCGCCTCGCCGTCGATGGAGGCGATCACCAGGGCTTCACAGCCGCCGGCGATCATGTTCTCGAGCTGGGAAACCTGGGTGGCGATGTCGTTGGCCGCGTACTGCAGGTCAACGGTGTAGCCGGCGGCTTCCAGTTCCTTCTTCATGTTCTCGCCGTCCTGATTCCAGCGCTGCAGATCCTTGGTGGGCATCTCAACGCCGACCAGCTTGCCCTCAGCGAAGGCGGAGCAGGCGACCAGGGCCAAAGCCATGACCAGGACGAGGGCTACGATCTTCTTCATACGATATTCCTCCTGAAAGATTTTTTTGTTGGAGTGATCAGCGGAACTGCTGTCTCTCCTTTCTGGTCACTATCATAAATCAGTTTTACATAAATGTCAATGATAGAAGCCAATTTTTTGTGCATCTGATCCCAAAAACACAAAAACTCACCCAATGATATGGATAAACGGGAGAGAATTCGCTTCTATTTTGTCGCCTTTTGAAAACTTTTTTATTTATATTTTATAAAAGTCGGCATGCAAGAGAAGCCCGTCCTCAAGCAGCAGGCATTCGCCAGCGGGATGGACACCGGCTCGTTCATGTCAAGGCCGTTCGGGAAGCGGTCCTCCACGGCCAGATAGGCCGCCTTCATGATCTCATATATTCATTTCGCCTCCTGCGGGATTCCGTGCCGGCTGCCCGCGGGATAAAGGGTGCCACATTGCACAAAAGTTTAGTTTTTTGGCTAAATATCTTGACTGAAGGATCATATAAAAGCATGGTATAATATGGTCACAATTCATAAGGGGGGACAAGGTTCCAGTTCCGACAAAACGAGAAAGGATGGTATCCAAGATGAAGAAAATGTTAAGCCTTATGCTCGCGCTGTCCATGCTGCTCAGCTGCCTGAGCTTTGCTGCTGCGGAAGGCAATGATGTGATTGAGATCAACATCTATCATCATATGAGCACCGATACCGCCCGCGGACAGGCAACAGAAAAGCTGCTGGAGATGTTCAACGAAGCGTATGCCGGTCAATACAAGGCCGTTTCCAGCGTGAATCCCGACTTCCCCACCTATCAGGAAAAGGTGAAGGCGATGATCGCGGCCAATGAGACGCCCGACATCTTCTGCTACAACTTCAACCCGAACGACCTGTCCCGCCAGGAGAGCGGCAAGCTGATGGACTTCACCCCCTACATGGATGAAGCGTGGAAGGCCTGCTTCAAGGAGAGCGATCTGGAGCTGCTGACGCTGGACGGCCACCTGTACTCCATCCCGCGCGCCCAGCAGTCTGCCGTGTTCTATTACAACACGGAGCTGCTCGCTGCCGCCGGCTACGATCATTTCCCGACGACCTGGGATGAGTTCTATGCCTGCTGCGAAGCGCTGAAGGCCAACAACGTGTCGGCCATTTCCCTGTACACGGCGGACGATGCGTGGTATGCCACCTGTTTCCTGACCTACGCCTTTGCCAGCTACGCCGGCTCCACCGTGGCCAACAGCGGCGTGATTGACTGCGAGGAAATGGTCAAGGCTGCTGCGGACCTGCAGAAGGTGTGGCAGTACACCACCAACGACGCTGTGGGCGCGAACTACTCCGTGGCCTCCAACAACTTTGCCAACGGCAAGACGGCCATGATCATCGACGGCCCGTGGCTGATGGGCTCCCTGCCGGAAGACATCACCGGCAAGGTTGCCGTTGCCGCCGCGCCCAACTTCGAGGGCGGCGCCATTCAGGACAACTATCAGGTGACCGACGCGCAGTCCCCGTGGGCTGCCGCCGCACAGGCTGACCCGGCCAAGGCCGAAGCCGTCGTTGCCCTGCTCAAGTATCTGACCAGCGAGGAAGCCGCGAAGATCTACACCCTGGAGGGCAGCGAGTATCAGTCTGCCAGGATGACCCTGACGGATGAGGACAAGGCCGGCATGACGCCGCTGCAGCTGGGCTACTACGAGCTGTATGCCACGGGCACCGAGAACGTGGTCAACGTCCAGCGCAACCTGTCCACCGCGGCCAACAGCGCGCTGCCGTCTCTTGTCGAATCCCTGGTCCTCGGCGAGATTTCCGCCGCTGACTTTGCGGCCCAGCTCGACGCTGAGAACGCCTATTAAGTGACAGGGCGGGGAGGGAAAACGACTTCCCCCCCTTCTCTCCCCCTCTTGGAAAAGCAGAAATCCCGCATGAAAAGCGAGGGCTTTCATGCGGGGGGAACGTATCGGAGCTGGCCCGCTGGCGTGATGCGCGCGCTGGCGGGTCAGCTTCTTTTTTGAAAGGAGCCTGACCGCATGCAGAGAGTTTCGGCCAAGCACGGCAGCAGCGCTTTCTGGTACACCGTGCCCGCCCTGGTGATGACCGTGGCGTTCTTTGTCGTTCCGCTGGTCTATTTGATCGTGGTGTCGCTGTACAAGTGGAACGGCCTGGGCGCGATGAAATTCGTCGGGCTGGGCAATTATACCTACATTTTCAACAACGCGAATTTTCACAAGGCCCTGCGGGTCACCCTCACGTGGCTGGCGTCAGCGCTGTTCCTGCATATTCCGCTGGGCATGGTTCTCTCTCTCATGCTCAACCGCCGGCCCAAGGGCTGGAGATTCCTGCGCGTGATGTACTTCATCCCCAATGTGATCTCCACCACGGCTGTGAGCTTCATGTGGTACTTCATCTATCATTCGGATATGGGCATGCTCAACGGCCTGCTGCGCGCGGTGGGGCTGGGGCATCTGACGCGTTCGTGGCTGGGCAATACGTCGACGGCGCTCTTGTGCAATCAGGTGCCGTTCATCCTTTACGTCGGCCTGACCACCATCATCTTCCTGACGCAGCTGTCCACCGTATCGCCGGAATTGTACGAGGCCGCAGAGATCGACGGCGCAGACGGACTGCGCAAGGATCTCTACATTTCCATTCCCATGCTCAAGCCTGCGATCCTCACCAATGTGATGCTCAACGGTGCATTCTGCCTGCGCACCTTTGAGTACCCCTTCCTGATGACCTCAGGCGGCCCCAGCAATTCCACCACCAACCTGGCGCTGTACATCTATCGGGAAATGATGAGCGCAAACCGCTACGGCGTGTCCATGGCGGCAGGCCTGGTGACCATCCTGCTGGGCGTCCTCCTCATGACGATCGTGACGCTGCTGCAGAAGGAAAGGAAGGTGAAGCTCTGATGAAGCGCAAGCTGACCGCTTCCTGTGTGATGATGTACATCTTCCTGTATCTGATGCTGATCGTCATGATCGTGCCCTTCCTGTGGCTCATCCTCTCTTCCTTCCGCCCGAATATGGAGCTCTTCAGCGAGCCCTTTTCCATCCCCCGTCATCTGAGTCTGGACAATTACTCGGCGGTGCTGGCCAGCCACCCCATGTTCCTGTATCTGTTCAACACCGTGTTTGTTACCGGCGTAGCCGCAATCATCGACGTGGTCGTGGCGGTGTGTGCGGGATATGGCTGCATGCATGTCTTCAGGGGAAAGGGGCTCGTCGTCTTCCTGCTGTCTCTCGGCCTGTTCATTCCCACCAATGCCTTCCTGGTGCCCTATTACATCATGGTGAATAAGGTGGGCCTTTACGACAACCTGTGGGGCATTGCGCTGACCTACGCCGGCATCAACCTGCCCATCACGGTCATGGTCGTGCGCGGCTACATGGACACGCTGCCCACAGAGCTGATGGAGAGTGCGCACATCGACGGCGCGACGTCGAGACAGACCCTGATCCACATCGTGCTGCCCATCAGCGTCCCGGGCATCGTAACGGCCTGCGTGTTTGTGGTCATTCAGTGCTGGAATGAACTGCTGTTTGCCAACATTCTGAACCAGTCGGACGGCTCCCGCACGCTGCAGGTGGCCATCCGATCCTTCCTGACCACCTTCGAGGCCAACTACGCCTATGCCTTTGCGGCCATGGTGCTGGCGATTCTGCCGACCATCATCGTCTACAGCCTGCTGACGAATCAGATCATCAGCGGCATGACAGCGGGCGCTGTGAAGGGATAAAGCCTCGACACGGCGAAATCAAATACCGCCGGGGTCTGCGGCAGGCGGCCGGCTCTGCGGAATCTGCTTGACCGAAAAGGAGGCGAGGGCGTGCGCGTGCTGATTGTTGAGGATGAGGAGCTGATTCGCGAAGGACTGCTGTCCATGGTGGACTGGGCAGCAGAGGGCTTCAACGAGGTCATCGGCTGTGCCGGCGCTGTGGATGCGCTCGAAATCATGAACGACAGCGGCGCAGACCTGGTGATCACCGACATCTACATGCAGGCCCTCTCCGGCCTGGAGATGATCGAGATGGCCCAGCGCATGGACGTGCACGCCCTGTTCGTCATTCTCACCGGGCACGGCCTGCTTGAGTATGCGCAGAAGGCGGTGGAGCTGGGGGTGAAGCGCTTCCTTACCAAGCCCATTCAGCCGGACGAGCTGCGCGGGCTCCTGCGGGAGATGAGCCGGGAGATCACCGAGCAGCAGCGGGTTGAGAAGGCGCTGCTGGAGACAAAGAGCAAGCTGGAGGCCTATTACCCGGTGGTCTGCCGGGACTTTTGGGCAAGCCTGATGGCGGAGAATTCCCTGTCAAACGCGGAGATCGTCTCCCGCGCCCAGCGCTTTGACATTGCGCTGCCCGACGGCCCCCTGCAATGCGCCGCCTTTGCATTTGTCGGCAGGGATATCACGCTGTCCCAGCGCATCTCACTGCGGCAGGTCATGGAGGAGATCCTCCGGGAGAAGCTGATCCAGTGGGTGGAACAGGGCGATATGGAGCTGGCCGTGCTCACCGAGGGCATCTGCGGTCAGGAGCTTCGCACGCTGACGGAGGCGGTTCGCGCGCATTTTGACTTGACGCTCTTTGTGGGCATTGGACAGAGTGTGGATCATCTGGACGACCTGCAGTACAGCGCGGGCGAGGCCATCAAGGCGCTCAAGAGCATCGAGGGCAGCGACACGCATGCGTGCTTTGCGGCAGATCTGCTGCACGGGCACCGGGAAAAGCTGGTTTACCCCACGCAGCTCGAGGAGCAGGTGCTCGACGCGCTGCGCTACCACGACAGGGCAGATGTTAAGGCGCTGTCTGCCTTTCTGGACGCAGTGTATGGGATGGGGGATCGTCAGGAGCTGCAGCTGCTGCGGTTTCAGGTGGCGCTGTATCGGGTGGCGGAGGAATACAGCCTGCCCGATGTGCCGCCTTTTGCCGTGCCAACGGTCCCGGAGAGCCGTGCAGATGCCGAAAACCGCCTTCTGGGTCTGCTCAGGGAGCTGGCCAGGCAGAAGGAGCGCCTGCAGAGCTGCGCCATGTCCCGCCTGGTGGAGGACGCCAAGCGCATCATCGACAGAACGTACAGCGATCCCGACCTGAGCGTGGCCGCCATCGCGCGGCAGCTGTATGTATCCCCGCAGTACCTGTCCCGGCTGTTCCATGTGGTGTGCGGCGAAACCTGCATGGATTATCTGACGGCCGTCCGTCTCGGGGTCGCCAAGGAGCTCCTTCGCTCCACGCAGGTCAAGAGCTATGAGATTGCGCTGAAGGTCGGCTATAATCACCCGAACTACTTCAGCGCCCTGTTCAAGAAGCACGAGGGAATGACCCCCAAGCAATACCGACAGGAGCACAGCCTATGAAGAAGCGAAACCGATGGTCCCCCAAGCTTCTGCGCGATCAGCTCATCCTGTGGTTTGTGGCGGTGATCGTGGTGCTGCTGGGTGTGCTGGCCTATGTCACGGCGGCCACGCTTCGCCCTTCGCTGTATGATACCCACGTCAACCATCTGCAGCGGACGACCACGCTGCTGTGCTCCCAGCTCAACAGCACGCGCGCTTCGCTTCAGGCGTATTCCGTCAACATCATGGCGGATGACACGGTGCAGGCTTTCCTGACAGGTGCATACGACGACAGGGATCCCACCGAGACAAGCAACATGCTGCGCACGCTGCTGATGCGTTACTCAGCCTACGACCGAAAAATTCGCGGGCTGTATCTGGTCGATGGCCAAGGGGAGATTTACGGCAACAATGTGACCCGCGCGGTCACCGTTTTCGTCAGCGACACGCTTCCGCAGGTCAAGAATTCCAGCGGCAATGCCCTGTGGTCGACGGCATATCAGGAGGATACGGCGGTCATGTTCCGCGTGATTCACGAGACCACCAAGGACCTCAACCGCCAGCTGGGCGCGCTCTATATGCTCATCGACCGCTCGGCCTTCATGGACACGGCGTCGAAGTACATGAACGACGAGCAGTGCTGGCGGCTGGAGGGCCGCGGCTTTGCGCTGGGCGATCCGCTGCCGGAGGATACGGACAACTACTTCCTGTGTACAGCCTCTGCGGGAGACTGGACGCTGACGACATGGGTTCGCCGCAGCGTGGTTTATGCCCCTGCCGACAAGATGCTCAGCGTCCTGATGCTGGCGCTGCTGGCCACCCTGCTGGTCGGCGTGGCGCTGGTGGTGTTCATCTCCGGGCGGCTGACCCGCCCGCTGCAGGAAATCCGCCAGGCCATGATGCGCTTTGGCAGCGGCGACATGGATGTGGTGGTGCCTGTCCGACGGGACGACGAGACGGCTGCGCTGGCAAGAACGTTCAATCGAATGATTGCCGACACGCGCTCCTACATCCGGCAAAACGAGGAGAATCAGCGCCGCCAGCGGGCGCTGGAGCTCAAGACGCTGCAGGGACAGATCAATCCGCACTTCCTCTACAACACGCTGGACAGCATCTACATGATGGCACGCGAGGAGGGCAGCGAGAAGATCGCGTCGCTGGTCATCAGCCTGTCCACGCTGTTCCGTCTGGGCCTGGCCCATGGGCAGGATTTTGTATCGCTGGAGCACGAGGTCAAGTACATCACCTGCTATCTGGATATCCAGAAAATCCGCTTCCCGCAGGCATTCTCGTGGAGTATCGACGTGCCCGAAGCGCTCAGAGGGCGGCGCGTTCTGAAATTCCTGCTGCAGCCGCTGGTGGAGAACAGCGTGAATCACGGGCTGCGCAACAGCTTCGAGGCCGGGCACATTCACGTCAGCGCCGCGAGGGAGGGAGATGACCTCGTCCTCCGCGTTGCGGACAACGGCAACGGCATGACCGAGGAGGCGCTGGAGAAGCTGCGCAGCTTCATGAACCGAACCGATGTCGTGGAGAACACCGATCCCTTTGCCGGAGGCGTAGGCGTGCGCAACGTCCATCAGCGGATGCTGCTGTACTACAATCGGGGGATCGAGATCGACAGCCAGTGGGAAGAGGGTACCACCGTGACCCTGCGCATTCCCTATGCACAAACCGAATCGAACAAGGAGGAGATCCCATGAATCACGCGGCCGAACCGATTCGCAGCAGCATCAGCGGCGGCTTCCTGCGGCATTACATGAACATCATCGCGGACAAGGCGCTTCCTTATCAGTGGCAGGTCATCAGCGGACAGCGGGGGCCCAATCCAACCGTGAACAATTTCCGCATCGCCGCGGGCGAGGCATCGGGAGAATTCGGCGGCGTGCCCTATCAGGACACCGATCTGTCCAAATGGCTTGACGCCGCGGGCTGTGCGCTGCGCAGCCGCCGGGACGCGTCGCTGGAGGCCATCGCGGACGCCGTCATCGAGACCATTGCCAACGCGCAGGATGCGGACGGCTATCTGGATACCTACTACCAGCTGGTGCGCCCCGACGAGAAATGGACCGATCCGGATTCCCACGAGCTGTACTGCTTCGGCCACATGATCGAGGCGGGCGTCGCTTACTGGGAGGGCACCGGAAAGACCCGGCTGCTGGAGGTGGCCTGCCGTATGGCGGATCACGTCTGCCGCGTCTTCGGCCCGGAGGAGGGGCAGCTTCATGGCTATCGGGGCCACGAGATCATCGAGATGGCGTTGTGCCGGCTCTTCCGCGCGACGGGGGAGACGCGCTACCGGGATACGGCCGTGTGGTTCGTTCATGCCCGCAGGGATACGCCGGAGCAATTCTATCAGGCGACCCGCAGGGAGGGCAATCCGCTGGATTACGGCTGCTGGGGCTGGGGCGATCCCGAACGCGAGACCTCCAGCTACGAGCATGTGACCGGGCATGCGGTGCGGGCCATGTACCTGTATGCCGGCATGGCGGACGTGGCGCGGCTGACGGGAGACGAAGCGCTGCTGGCGCACTGCCGCGAGCTGCTCGACGAGGTTACCCGGCGGCAGATGTACGTCACCGGCGGCATCGGCACCACGTCGGTGCTGGAGGCATACACCTATCCCTACGATCTGCCCAATGACACCATGTATGCCGAAACCTGCGCGTCCATCGGCCTGTGCTTCTTTGCCCACCGCATGCTGATGATGCAGCCGGACGGCGAGCTGGCCGATGTGATCGAGCGGTGCATCTACAATATTCTGCCCGCAGCCATCGCGCAGGATGGCCAGCATTATTTCTACGTCAATCCGCTGCTGGTCAATGAGGAGGCGTGCCGCCGCGATCCGCTCAAGACCCATGTAAAGCCTGTTCGCCAGGCCTGGTACGAGTGTGCTTGCTGCCCGCCCAATCTGGCACGCTTCTTCTCCAGCCTGCCCCGCTGCATGGCATCCGCGCAGGAGGGGCAGCTGTGGCTGAACCTGTATGCGCAGGGCTGTGCCGCCTTTGAGCTGGGCGGTGCGAACGTCACCGTTGCTCAGCATACCGATTATCCCCTGGAGGGGCGCGTGCGCATCACGGTCAGCACGGACAAGCCCACAGCGTTTGCGCTGATGCTGCGCATCCCCGGCTGGTGCCGCCGCTTCTGGATCGACGGCCGTCCCGGCAGCAGCAGCATGCTCAGCCGGGGCTATCTGGCGATCGAGCGGAGCTGGTCAGGCGAAACGGCGCTCACCCTGGAGCTGGATATGACGCCGTGCATGATGCAGGCGCATCCGCGCGTGCGTGAAGACAGCGGCAAGGTTGTCCTCACCCGCGGCCCGGTGGTCTACTGCTGCGAGGAGACGGACAACGGCCCGCTGGTGGAGGATCTGCGCGTGAGCGCATCGGCGCCCATCGAACAGACATGGCAAAACGACGTGCCCGGCTTCGGTGAATACGTGGCGTTGTCCGTTCCGGGCAAGGCGTCCTCAGCGGCTGCGCTGGCGGAGGAACGGCTGTATTTCCCCGTGGAGATGTCTGCACGCAGTGTGACGGTGAAGGCCGTGCCCTACTGCCTGTGGGGCGAGCGCGTCCCGGGCGAAATGACGGTCTGGATCGGAAGAGCGTAAACCATCATGGAGTTTCGATCCGCATGGGAATGAAATCGCGCGCCATGCACAGCTGCATATGGGCGGCTCAAAGACCCGTTCCCATTCTGACCGCGTAAAAGATGATCAAAGGAAGGAGAGTATGAAGGCGCTGTCTCAAAATGGCTGAATCAGGCCATGAGAGGCGGCGCCTTTTTTCACGTCTTCCGGGCAAAGCAATCAGGGATCTGGCAGAGCCAGATCCCTGAAATGAGCGATACGGTTGGCCGATACTTATTGCGCATCGACGCCGGAGAGGTAGGTGTCAAGCACCTCATCGTAAGCGTCATAGTTGCGCTGCACGATGTCCAGATAGGTGCCCAGGCCCGCGGCCTCGAGGGAAGCGACGTAGCTGTCCCAGGTCTCGTCGACATTGCCGTTGATGATGGCGGTGGCATTGTAGTTGTCGATGAGGTTGTACAGGTTGTCCGCGATGAGGGACATGGTTTCCTGATCGTCAGGAGAATACCACATGTTCGGCGGAATGATGGGATCGTTGAGGTGCTTGTCAACGAAGCCAACCTTCCTCATGTCGGCGTACAGGTCCGCGGCGTCTTCCGGATAGGCGACCACCGTGTCATAGTACTCGGACAGAACCGCGTTGAAGTGAATGGGGGTAGAATAGACGCGCAGCTGGGAGAAGGTATCGACGCCGGCGGGCATCTCAACATCCTTGTTCCACTGCATCACGCCATTCTCGTCGAGGATGTAGTACAGGCCGATCGGGCCCCAGTTGGTCTCGACGGAGCGCTGCGGATCATAGTACAGGTCCATGACAGAGCAGACGAATTCCGGATCCTTGCAGGCGGTGGTGATGGCGCCGTTGATGGTGTTGTGCAGCTCAGAGACATTGTCCTTGCAGCCGTACTCGCCGCCGGGGCCCTGCAGATACGGAACCGCAGTGTACATATCGCGGCGCTCACGGGGAATCATGTCGACGATGGAGAAGACGTTGACCGCACCGACGGTGCAATCCACAGAGTTCAGAGCAGCCTGGAAGGCAGCGCCGTCGTTGAGGGCGAAATCAGCCCAGATGAGGCCTTCGTTGTACAGCTCGCTGAACCACTTCAGGCCCTCCTTGTAGGCCTCGGTGGTGGCAGTGCAGATGACGGTGCCGTCTTCGGTCAGCGCCAGACGGTCGCCGGTGTCCGCCTGACCCCAGCAGCCGAAGAACTGGCCGATGGACTGGTTGTTGCGCCAGGAGCCGATGCCGGAATCGCCAATGCGGAACATGTAGGGGATCTCGTCGTTGGGATCGCCATTGCCGTTGCAGTCGTTGTCACGGAAGGCGATCAGGCACGCCTTGAACTCATCCAGCGTGGTGGGAACCTCGAGACCGAGGTTGTTCAGCCATTCCTCATTGATGTGCAGGATGCCCTGATTGCAAACCAGGCCGAACATCTCTTCGATGCGGGGGAAGCCCCAGATTTCGCCGTCCGTCGCGGTCATCGCGGCAGCGTACTCCGGATTCTCCGTAATGATGCGGTACAGGTTGGGCATGATCTCCGGCGTGATGTAATCGGTAATCGGAACGAAGACATCCTGACCATAGTAGGTCGTGATGTAAGACTGGTTCAGACCCTCCATGAAGACGTCCGGCAGGTCGCCGGTGTTGATCATCAGGTTGATCTTCTCGTTGGAGCCCTCCTCAGGCACCTCGATGATGTCAAACTTGACACCGGCGAGTTCTTCGACATCCTTGACGACCTTCATGTCCGCGACGGGCATGGAGGAAGCGCTCTTGGTCCACAGAGCGCGGATGACCGGCACTTCGTCCGCGAACGCGGTGCTCATCGTCAGCACCAGAAGCGCAGCCATGACCAGGGACAACAGTTTTTTCATTGTGGAAACCTCCTTCTTCTTTATCTGACAGCCTCATTGGGCTGTTCAAACCACATTTAGGGGCATCAAACGGGCATCAACCCTTGATCGAGCCGACCAGTACGCCTTTGGTAAAGAAGCGCTGCAGGAAGGGATACAGGATCATCAGCGGCAGGCTGGACACCACGATGATGCCGTACTTGAGCTGCTCGACCAGCTTCAGGCGCTCGGCCATGTCCATCATCTCCGCGCCGCCGGCCATGGTGGACACCTGATTGATGATCAGCAGATTGCGCAGTACCAGCTGCAGCGGGAACTGGGACTCCTTGTTGAGGTAGATCAACGCGTGGAAATAGCCGTTCCAGTGGCCGACCGCGTAGTACAGCGTAATGACCGCCAGCAGGGCCTTGGACAGCGGCAGAGCAATCTGGAAGAAGAAGCGGAAATCGCTGCAGCCGTCAATGTGAGCCGCATCCAGCAGCTCGCCGGGGATGGTGGATTCAAAAAAGGTGCGTGCGATCAACATGTTCCATACGCTCAGCGCGCCGGGCAGGATCATCGCCCACAGGTTGTTGCGCAGTCCCAGACTGCTGTTGATGATGTACGACGGAATCAGGCCGCCGGAGAAGAACATCGTGAACGCGAAGATCTTCAGCAGGGGACCGCGCCCGACAAAATCCTTGCGGGACAGCGCGTAAGCGCCGGGGATGGTGACGATCAGGTTCACGGACGTGCCCAGCACCATATACACCAGGGAGTTCCGGTAGCCCACCCACAGCTGGCTGTAGGCAAAGATTTTCTCATAGCCCTTTGCATAGAACTTCACCGGATACAGCAGCAGCGTGCCGCTGTTGACGATGTTGGGGTCGGTGAAGGATGCAATCACCACGAAATACAGCGGATACAGCACGACCAGCGCGACGGCACCCAGCATGACAAGGTTGACGATGTTGAAGATCCGGTCGCCCAGGGTGTCCTTGACGGCCATAGCGCCCGACTTGCTTGCATTCCTTTTCATTGTCCGGCTCTCCTTCCTTTACCACAGCGAGCTCTCCGTGAGCTTTTTGCTGATATAGTTGGTCGCGACCACCAGCACAAAGTTGATCACGGAATTGAACAGGCCGACTGCCGTGGAAAAACTGTACTTGCCGTTGAGCAGGCCAATCTTGTAGGTATACGTCGAAATGATTTCGCTGACAGTGATGTTCAGCGAGTTCTGCATCAGATAGGCCTTCTCATAGCCCACGTTGAGAAGATTGCCCATGTTCAGGATGAACATGATCACGATCGTGGGCAGAATGCAGGGAAGATCGATGTGGATGATGCGCTGTATCTTGGTTGCGCCGTCCACCATCGCGGCCTCATAGAGGCTTGGATCAACGCCGCCGAGCGCGGCCAGATAGATGATCGCGCCCCAGCCGGTGCCCTGCCAGATGCCGGAAGCAACATATACCGTGCGGAACCATCTGGGCTCGCCCATGAACGCGATGGCCTTGCCGCCCAGGTTTTCAATGATCTTGTTGACAAAGCCGCTGCTGGGGGTGAGGAAGATGCTCAGCATTGAAACCAGGACGACGGTGGAAATGAAGTAGGGCGCGTATGTCACCGTCTGAACAAAGCTCTTGTACTTCCTGCATCGAACCTGATTGAGCATCAGCGCCAGCAGAATCGGCGCCGGGAATCCCCACAGCAGGGAATAGAGGCTGATTTTCAGCGTGTTGACGATCAGGGTTTCGAAATTCGGAAGATTGATAAACTGCCGGAAGTATTTCAGCCCGGCCCACGGGCTGCCCATAATGCCCAGATTGACCTTGTATTCCTTGAACGCGATCTGCACGCCGTACATCGGAGCATAGGCAAAAACGATAATGCAGATCACCGCAGGAAGCACGAGGACGTACAGCTGCCAGCAGTGGCGCATACGCTTCCAAATGGACATGTTGTTCGTCTTGCTTTTCTGAGGGCTGGAAACTCCGGGCATCATTTCTCATCCATCTCCCGTTCAATCATTTCATCTGTCATACCGATCTCTTCACGGCGTGTTTAAATTATATTGCCGTTTTAAATTCCTGTCAACACTTTTTACAAAATTCTCGAAAATTTTTCCCCTTTATGATCAACGAACGAAAAAATTCTACTTGCATTGTGGAGATATATGCGTTATAATGACCTCACAATTAATTCCGCCGTTAATTATTCGTCAGGAATCTGATGCAGTCCTCATCGTATGTACATATCAAAAGAGGAGGATAAGCGGGCCATAGGGTCGAATTATTCCCTGATTCGCCCTGGTACGGCGACAGACATCAGATGGCGGGGAAGAGTGTTTATGAAAAGAGAATCCATCAATCAGAGCTTTCAAAAGGAGAACAACATCTCGGTTGTGCTGCGCGCGCTGAATGCGGACGCCTGCCGCACCCGTGTAAAGCTGGCCGAAAAAACGGGACTGACGCAGGCTTCCATCACCAAGATCGTTGCCCAGCTGATCGAATGGGGCGCAGTTTCAGAGCTGGAGAGCGTGGGCTCAGGCGTGGGGCGCAAGGCCACGCTGCTGAAATTCAACGCGAAGAACTATCGCGTTGCTGCAGTCCGCATCAACCGCAACTACACCAACATGGCGATCTATGACATGGATGGCCATATCTATGACATGGACAGCTGCGAAACCAATTCCAACAAGGATGTGCGCAGCTTTGTGGACAGCATGATTCAAATGCTGCGCGCGCTGCTGGAGCGGGCGGAGCAGCCTGTGCTGAGCATCGGCGTAGCCGTTCCCGGCCCCTACAATTACAACGCCGGAAGGATCTCTATGATGAGCGGCTTCCCCGGCTGGAATGAAATCGACATCAAAGACGAGCTCGAGAGCGCCTTTCACCTGCCCACGTTCGTGGATCAGGACGCCAACTGCGGTGCGCTGGCGGAGATGTGGTATTCCGACTCGACTGAAAATTCCAATCTGCTGTTTATCTGCGCAGACCGCGGCATCGGCGCGGGACTGATTCTGGATTCGTCGATCTATCGCGGCCGCGACGGCTTCGCCGGCGAAATCGGTCACACCAGCATCAATATCTTCGGTCCCCGCTGCGAGTGCGGAAACCACGGCTGCCTTGAGCTGTACGGCTCTACCATTGCGCTGGAGAAAGCATACAGCCAGGAGATTGTCGATCCTTCGGATCCTCCGTCCCTGCTCAAGCGCGCGAGGGCAAAGGAGATTCTGGCGCTGGTGCGCGCCGGCGATCCCGCCGCGTGCCGCGCCTATCGAAAGACCGTGGCCTTTCTGTGCTTCGGCGTGGTGGGCATGATCAATGCGCTCAACCCCGATACGGTGGTTTTTGCGGACAAGATCGTCAATGGCGGCAACCTCTTTCTGGAGGTGGCCAACCAGACCTTCAGACAGTATCTGATGCCGGAGTATTACGATCGTCTGCGCATCAAGGTCTGCACGCTGAACGGCGATCCCATGCTGCTCGGCGCAAGCGTGCTCGCCTTCGATCAGATGCTGCAGACGCCATCGTCCTATTTCCAGACAGCGGCTTCCAACAGAAATTAAATGAAGGGGAGAGAAAAATGAACAGACTCGCATCCTTTGCCGGACATGGAGACGCATGGGAACTGAAATTCACGCTCGATGCGGGCGACGCCGGCGCAATTCTGGAGCTCGTCTCACAGACGCAGACCGTGCTGAGGGTCTGGCGGGATGACATGCTCCGCGCAGAAATCCATACCCGCTGGAATCAGAGCTCGGAAAGATACGGGGATCATCCCGATTTCAGCTTTACCCTAACCTCGCCGAGCACCAGCGGCAAAGTCCGCCTCTGCTGGCGCGGATTCTCCTTCCGGCTGTATGTCGACGAGCATCTGGAGGACGAGGATTGGCCGCTGGGCGAGCCGGACGCGGGCGAGTGGACAGCCATGGCGGCGGACGGCGTATCCGATCTGGAGCTGAGCGCCTGCGAGTCGTTTGAGGAGGATCCCGAGGCGGTCTACGACGCGCCCTTCCAGAATTTTGTTCTTCCGGGTCACAACACCGGCGTGGGCGACTGCATGCCCTTTGACCGCGACGGCCGCTACTGCCTGTACTATCTGTTCGATCGCAGAGGGCATGCCAGCAAGCAGGGGCTGGGCGCGCACCAGTGGGCACAGGTCTCCTCTGCCGATTTGAAGACGTGGACCGTTCATCCCATGGCGGTGGGCATCACCGAGCAATGGGAGGGCTCCATCTGCACCGGATCGCTGATTCAGAAGGATGGCAAGACCTACGCGTTCTACGCCGTTCGCATGTCGGATGGAAGTCCTGCGCGGATGACCTGGGCGGTCAGCGACGACGGCGTGCACTTTGTCAAGTCCGGGCGGTATTTCGCGCTGACAGCGCCGTATGAACCGGTGTCCGCACGCGATCCGAAGGTTTTCTTCGGCGCGGACGGTCAGTATCATATGCTCGTAACCACAAATCTGGAGGACGGCGGACGCTTCAGCGGCTGTCTGGCGCATCTGACCAGCCCGGATCTGATTGAATGGACGCAGCACGGGCCGTTCATCGTGCCCGGCTATTCCGATCAGCCCGAATGCAGCGACTATTTTGAGTGGAACGGCTGGTACTATCTGGTGTTCTCGAACTTTGCAATCGCGCGCTATCGCATGTCCCGCAATCCGTTCGGCCCGTGGATTCGCCCTGAAAACGACCTTCTGGATACCCTCGAGTCGCAGGTGCCGAAGACCGCAGCCTTTGGCGGCCGGCGCTTCTCCACCGGCTTCCTGGCGCGCCGGCCCCGGACCTACGCGGGCAACGCGGTGACCCACGAGCTGTTCCAGCGCCCCGACGGCACACTGGGCATCAGGCAGCTGGAGGAGATCATGCCCAGGGCAAAGGAGCTGCGCCATCCCGCCGGCGCTGCGGTGGACGCGGGTCAGGGCCGCGCCGCTGCGGTTCTGTCGGAGACCGCCGGCGATTTCCGCCTGAAGGCCAGGCTGAAGATCGGCGGAGAGAGCACGCTGGCGGGCCTGCTGCTGACCCTTGGCGAGCGCAGCTACCGCATTGAAATGGACCGCGCGGCGCGGATGGTGACCATCACGCGTCCCCGCGGAGACTTTGAACGCGGCTCCTGCCGCGATCTGCTGCGAAACGTGGATCTGTCCGGCGAGGTGAGCGTCGATCTGCTGGTCAACGGCGATATTCTCGATCTGATGCTGTCCGACGGCCGGGGCATGACCATGCGCATGGACGACCGCGCTGACGCCGGCGCAGCCGTGGAGCTGTACGCCATCGCCGGAACGGCGTCGGCTGAGGACATCGAACTCCAAATTCTCTAACGAGAAAAGAAAAGCGAGGGAAATCAATGTCAGTTTATCTGGGAATTGATCTGGGAACGACCGGACTCAAGTCGCTGCTGGTTCGGGAGGACGGTTCCATCTGCGGCATTGGTTACCGCGAATATCCGATTTCCATTCCGGTGTCGGGCTATGCCGAGCAGGCGCCAGAGGACTGGTGGCGCGCGCTGAAGGAATCTCTGGCGGAAGCGATGGCCGCGTCCGGCGTCCGTCCGGACGAGATTTCGGGCATTGGCCTGTCCGGACAGATGCACGGCATGGTGCTGACCGATGCAGATGACCGCCTGCTCTATCCGGCGATCATCTGGTGCGACCAGCGCTCTGTGGCGCAGGTGGCGATGATTCGCGAGCGCATCGGTCTGGAAAAGCTGGGTCGATGGACGCAGAATCCCGTGGGCGTGGGCTTTCAGTTCTGCTCCTTGCTGTGGATGCGGGAAAACCGTCCTGAAATCTATGAGAAAATTCGCCATGTGCTGCTGCCGAAGGACTACATCCGATTCCTTCTGACCGGCGAATACGGCACCGAGCCAACCGATGCCTGCAGCACGCTGGCATTCGATTGTGCCGCGCAGGACTGGAGCATGCCGATGCTGGAAACCTTCGGCGTCGACCGCGCCATCCTGCCGGATGCCGGACACCTGCCCACAGAGGTGCACGGCGCGCTGACGGCGCGGGCGGCGGCGGCGCTGGGCCTTGTGCCCGGCATTCCCGTGGCCTTTGGCGGCGGCGATCAGCCCATGCAGGCCATCGGCAACGGCATCCTGGCGCCGGGCGATGTGTCCGTGACCCTTGGAACGGGCGGACAGATCTTTGCGCCCGTCAGCAAACCCATCTATGATCCCCAGCTGCGCACGCACACCTTCTGCCATGCAGCGAAGGATACATGGTATGTGATGGGCGCGATTCTGAACTGCTGTCTGGCGCAGAACTGGTTTTTCGACAAGGTGCTCAACACCCATGATTTCCGCGAGATGCACCGGCAGGCGGCGGAGGTGGCGCCCGGCAGCGACGGGCTGTTCTTCCTGCCCTACCTGACGGGCGAGCGCACGCCGCATCTGAACCCCGAGGCCCGCGGCATGTTCTTCGGTCTGACGCTGGGGCACGACCGCGCCAGCATGACCCGCGCCGTGGTGGAGGGAATCAGTTATGCCCTGGCCGACGCGATGGACTGCATTCAGCAGCTCAATCCCCGGATTGACCGGCTGGTGCTCTCCGGCGGCGGCGCACGAAGCGCGCTGTGGAAGCAGATCATTGCCGATATGCTGGACCGTCCGATCCACACCACGAACATGGTCGAGGAGGCCGGCATCGGCGCAGCGATCTGCGCGATGGTCGCAACAGGCGCGTACGGCAGCCTGTCCGAGGCCTGTGAAGCCATCGTCCGCTATGAGGATGGCTGCGTGGAGCCCATCCGCGAGCATACGCTGCTCTATCGCGAGCGGCAGCAAACCTATCGCGCGCTGTACGAAGCCAACTGTCCATTCTTCTTTGATTGCCGGAAAGGAGCACCCGCATGCAGGTGAGGTCCATCGAAATCAAAAGCGGCTGGCTGCACTTTCCCATCGGCCGCGATACAGAACGGTTTTATGTGAGATTTGAAGCAGACGGCCTCCAGTTTGCCGAGCTCTATCTCGGCATCGCCGCCGGAGAACCGGACTTCTGGTGCGGCATGGAATTGGAGGATTACATCGGCAGAACGGTGACGCTGACCATCGATGACCGTGCGCCCGCCGGCCTGTTGGACGGCATTGCGGAGGGCGCGGCGATGGACCGCCGCAATCCGCTTTACGCCGGTCTCTATGCCGAGACACTGCGCCCGCAATATCACTTTTCCTCCCGCCGCGGCTGGCTGAACGATCCAAACGGACTGGTATTTGACGGAGAAAACTATCATCTGTATTATCAGCACAATCCCTATGGAATCACGCACGGCGGCGTCAACATTCACTGGGGCCACGCGGTCAGCCCTGACGGCGTCCGCTGGACAGAGCGCCCCGACGGCATTCGCCCGTGGGGTAGCAGCTGCCACATCGCCTCCGGCAGCTGCATCGTGGATGCCGACGGCGCGGCCGGCTATGGCAAAGGTGCGCTCATCGCCGCCTTCACGCATCTGGGCTCCGCCGATTACCGCCATCCTCGTCCGGACGGCCATCCGGGCGAATGCCCTTCCCAGGGGCAATTCCTGGCGTACAGCGTCGACGGCGGAAACCATTTTACGCTGTTCCCGGAATGTCCTGCCATTCCCACGCAGGACGGCAAAAGCTGGCGCGATCCGCGCATCTTCCATGATCCCGAGGGCGGATTTGGCATCGCCGTGTACGAAACCGCAGAGAGGGGGAACTGCGTCAGCTTCTATCACAGCGACGATCTGCATACGTGGAGCTTCACGTCCCGTTCCGACGATCTGTTCGAGTGTCCTGATCTGTTCCGGCTCACGCCCGAAAACGGGGGAGAGCCCAGATGGGTGCTCTATGGCGCGGACGGCAACTATCGCGTCGGCGATTTCTCGGCGGGCACGTTCACGCAGATTGGCGAACGCTTTCCGCTGGACTATGGCAGATGCACCTATGCCGGACAGACATGGACCGGCCGCGACGACAGGGACGGCCGCATGCACATCAGCTGGCTGCGCGATGAAAAGCTGTCCTGGACGGATCCCAACAGCTTTCCCGGCATGCCGTTTTCCCAGCAGATGACGGTGCCGTGTCTGCTGAAGCTGTACAGCACGCCGGATGGCTATCGCGTAACCCGCACGCCCATTCCTGCGCTCGATACGCTGCATACCGGAGCGCCGGCCGGGGTCCGTATCGCCGGATGCACGAAGGCGGAGCTCGCGCTGCTGCCGCAGGGCGATCTGCGGCTGAGCATCTCCTGCGACGCGCCTGTGACCGTACGCGTTGGCAACGGCAGCTTCGTCTATGATCCACACACGGGCGAGACCGTCTTTGACGGCGGCAAGCGGTTTACGACGCAGAAGAAGGGCGTCCTCTCGATGCGCATTCTGACCGACACCGCTTCCTGCGAGTTCTTTCTGCAGGATGAAATCTCCGCGAGCTATGGCCAGGAGATGGCGGGAAAAGCACTGGAGCTCCGCTGCGCGCAGGGCCTGCGGGCCGAGGGCACGGCATGGGCCATGAAGAGCATCTGGAATGAACATGAAGATCAGAATCTTTCAGAAGGGGTTTAACTTTTCTCAGGACGGGCCGGGCAACCGGCTGGTCTATCATCTGCGGGGCTGCAATATGCGCTGTCCGTGGTGCGCGAATCCGGAGGGGCTTTCGCCGGAGGGCGCCGCAGTCGACGTGGAAACGCTGATGGATGAGGTGCTCCGCAGCCGCAGCATGTTCTTCGAAGGCGGCGGCGTGACGTTCACCGGCGGAGAACCCACCCTGCAGTTCGACGCCCTCGAATACATGCTGAAGTCGCTGCACCGGCAAGGCGTCGACACCGCCATCGAGACCAATGCCAGCCATCCGCGCCTGCCGGAGCTGTTTGGGTGCGTCGATCATTTGATCATGGATCTGAAGCATCCCGATGCGCTGCGGCATCAGGAGATCACGGGCGTCAGGCAGGAGCTCGTGCTTGACAACCTTCGCCGCGCCTGCGCGGAGCATCCCGATGTGCTGATTCATATTCCGCTGGTCAACGGCTACAATGCCTCGTTTGACGAGCTGACCGCCATGGCGGAGCTGCTGGTCTCGCTGCGCGGAGAGAACGTGCGCTTTGAGCCGCTTTGGTATCATGAGTATGGCAAGGTCAAGTGGGCACAGCTGGGTTTGCCCTATCCGGTATCAAACGGTTTTCTCACCGATGAACAGAAGAATGCGTTCCTCGACGCGCTGCACACACGCGGTCTTTGCACTGTCCGAACCTAGGAGGGAGAGACATACATGCTGAAGGGATATCGCCCTGGTCAGATGGTTGAGATGGCCAAAGCGCTTTTCCGTGAGGAGCGCGCGATGAAACGGCTGGACGGATGGTTTTATGCCCGAGAGGCGGCGATGAGCGTTTCCGAAGACGCGCCGCCGGAGAGAAAGGCAGCCAATGAGCTTCGCCGGATGATCATGGCTCTGCCGCTGGAGCTGAGCGCGAACGCCGTGTTTGCAGGAACACAGCGCGATGCGTTTGCCCGCACCTATGCGCTGATCAATCCCAGCTTTCGCGTGGAAACCTTCAGCGGTTACTGCGATCCCACAGCGGTGTTCGATGACATCGTGCCCGAGGGGGAGATCACCCGTGAACGGGTCGATTCGCTGCGCCGCAGGACCACGGACAGCGCGTATGTCCGCGACCTGATGAAGGTCTATGAAGCCTACGACAATTACATCGGAGAGGTTGTGTTCTTCGTCGAGCAGGTCACCGGTCATGTGATCCCGGACTTCCGGGGGGTACTGAAATACGGTGTCAGGGATCTCATTGCCGGCATTAAGGACCGCATGAACGGCGTCTGTGACGAAGAGCGCCGGATGAACCTGCAGGCGATGATCGATTCTCTTGAATGCGTCGTGCTGTTGGCCGGGCGCTATGCAGAGCTGGCGCGCGAGCAGCTGGCCTCTGCCGGCGCAGAGCGCAGACCGCAGCTGGAGCTGATCATCGAAACGCTGGAGCGCGTTCCCGCCTATGGCGCGCGCTGCCTTTACGAAGCCATCCAGAGCTTCATGCTGCTGTGGCAGGTCATGTGTCTGGAGCAGGCGCCCAATCCCTTTGCGCTGTCCGTGGGCAATGCCGACCGCATCTTTGAGCCCTACCGCGCCATGACCGATATGTCCCGGGAGGAGGCTGCCGAGCTGCTGAGCTGCCTGCTGGTGTTTTTCAACGTCGGCGACCGCAGCTGGGCCATTTCCCAGAATGTGCTGATCAGCGGGCGGGACGTCCAGGGCAACGACCTGACGAATCCCACCTCGTATGCCCTGCTGGACGCTTATTTTGAAATGATGCTTCCGCAGCCCATCCTGTCTGTGAAGCTGCACAAAAACACGCCGGACGCGCTCTATCGCGAGCTGGGCCGCTTCTTCTTCACCCCCGGCATGCTCACGCCCTCGCTGTTCAACGATGATTCCCTGTTCGAGATTCTCGCAGAGAACGGCGTGGAGACCGGCGATCTTGCGGATTATTCCGTAGCCGGATGTCAGGAGCCGCTCATCATGGGCAAGGACAGCGGCAACACCACCAACAGCTGGCTGAATATGGGCAAGGTGCTGGAGCTGGTTATCAACCATGGCGATTCGCTCATCACCGGGAAGCACCTGATGGATGTGGAAGCGCCCTCTGATCCGAAGGCGCTGCTGGAAAACATTCGCCCGCTGTTCTATGCTGCGCTGGAATGCGCGGCGAAGGCGATGGCCGAGGCGGCCAACGGCGCGACTGCAGCGCTGTCCAATCTGCGCGTGCCCTTTCTCAGCGCATTCATGGGCGGCGCCGAGACCGGTTACGACATGCGCGATACCTCCAATCAGGGAACCCGCTATAACGGCAGCGGCTGTCTGATCCACGGTCTCTCCGTCGTGGCAGATTCCTTTGTGGCCATCGATCATCTGCTCAACGAGCGCCCGGAAGACTGCGAACGCCTGCTGAGGGCGCTCAGAAATGACTTTGCCGACGATCCCGAGCTGCGCGAATACCTGCGGAGCTACCCCAAGTTCGGCAACAACATTCCGGAGTCCGACCGGGAGGCAGCGGAAATCGCAGATCGAGTGTCCGACCTGGTCGCGTCTCTGCGCAATAACTGGGGCAATCCGTTCCGCCCCGACTGGAGCAGTCCGAGCACGCATCTGACCTATGGCTACTGGGTGGGCGCGCTGCCGGATGGACGAAAGAGCCGTGAGATGCTGGGCTATGGCGTCGATCCGCTGTTCGGCGATGCACAGCAGGGACTGGGCTTTCGAACGCTGTCCGCCTTTGCGTTGCCGTACGGGAAATTTTCCGGCGGATACGCGTCCCATTTCGGCATCGACCCGAAGTACTTCACGGCGCCCACGCTTGAGGAAAAGGGCATGCAGATGAAGAACCGCGTCATTGCGCCGCTGTTCTTCAATCCCGGCAATGAAAAGCTGTCTCCGTTCTATCTGTATATGAACGTGACGACCCCGGAGACCCTGCGAAAGGTGCTGGCGAATCCCAAAAAGTACGCGCCCAGCGGCGTTTACATCATGCGGATTCACGGAACCTTCGTGAATTTCCTCGATCTCTCGCCCGCCATCCAGCAGGACATCATTACGCGTCTGGATTCCAATTCCACGCGCATGTAATGGGTAATACTAATTCGCAGTTAAAATGCCCAACAGAGCGCATCAGATTTTTCGCTCTGACGAAGCCAAGTGCAGTGAGGCGTACTGGAGGTACGTTGAACGGAACGAGGCAAAGTCAGGGCGGAAAAGATGGTGCGCGGATTGGGTCATTTTAACAAGAATTAGTATAAGGAGGAAGAAATATGGATCGCTTCAGCATTCGCACCGCGGTGCCGGACGATTATGCGCGGCTGTGCGGCTTTGAACACCATGTCACCCCCGAGGTTCTTCGCGCCTGCCTGAGCGAGGGGCGCATGCTGATTGCCGAGTTCGACGGCGAGGTCGCCGGCTGGCTGCGCTGGAACCTGTTCTGGGACATTGTGCCCTTCATGAACCATCTGCGCATATTGGACGAGTATCGCGGCAGGGGCTATGGCCGCATGATCGTCGAGCATTGGGAAAAGGACATGCGCGCTGCGGGCCACGAGAAGATTATGACGTCATCCGCACAGGATGAATACGCCCAGCACTTCTATGTCAAGCTGGGGTATCGCGCCATCGGCAGCTTTGCCATCACGGGCGACCCGCTGGAAATCCTGTTTGAAAAGTGGTTTGTCACGCCCTGACTGCATGCGAAAGCGACTCAGCAGTCCATTTCTGTCGGAACCGGCCGAGGAGGTGCCGCTTTCGGGATTCCGCCCATGGGCGGCCTGTCTGCTGTCACCGGCTTGGCTCTAGTGCAAAATGCGCAGGAATCCTCGCAGAAATTGATTGGATAAAATGCTTTTTTTATTCGAAGAATTTATATATAATCAATACAGCTGAGCAGCTTTGATGCGTAAGTCCGGGCAAATGCGGACTTACGCTTTTTTCATACCAGTTTATTTCTGAATTCCTGCTTTGCGCGCATAGAAGCAATTCAGGATGAGACCGGTATCAGACAGGACGCAACAGAAACGGAGGAATTATGACCACGAAGAATGCAATGCAGGATCTGACTGTCGGGGCGGTGGGAAGGACGCTGATCGTCTTTTCGGTTCCGTTCGTGCTCAGCACGCTTCTGCAAACCATGTATTCCACAGTCGATACCATCGTCGTCGGGCAGGTCGTAGGCAGCGCCGGCCTTTCTGCGGTTTCCGTGGGCAGCCAGATCATGAATCTGATGAATATGATTGTCATCGGCTTTGCAACGGCGGGGCAGATCCTGCTCGCACAGGCGAAGGGTGCGGGAAAGGAAGCGCAGATCCAGAGGATCATCGGCACGCTGGTCTTCATGATGGCTGCGATTTCCGTGCTGCTGGGCCTGATCTGTCTTTCGGCAAGCAGCCTGCTCCTCCGGATGATGCAGGCGCCGCCGGAAGCATCTGCTGCAGCGCGGGCATACGTCATGATCTGCGGCGCAGGAATGATCTTCACGGGCTTCTACAACATGTTCAGCGCTATTTTGCGCGGGCTTGGCGACAGCAGACATCCGCTGGTCTTTGTGGCGATTGCCTCGCTGATCAATCTGACGATGGATCTGATCCTGATTGCAGGGCTCAGAATGGGCGCCGTCGGCGCGGCCATCGGCACGGTAATCGGTCAGGCGGCCAGCGTGCTGTTCAGCGTGCTTTACTTGAACCGGCATCGCAGGGAAATGGGGTTTTCGCTCAGTCCATCCGTGCTGCACTACGACGCGCAGTCGGCGGGCATGATGGTGCGTCTGGGGTTGCCGATGGCGCTGCAAAGCGGAGCGGTTCAGATCAGCTTTCTGTTCGTGGGCAGCATGGTCAATTCCTATGGCCTTGTCGCCAGCGCTGCGCTCGGCGTCAGCCAAAAGCTCCGCGAGGTGCCGCATGTGGTGACCAACGCCATCGGCATGGGCGCGGCCAGCATGATCGGGCAGAACCTCGGCGCACGCAAGCTGGACCGCGTCAAGGAGACGGTTTGGGTGGGCATCAAGCTGTGCCTGTGCGTCAACGCGGTCTTCTTCATCTGCTTTATCCTCGCGCCCAGGGCGTGCTTCGGCGTGTTTACACAGGACGCCGATGTGCTGGGCTATGCGGCGATCTGCGCGCTGACGCTCGCCCTGGAATTGCCGGGCAAGGCGTTGATGCCCACCTGCAACGCGCTGGTGAATGCGCAGGGCTTTGTGGTGTTCAAAATGACGCTTGCGCTGGTGGATGCCTTTGTCGGCCGTGTGCTGTGCAGCTATCTGCTGGGCAGCGTCATGGGGCTTGGTGTGATTGGATTCTTCTTCGGCTATACGCTGGCGACGTATCTGACGGCGATCCCCGTGTTTCTCTATTTTCTCTGGGGAAAGTGGGAAAAGCGGGAGCTGCTGGCGTAAGCGTGCCGGTGGACCTGGGGCTTGCCCATCCGAACCCGGAAAACGGTTAGCACGGGAACATTTCTTCAGAGTCGTCAAAACGACATCTTTTCTCTCCGGGGGGAAAGGAAAAAGCCCTACACTGTCTGCTCTTGTCAGCGTTTTCGGATCTTGATATATTTCCAAAGGATGCGGAAAACTTGAGAAGCTTGCGCAGCTTTGGACAGAACACGATGCAGGCAGCCATCTATCCCCCATTATACTCCTTGAGGAAACGGGTATAATAGGGTATAATGCTCATATCATCAATCGGGAGGAGGGAGCGCATTGGAACTGTCCGAGCTTCAAAACAGGCTGACTGAATTGAAACAGCAAATTGAACTGCTTCCTTCCGGGTCAATCACAAAGAAAACAGTCAACGGCAGGGGGTACTTCTATCATCGCTGGACAGAGGAGAAGAAGCGGCGGGAGAAGTATATCCCTGCGGAGGAAGTCGATTCCTTCCGGGAGAAGATTGAGCATCGGAAAGCATTGGAAAAGGAGCTGAAGGCTCTGCAAAAGCAGCTGCCCGCACAAGCCCGTTCTGCCGCGCCTGCCTATTCGTTGACAACCAATGTCCGCACCGGCGAGTCCTTGCGCGCCTTCTCCGCCTCAGTTCGCCGCTACCGCAGGAGGGAATGCTTTCAGCAGCTGCATGACTATATTTACGGAGAGCCGCAGGACAGGGTGTTGATCCTTTATGGCTTGCGCCGCACGGGCAAAACAACCATGATCCGTCAGATCTTCGCGGAAATGAGCGATGCGGAGCTGGAAAAGGCGGCGTTCATTCAGATCACGGCAAAGGACACGCTGGCTGATGTGAATCGCGATCTCAGGATGCTGGAAAATCTGGGCTTCTGCTATGTATTTCTCGACGAAGTGACGCTCATGGAGGACTTTATCGAGGGCGCGGCGCTCTTTTCCGATGTGTTTGCGGCCTGCGGCATGAAGATCGTGCTGTCCGGCACGGACTCACTGGGCTTCCTGTTCACGGAGGATGAGCAGCTCTATGACCGCTGCATCCTGCTGCATACGACCTTTATCCCCTACCGCGAGTTTGAGCGCGTTCTTGGCATTCACGGCATCGACGAATACATCCGGTACGGCGGCACCATGAGCCTTGGCGGCGTCCACTACAACGAAACCTCCACGTTTGCCAGCAAAAAGAGCGCTGACGAGTATGTCGATACAGCCATTGCCCGCAATATCCAGCATTCGCTGCGCTGCTACCAGTATGAAGGGCACTTCCGGAATCTTCGGGATCTGTACGACAGAGACGAGCTGACCAGTGCGATCAACCGCGTGGTGGAGGATATGAACCACCGCTTTACGCTGGAAGTCCTGACGCGGGGCTTTAGGTCCCATGACCCGGGCATCTCAGCCCAGAATCTGAGGCGCGACCGGGGAAACCCGACGGATATTCTGGATCGGATTGACCTGCCTGCTGTGACGGAAAGCCTGCGGCAGCTGCTCGAAATCCGCAATCGGGCGGAGCAGACCGCTCAGCTCGATGATGTGCATGCTGCGGAAATTAAAGCATATCTGGAGCTGCTGGATTTGACACAGAGCATTGGCGTGCGGTCCTTGCCGGATGTGGGCCGCGAATCTGAGCGCACGGTCATCACGCAGCCCGGCCTCCGCTATGCGCAGGCAGACGCGCTGATTCGCAGTCTGCTGCTCGATGAGACCTTCAGCGCGCTGTCCCTGCCGG
>JBJEUI010000259.1:0-1096 GCA_051883755.1 Candidatus Ventricola sp.
TGCTGCGGCGCTCGGCCTCGCTGAGCATGGACTTGCTGAGCTTGAAGGAGGGCAGAATGGAGATGCCGCCGCCCTTGCCGCGCTCGGCGTAAACCGGCACGCCCGCCTCGGACAGCGCCTGCGCGTCGCGGTATACGGTGCGCACGGAAACCTCGAGCCTTTCTGCCAGCTCGACCGCCGTTATCTTTTCGCGCTCAAGGAGCATGTACAGCATTTCAAACATCCGGCTGGCCTGCATGGTTTTCCCTCCCTTTGTCTTCAGCGTACCACAGTGCCGGGGATTTTGCAATCTTGAAAGCGGCGCGCGTTCACGCTATAATGGATGGACTGAAGCTGGGGAGGAATTGCGCATGCCGTTTTGCCAGGTGATTGTGGATATCGCGCACGAGGATGTGGACCGTGTGTTCACCTACCGCGTGCCTGAGGGGCTGAAGCTGTGCCCCGGCATGCGCGTGCACGTTCCCTTCGGCCGTCAGCGGCAGGTGGAGGGCGTGGTCGTGGGCCTATTGGATGCGTGCGACCTGCCGGAGAGCCGCGTCAAGGACGTCTGCGATACGCTGGAGGACTATCCCGCTGTGCTGCCCGCGCTGCTCGAGCTGGCGAAGGCCATCAAGGAGACGTCGTTCTGCACGCTGGCGCAGGCGCTTCGGCTCATGTTCCCGGCGCAGATGCGCGGCGAGCGGATCGCGGAAAAGACGAAGGAATATGCGGTGCTGACCGTGGAGACGGCCGTGCGCGCGCAGGTGCTTGCCGCGCAGAGCCGCGCGCCCAAGCGCGCCGCCGTCCTGAGGCTGCTCATGGAGAGCGATCGTGGTGAGCTGCCGTGCGAGACGCTGCGCGCGCAGCTGGGGGATGTCCGCCCGGCGCTGAATGCGCTGTGCAAAATGGGCTTTGCGAGGATCGAAAAGCGCGAGGTGCTGCGCAGCCCGTACGGCGCGATGGAGCGCCTGGCCGCGCAGGACCCGCAGCTCACGCGCCAGCAGCAGGAGGTGCTCGGCACGCTTCTGCCCGCGGTGACGGCGGGCAAGGGGGCGTTTCTGCTCTACGGCGTGACGGGCAGCGGCAAGACGGAGGTGTTCATCCGCGCCGTGCGCCA
>JBJEUI010000259.1:1196-5313 GCA_051883755.1 Candidatus Ventricola sp.
GCGCGCTCGGCGATCTTTGCGCCGCTTGAAAACGTGGGCCTCATCATCATCGATGAGGAGCACGAGGGCAGCTACATCGCGGACAACACGCCGCGCTACGACGCGCGCGAGCTGGCGCGCATGCGCTGCGAGCGGGAGGGGGCCGCGCTGCTGCTGGCCAGCGCCACGCCGAGCATGCGTTCCTTTGCGCTGGCGGGCCGGGGCGACCTGACGCTGCTGGAAATGCCGCGGCGCGTCAACAACCGCCCGATGCCCGAGGTGCACGTGATCGACATGCGAAAGGAGCTGGCCCAGGGCAACCGCTCGGTCTTTTCCGGCGCGCTGCTGGACGGGCTGAAGCGCTGCCTGGACGCGGGCAAGCAGGCGATTCTGTTCGTCAACCGGCGGGGCTATTCGACGTTTGTCTCCTGCCGCAGCTGCGGCTACACCGTCACCTGCACCCAGTGCGACGTCTCCATGACCTACCACAGCGCGGAAAATGTGCTGCGCTGCCACTACTGCGGACAGGAGCAAAGCGTACCGACGGTCTGCCCGGAGTGCGGGAGCAGGTACATCAAGTACTTCGGCACGGGTACGCAGCGTGTGGAAGAGGAGGTCAGGCGGTTCTTCCCGGACGTGCCGGTGCTGCGCATGGACAACGACACCACGCGCCAGAAGGACGCGCACGAGCGCATCCTTGGGCAGTTCCGCCGGGGCGAGGCGCGGATTCTCGTGGGCACGCAGATGATCGCCAAGGGGCTTGATTTCCCGAATGTGACGATGGTCGGTATCGTCGCCGCCGACGCGATGCTCAAGCTGCCGGACTACCGGTCTGCTGAGCGGACGTTCCAGCTGCTCACGCAGGTGGCCGGACGCGCGGGCCGCGCGGACACGCCGGGCGAGGTCTTTCTGCAGACGTACGACCCGGAGCACTATGCGATTGAGACGGCCAGCCGTCAGGACTACCGCGCGTTTTACGAGGCGGAGATGGTGCGCAGAAAGCGCGCGCTCTATCCGCCGTACACGCTGATCGCGCGGCTGCTGTTCGAGGCCGACCGCGAGCAGGACGCGCAGGACGCTGCCCAAAGCGCCATGCGCCAGATGGAGGCATTCCTTGAGCGGCGCGCGTATCTGCGCAAGTATGTGGTCTCCCTGCGCGTGATGCCCTGCCCGGTGAGGCGCATCAAGGGCAAGAGCCGCTGGCAGGTGGCGCTCAAGATCGTGGACAGGCCCGTCTGCCAGGAGGCCGTGGGCAAGATGAGCGAGATTGCGCAGGTGCCGCTGGAGCACTGCGCGTGCGTGTGCCAGGTCAATCCGGGGAGCATGATGTGAAACTCCCTCCGTCACGGCTGCGCCGTGCCACCTCCCTCAGGAGGGAGGCTTAGGGGCGGCAAGGCTCCCTCTTGAGGGAGCTGTCTGCCGTAGGCAGACTGAGGGAGTAAAGATTCTGCAACGCTTGCACTACACCGGCATGAACACTGCATTCTGTAAGGAAGGAGCGATGAAAGTGCCGCTTCCCTATCAGCGCAAACTGATCCCTCGTGCAAAGGAACTGCGGCGGGAAGCTACGAAGTAGGAAAACCATCTATGGTATGATTTTCTGAGGGCCTATCCCATCCGCTTCCAGCGCCAGAAAACCATCGATTCCTTCATTGCCGATTTCTATTGCTATCGGGCTAAGCTGATTGTTGAACTGGACGGCGCACAGCATTTTACCTCTCAGGGCACGGCGTATGATCAGGAGCGGAACGTTATTTTGCAGCGCTATGGGCTTGAGGTAATCCGGTTTACCAACCGGGAGGTTGACGAAAGCTTCGCAAGCGTCTGCACAGAGATCGACAGAAGGGTCAGACAGAGGGTGCAGCTGCTTTGAGCGATAGAGTTTCATTTTCAGGAACGGAGGAAAAACGATGAGTCAGGCTTTCGATTTTATCAAATCCTGCGGTGTATTTTTTGTTCTGACACTCAACGGCGGTTTTCCGGCGGGGCGTCCGTTTGGCGCGATCATGGAGCACGATGGAGACCTGTATATTTCTACGGGCGACATGAAGGCTGTGTATCATCAGCTCAAAGATTGTCCCAACGTGCAGATTGTTGCGCTCAAGCCGGGAACACGGATGTGGATTCGTGTGACCGGCACAGCGTCGGAATGCACAGACGCAGCTGTCAAGAAGCGGATGCTTGACGTCTGTCCGGCACTCAAACACCGCTTCTCCACGCCGGATGCGCCGCACTTCTCGGTATTCAGAATCAGCGTGCTGGATGTGCAGATGAACTGACCGGCACCCCGAACGCACCGAACACATGCGACAGATCGCCTGCGTCCGCGGCGGTTTTGATGCGCGGGGCGAGGTCGCGGCACAGCGCGTGCAGCATGTCCGCGTCCTGCGCCTCGCGAAGATCAAGCGTATCAAGCAGGCTGGTGCACGCGCGCATCAGCCTGTTTTCGATGTCCAGCGGGTGCAGGGGTGAAAGCATCGCCCAGAGCGCCTGCCGTTCGCTTGACCGGATGTGCAGGCGGCGGGGATCCTCTCCAAGCAGCGTCAGCCCCAGTGCGTTGGCGCCTATGGGCAGACAGAGGCTGACGATCTCCTCCCGCCAGCCGGGTCTGGCGCCGTCCAGCAGGGCCAGCAGCCGGTGCTGAGGAAAGCGGACGAGAAAGCGCATCTCCGCGCGCAGGCGGGACAGGTAGAGCAGGATGTAGTCGATGCCCTGCACGCTCTCCGGCACGGGCTCGATCAGCTGATAGTCGATGTCGCCGGGCACCTGGTGGGCGAAGAAGCGCGCATCGTAACGGTCCAGCGAAGTGAGGATGCTGCGCACGGTGTCGTTGAGCGAAACGCAGCCCAGCGGCGGCGCTTCCCGGCAGAGCGCAAGAACGAGCGCCCGGGCCTGCTTGGTCTTATGGAGCAGCGCCTGATAGCCTGATTCATACAGCGGGCGCAGGTTTTTCCCGAAAAGCGGCGCGAGCGTCTGTGCGGGATCGACGCCCAGCGTGTACAGCAGCGAGGCGAGCAGCTCGAGCATCACCTCGGCGGGCAGGCTCGCGCTGTCCCCCTGTGTGAAGGCAGCAGCCTGCATGCGCAGCAGGCTGAGGAGCTCCGCGCGAAGATCGCCGTTTTCCGCCTCGGACAGAACGCGTGTCAGGTCAGTCTTCATCGTCTTCCTCCTGCACATTTTCCGTTGGGAGCGATTCGTCCAGAACGAAATCGGCCACCAGCGAAAGCGCGCCCTGCGCCGGGCCGTCAAACGCACACACCATGCGGGCGATGAGCTCCTCGTCGCTGAGCCTGTCCTCTGTCTCGCTTTTGAGGGCGTAGAACAGCTCGGTCATTTCGCCGAGCGTCTGTGCCCAGTCGCCGGCCTGAATGTGCGGCGAACCGGCGAACGCGGAGGCCAGACGGGGCAGGATGCTTGCGCCGAAGCAGATGCGTCCGGTGCGCTCAAGGGACTGCTCCTCCTGCTTTTGCAGCGCGGCGGTCTGCGCTGGAGACAGGGTGAGGCCAAAGGGCGCGCCCGCCTCGCTGAGCGCGGAGCTTTCGATTCTCGGGATGGGGAACAGCATGAAATCACCTCCGTATTTCCTATACACCCGCACGGGAAAAAGTGCCAGACTTGACTTTTTGCCCGTTTTGTGGTAATATAAGCACACAAAAAGGAAAAGAATTTTGAGCGTGCCGAAGCATCGGCATGCTTTTTCTGTTTAATTTCTTCTTCCCTTTTGACAGAAGTTGCTTTATAATGAAATGGATTATGGAGTAATATGCCTGACTGTGCGGATTTGTGCAGCCGGGCCTGAACCTGTCTTTTGCGTAAAAGGAGAGAAAATCATGGCGCTTCGCAAGATGGTGTATATCGAGGACGAGCTGCTGCGCAAGAGGAGCCGTCCGGTGGAGAAGTTTGACGAGCGGCTGCACAAGCTGCTGGACGACATGGCTGAGACCATGTACCATGCCAATGGCGTGGGCCTGGCGGCTCCGCAGGTGGCGGTGCTGCGTCGCGTGGTCGTGATGGACTGCGGCGACGGCCTGATCGAGATGGTCAACCCGGAAATCATCTCCACCGAGGGTGAGCAGGACGGCCCGGAGGGCTGCCTGTCCGTGCCCGGCCGCCGCGGCATGGTCAAGCGCCCGATGGT
>JBJEUI010000260.1:0-5294 GCA_051883755.1 Candidatus Ventricola sp.
CTCTCCTACGCCGTGCGCCACCTGCACGCCATCGCCGGCATCGTCATCACCGCCAGCCACAACCCGCCGCAGTACAACGGCTACAAGGTCTACTGGGAGGACGGCGCGCAGATGCCGCCGGAGTACGCCGATCAGGTGCTCAAGATGATCCGTGCCTGCAAATATCAGGACGCCGTGGAGATGGACGAGGAGAAGGCGCTCGCCTCCGGCCTGCTGAAGATCATCGGCAAGAAGGAGATCGACGACGATTACATCGCCGACGTCAAGACCCTGTCCGTCCAGCCGGAGCTGATGCGCACCGCCGGCAAGGAGCTCAAGATCGTCTACACCCCGCTGCACGGCTCCGGCAACAAGCCGGTTCGCCGCATCCTCGCGGAGATCGGCATCGAGAACGTGTACATCGTCAAGGAGCAGGAGCTCCCGGATCCGAACTTCTCCACCATCAAGGTCCCGAATCCAGAGGATCCGGCGGCGTTCGCCATGGCCATGAAGCTGGCGGACGAGGTCGGCGCGGACTGCATCTTCGGCACCGATCCGGACTGCGACCGCGTGGGCATCGCCGTCAAGGACAACGAGGGCAAGTACTACCTGATGAGCGGCAACCAGATCGGCTGCGTGCTGCTGTACTACATCCTCAAGAGCCGTCAGGCGCTGGGCACCATCCCGGCGGACGGCGCGGTGGTCAAGTCCGTCGTCTCCACCGAGCTGGCGCGCAAGATCGCCGCGGGCTTCGGCCTTGTCTGCTTTGACACGCTGACCGGCTTCAAGTGGATCGCCGAGAAGATTCAGCAGTTCCAGGACAAGGGCGATCACACCTTCGTCTTCGGCTTCGAGGAGAGCTACGGCTTCCTGTCCTCCACCTTCGTGCGCGACAAGGACGGCGTCAATGCCTCCCTGCTCATCGCCGAGGCCGCTGCCTGGGCCAAGACCCAGGGCAAGACCCTCTACGACATCCTGCAGGAGATCTATGCGACCTTCGGCTACTATGTTGAGAAGGTCGTCTCCGTCACCCTGCCGGGCAAGGACGGCGTCGCGAAGATGCAGTCCATCATGAAGAACCTGCGCACCGACGCCCCGAAGGAGCTGGCGGGCCTGAAGGTGCTCGCCGTGCGCGACTACCTCGCCGGCACCCGCACCGACCTGGCCACCGGCGACGTGACCCCGGCCGGCCTGCCCAAGTCCGACGTGCTCTACTTCGAGCTGGAGAACGACGCGTGGGTCTGCATCCGCCCGTCCGGCACCGAGCCGAAGATCAAGCTCTACGTCAACACCAATGCTGCGTCCCATGCCGAGTCCGCCGCGCTCAACGAAGCGCTGGTCACGGCCTGCAAGGCGCTCATGGCGTAAGATCGCTGAACCGAAAAAACACGGCGCTGCAAGGAAGTCCTTGCAGCGCCTTGCTTCTATTGAGGGAGCGAATGCGAATGAGGACCTCATCCGCTGCGGCGGGAACCTCACCCGCCCCTTTGGGGCACCCTCCCCATAGGGGAGGGCGAAGTAAGCCTTCCCCTATGGGGAAGGTGGCTTGCCGCAGGCAAGACGGATGAGGTCTTTCGTGAACAATCGCTCCCTATTTCTCCCTGCCAACCGTCACCCTTTGGACACATCGCGCGCATTGGCTGCGTAGACACCCACGAGAATGACGGCCGCGCCGAGCATCTGCATCGCAGAAAAGCCTTCCCCCAGCAGCAGCATGCCCGCCAGAATCGAAACCACCGTCGACACGCCGATGAACGACGACGTCCGGTTCACGCCGATTCTGGCAATCGCCACATTGGACAGGAAGAAGGCCAGCACTGAGCAGCCCACGCCCTGATACGCGATCGCCGTAAGGAAGCGAACGTCCCGCAGCGGCAGGCTCAGCAGCAGCCCAAGCCCCTCCCCGGCGCAGGCCTCGGCGATGGCCAGCGTGCCGAACACAGCGGCGCCGGCCAGCAGCATCACAAACGTGATCTCCTCGCTGCTGTAGCCGTCGGCCTTCTCCACCAGCACGCTGTACAGCGCGTAGGCCAGCACCGCGATCAGCAAAAACGCATAGCCCACCGGCGACAGGCTGGCCGCAGTCTCCACGGCCAGCACCGTGATGAGCACGCCCAGCAGCGTCACCAGAATGCCCGCAAGCTGCCGCCGGTTCGGCCTCTCTTTCAGGATCAGCGCGGAAGCCGCCAGCGAGACCACCGGGATGCACGCCAGGAATGCGCCGCTTTCCGAGGCCGTCGTCAGGCGGATGCCCAGCGTCTCTCCGATGAAATAGAGCGCCGGATGCAGCAGCGCCACGCGCAGGAGCGGCGCTTTTTTCTTCCCTCTTAATTGAATCTTCACCAGTCCCAGCGCCGCGCACAGCCCCATGACCAGCGCGCCCAGAACAAAGCGCCAGCCCAGCAGCGCCAGCGCGCCGGCCTGCGCCGAGGCCCACTTGGTCATCACATAGCTGAGGCCGAACAGCGTCTCGCACCCCAGCGCGCACAGACAGCCGGTCATCAGATTGGTATTCCGCTCTGCCATTACGACATCTCCCTGCTCATCAAGCGTTGCTTTTCCGCGAGGGCTTCCGCCTCACAGCACGCGCTCAAGCGCCCTGACCATCCGCGCGATGTCCTCGCCCACCCTCGCCGGGTGCGCAAACAGATCGCCATAGAGCCGCGCGATGTTCTCCTCAAAGTCCTCCGGCAGCACAGCGCACTGCGTCCTGCACAGGGAAACCAGCCGCTTTTCCCCCGGATGCGTCAGCCGGTTAAGCGCAAAGATCACGTCAAAGTACGACTCCATGAACGCCGCCGTCCGGTGATTCACGCTCACCAGGTCGCCGCGGCGCACCGCCTTGGCGATCTGCGCGTCGTAGGACGGCAGGCTGCCGGAGAGCAGACGCATGTTTCTCTCGATGATGCCAGCGCGCAGCGGCTCCGGATAGGCCACGTCGAAGCGCCGCTTCGCCGCCGCCAGACGCCCGTCCCGGTCATACAGGATCCTGCAGGTGCGCAGGTTGTGCCACATACAGGTGGTATAGCCATTGCGCGCCTGAAACCCCTCCACGACAGAGGCGACGTCCCGCGTAAAATCGTCGAGGCTGCGGTACAGGATGTCGATGTCCACGCCGTCATGCAGCGTGCAGTTGTCCTCAGCCTCCCAGAAATGATTGCCGATCTCCATCGCGCCGCAGTATGCTGACAGAATCCTCCGGCGCGCCGCCTCCGGGACGGGCTGCGTCACATACAGATACACATCGTAATCGGACTTCTCGTCAAAATGCCCGCCTGCGCGCGAGCCGCCCAGCGCAATCGCCTCGACGGCGTCAAGCCCCGCAAGCTCTGAAAACAGCTGCTCAACCTCTTGCATCGCGCATTCCTCCCTTTTCAGCATTATACCATATCTTCTGCGCCGCGACTGAACGCCGCGCATTTTTTCTTTACAGCCCCACATATACTCCTGTACAATATAGAATATCGCTATATACTCTTTCGCACCCGTCCGATTCAAAGCCGAACATTCAGGAGGATAACCGTTTTGAATATTCTGTTTACGCTCGACCGCAATTACCTGCCGCCGCTGCGCGTGATGCTCTTCTCGCTGCTGATGAACAACCCCGGCGAGGAGTTTCATATCTATGTGGCCGGAGACGGTTTTGCGCAGGAGGACTGGGACGGTCTTCGTGCGCTGTGCGCGCGCTTTGGCGCCGAGGTGCATCCCGTCGCCATCGACGAGCGCTGGTTTGACGAAGCGCCGACGCTGCGCTACTATTCCCGCGCGATGTACTATCGCCTGCTGGCCGCGCAGATGCTGCCCGATACGCTCGACCGCATCCTCTATCTTGACCCGGACATGCTGGTCATCGGCTCCCTGCGTGCGCTGTACGACACGGAGCTGGGCGATCACCTCTACGCCGCGAGCATCCACCACGGCCTGGTCGATCTCTCCACGCCGGTCAACCGCATCCGCCTGTCCACGCAGGACGCGGAGGGCTACTTCAACTCCGGCATGCTGCTGATGAACCTGCCGGAAATCCGCAAAAGCGTGCGTCCGCAGGATATCTTTGGCTTTGTGGAGCAGAACCGCGCGCTGCTCGTGCTGCCCGATCAGGACGTGCTCAACGGCCTGTACGGTGAGAGAATCCTGGAGCTGGACGAAAAGCTCTACAACTATGACGCGCGCAAGTACAACGGCTACCTGCTCGCCAGTCAGGGTGAGGCCGACATGGACCATGTGATCGCCAACACGCGCATCCTGCACTTCTGCGGCAAGCGCAAGCCCTGGAACAAGGCGTACGTCGGCCGCTTCGGCGTGCTCTACAAGCACTACATGCAGCTGGCCGCCCGCTGCATGCCCTGAAGCCCGCCCGCTGCCATTTCCCGAACGATTTCCCTGATATCAGAAACGAAACCGCGCATCGCCTGCGCGGTTTTGTGCGTATATCCGAAAGAAAAAACCAAACGTCCTGTGAATATTCGGCTATTCTGCCGATTGTCATTTTTTGTGCGCCTCTGTATACTATTCTTGAGTTTTCTGCTCACCAACAGGCTGTGACATCATTGGGAGGTATTCTCTATGAAAAAAGTGGCCGTCATCATGGGCAGTGCAAGCGATCTGCCCGTCATCGAAAAGGCCATCAAAACCCTGAAGGACATGGATGTCCCTCATGAGGTGCACATCTATTCCGCGCACAGGACGCCCGAGGAGGCGCATGCCTTCTCCGCAAATGCGCGTGAGAACGGCTTCGGCGTGATCATCGCCGCCGCAGGCATGGCCGCGCATCTGGCCGGCAGCCTCGCCGCCAACACCACCCTTCCGGTCATCGGCATCCCGATGAAATCCACCGCGTTCGCCAACGGCATGGACGCGCTGCTCTCCACCGTGCAGATGCCCTCCGGCATTCCGGTGGCCACCGTCGCCGTGGACGGCGCCGTCAACGCCGCGCTGCTGGCCTGCGAAATCCTCGCCGTGAGCGACGACGCGCTCGCCGCCCGCCTGGCTGAGCGCCGCGCCGCCGACACGCAGAAGGTGCTCGCCGCCAACGCCGACGCCGAACGCCAATACAACAGCTGATCCGGGCGGCCGCTCAGCGGCCTGCCCTTTCCCCTATTGACATCGACAAAGGAGTTTATGACAATGGAGAATCTCAAACTCGTGTACACCGGCAAGACCAAGAACGTTTATGCGCTTGACAACGGCAACTATCTGCTCAAGTTCAAGGACGACTGCACCGGCAAGGACGGCGTGTTCGATCCGGGCGAGAACTCCGTCGGCCTGACCATCGAGGGCGTGGGCGATGTGAACCTGCGCATGTCCATCTACTTCTT
>JBJEUI010000261.1:0-5256 GCA_051883755.1 Candidatus Ventricola sp.
GATTCTCCATGATGGCCTGATCGTTCATACGCTGCCTCCCTTATACCAACTGATAAAACTGGTTGAACAGATCCTGATGCGCCGAAAGCATGCGCTGCACGCAGTTTTTGAGCGTGGGATCGGTCAGGGCCTTGGCGGCCTGCTGACACTGGCTGATGAGAAACTTCTCATGGCCGAGCGCGTCGTCGATGTAGAGCAGTTCCTTGGGACTCATACAATCACCTCCGGCGATAGGATTGCGGAAAAGGCAGGAAAGTATGCAGATGTTTGAAAACCGCAGCATGGATATGGAAAGAGCCCGCCTGTTCGCATCATTTTGCGTTCTTTCCAAACAGATCTGAGACTTCCGTGATCGAGATAAACGCCTGCGCGTCGATGTCGTGGACGATCGTGCGCATTCTGGCGATCTGGAAGCGATTGACCACGAAGTATACAAGAGTCTTGGAATCACCGGAGTAATAGCCGTGGGCGTCGATCAGCGTGATGCCCGTGCCGAACGCCGCGGACAGCTCGCGGCAGATGTCCTGCGGATGATCGGTGATGATCATCGCGGCCTTGGTCTTGTCCAGGCCCTCGACGATGAAGTCGACCGCCTTGATGCCGATGGCGTAGGTCACGATGGAGTACAGCGGCAGGATCCAGCTGCCCATGACCGCGCCGGCGATGATATACAGGACGGCGTTGTAGGCCATCACGAAGGTGCCGACGGTCATCCCCAGCCTGCGGGAGAAGATCACCGCCAGCACCTCGATGCCGTCGAGCGCGCCGCCGTAGCGGATGGTAGTGCCGGAGCCGATGCCCGAGATCAAGCCGCCGAAGATGGCACACAGGAGCAGATCGCTGCCCGCGATGGGCGACGCGCCAGGCTTGGCGAAGCGTCCGAAGAAAGCGGCGGCCAGCGAGTACACGACGACGGTGTAGATCGAACGGATGGTAAACACCGCGCCCTCGCGCCGCAGGCCGTAGAGAAACAGCGGCACGTTGAGCACGATCAGGAAGACCGAGAAGGGGACGCGGCTGGCGAGTTGGGCAAGCAGCATGGACGTGCCCGAGATGCCGCTGTCGTACAGCGCGACGGGCGAGAGAAACAGCACCACGCCGAACGCGTTGACGATGCCGGCCACGGTCAGCATCAGCAGGGAGAGGGGAGAAAGCGCACTGCGCAGAGCGGCGCTCAGCGCATCACGCGAGAGAGTTTTCTTGGACTTAACCACATCATCACCTCACATTGTGTCCATCATACCATGAAAACACGCCGTTTGATGTCAAGAACGCGTTAAAAAGCGCACGGGCCAGCCGGTGCGCTTTCAAAAAACAGGGGAAGAGAAAAAGAAAAACCGGAATCCGAAGATTCCGGTTTGGTGCACCATCAGGGGCTCGAACCCGGGACACCCTGATTAAGAGTCAGGTGCTCTACCAACTGAGCTAATGGTGCAGATCGTTCGTTTCGTGGCTCTCGCCTCTCAACGGAAAATAGTATATCACAGGGCTCGACAGAATGCAAGACTTTTTTTCAAAAAATTGAAAATTCTTTTGCTTCGGCGCAAATAGGGCCGGCGAAATCTCCGCTGCGGGCTGGAAACCGGGTATGTTTGCCGGTTTTCAGGGGAGAGTAAAGACAGTTGGAGGCGCGGAGGGAACCATGAGAGCAAAGTGGACGGATCTGGCGATGGAGGCGCGCGGGAGCGTACCGGCGAGCGACGAGCGTCTGGCAAGCGGCATTGAGCGGACGGTGGTCAGAATTGAGGACGAGCAGACGGCCCGGGCGCTCGGCAGGCCGCAGGGCACCTATGTGACGCTCAGCTGTCCGCAGACGATGACCATCGAGCTGCGCATGCGCGAGGCGCTCAGCCGCGAGCTGGCGCAGGCCATCCGGCAGATGCTGCCCGAGCATGCGCAGACGGTGCTGGTCACGGGCCTGGGCAACCGCAGTGTCACGCCGGACGCGCTGGGGCCGCGCACGGTGGAGCGGGTGCTGGTTACGCGCCACATGGACGGCTGCCTGCCGGACGATGTGCGTCTGCGCCTGGCGAGCGTGTGCGCGGCAGCGCCGGGCGTATTGGGCGTGACGGGACTGGAGACGGCGGAGGTGCTGCGCGGCATGGCGGAGCATGTCCGCCCGGACGCGGTGATCGCGGTGGACGCACTGGCGGCCAGAAGCTCATCGCGCATCTGCTCGACGATTCAGATCGCAGATACGGGGATTTCGCCGGGCAGCGGCGTGGGCAATCATCAGAAGGCGCTGACGCGGGAGACGCTCGGCGCGCCGGTCATCGCCGTAGGCGTGCCGATGGTGGTGTACGCCTCGACCATCGCCAGCGACGCCATGAGCGACATGATCCGCGCGGACGGCGGTACGGAGGCGGATGAGGAGAAGGTGGCCGCATGCGTGGAGCGCGTCGTCTCCGAGCGGCTGGGCGACCTGATTGTCACCCCGCGCGAGGTGGACGCGCTGGTGGAGCGCATGTCGGGCATCCTCGCCGAGGGGATCAACCTTGCGCTGCACCCCAATCTGGCGCGGGAGGAAATCGAGCAGCTGATGGCCACCTGACGTCGAGGTGGATTCGTGAGGAGGAATGATCGTGAAAAAAGCTTTTGCCGCCGCCTTGCTGGCGCTTGCACTGCTGCCTGTGTCCTCTGCGCTTGGCGAGGCGCCGATGGAGGAGGGCACGCCCTTTACCATCACCAGCCCGAGCGTGATTCTGACGGAGCCCCGGACGGGCAAGGTGATCTTTGAAAAGAATGCCGATGAAAAGCGGCCCGTCGCCAGCGTAACGAAGGTGATGACCATTCTGCTGACGCTGGAGGCGATTGACGACGGGCGCGTGGGCCTTGGTGACAGCGTGCCGGTATCCGCGCGCGCCTCGGGCATGGGCGGCAGCCAGGTCTTTCTGGATGCGAACAAGAACTACAAGCTGCGCGACCTGCTCAAGAGCGTGATCGTCGCCAGCGCCAATGACGCGGCGGTTGCGCTGGCGGAGTATCTGGACGGCGCGGAGGAGGCGTTTGTGCGCCGGATGAATCAGCGCGCGCAGGAGCTGGGTCTTGCCAGCACGCACTACGTCAACTGCACGGGTCTGCCCGCACAGGGGCATTACACCACCGCGCGCGATGTGGCGGCGCTCAGCGCGCAGCTGGATCAGCACCCGCTGTACTACGAGTTTTCCACCATCTGGATGGACGAGCTCACGCATCCCGGCGGGCGCGTGACGCAGCTGACCAACACCAACCGGCTCATCCGGTTTTACAGCGGCTGCGACGGGTACAAGACCGGCTCGACCAATGAGGCGAAATACTGCATTTCCGCCACGGCAGAAAAAAACGGCCTGCGCCTGATCGCCGTTGTGCTCGGCGCAAGCGCAGGCCAGACGCGCTTTGATGAGGCGCGCAGCATGCTGGAATATGGCTTCTCGGGCTACCAGTTGTTCTGCCCGGTGAAGGAGGGCGACTCCCTCAACATGCAGGTGCCTGTGCGTCTGGGCGGCAGCGATACGGTCACCGCCGTCAGCGGCGGGACGAGCGAACTGCTGCTCAGAAAGGGCGACCAGAGCCAGATTGCCCTGGAGGTCGCGCTGGCGGAAAGCGTGGCTGCACCGGTGAGAAAGGGCGATGTCCTCGGCGAGATCCGCGTCAAGCAGAGCGGCGCCGTTGTGCAGACCCTGACCGCCGTCGCGGGCGAGACGGTGGAGCTGCCCGGCATGATCAACGCGCTGCTGCGCATCCGCGATCACTTCATGCTCAGGCTGAAGTAACCTTTCCTTCAGCCGTTACCTCTTGGCCGCGCCCGGCGCTTTCTTCGCCGCGCAGGTCGTCTGCCAGGGCAGGCCGGAATCGTAGCTGAAGCCGCCGTGCAGTGCGCGAAGAGAGGCGTAGGACAACTGGCCGGTCATGTAGTCGTTGGCTGCGGCGATGAGCGCCTGACTGCGCAGAGAGGCCGCTGCAAAGAGGTCGTCAAAGCTGTCATGGCGCACCTGCTCCGGCGACCAGATCGAGGCCCAGGCGCGGTGCGCGTCGTTGGCGATGTCTTCTTCCGGCGGCTCGGCGGGCATCATGTGCGCGTGCAGCGGCGCGTCCAGCCCAACGGGCCTCAGCAGCGTGCCCAGCGCGCGGAACTTCCTGCCGCTCTCCGAGCGCAGGGCGCGGCAGAGATTGACCGCATCGTCAAAGCTCCTGCGCACACGGAAGACGCCGATCGCTTCGCCGGGGAAGACCTTGTCGACCGCGGCGGACAGCGCCCGGGCAATCTCGTCCTTTTCGCCGGAGCGCAGCTGCGCAAAGCCCGCCATCTGCACGGGCAGGCCCGAGGCATGCCCCTGACGGCGGTACAGCAGCGTCTCCAGCTGGTGCTCGAGCGTGCAGTGCAGGGTGGAGGAATAGCCGCCGTCGGCGCTCAGGGAATGGGCGTAGACGAAGGGATGGAACGTGGTGTCCGTTCCGTAGTGAGCAAAGAAGCCGCAGCAGTACGCGCGCGTCAGCTCGCTGCCCGCGCAGGCGTCCGCCAGGGCGAGCAGGAAGTCGTCCGTTTTCTGCGTGTGCAGAATCGAGCCGAGCCTGGGTACCAGCGGCGCGCCGGGCGTGGGGATCACGGAGAAGAAAAAGGGGTCAGGGCCTTCGCTGCCGGCCAGCACGGCGCTGCGCAGCGCGGGAGAAGAGAAGAGAGACAGCGCGCCGCACGCACTGGACGCGACGCACTGATGCACATAGGATGCGGGCATACTGGCCTCCTTGCCAAATCAAACCGGCGAGCCGCCGGCAATATGGACGTCACAAAATGAACCTGCCGACATTATACACAGCATGGCGGGTTTTGTCGACGGGCAAATACAGGAAAAGGGATGACGCAGGGGTCATCCCTTTTGAGGAGCTTCGATCAGGAGAGCTTGATGACCAGCGTATCCCCGATGAACGTGCAGCAGCCCTCGTCCGGAAAAGCGGGCAGGGCACGGACGGCCTCGTTATCCTTGAGCAGCTCCAGCTCATGCGTGCTGACGAAATTGATCGGATAGCCGAGCACCTCCCAGCTGTACCAGATCATGTCCTCGTCGGTGGAAACGGCGTAGTTGCCGCTGGCTGCGTCCAGCGCGGAGAGCTGCTCAAAGCCCTTGCGCTCCACGGAAAAGACGGATTCCTCCGGCGTGCCGATGACCGCAACGGGCGTGCCGCCCGGGCGGTAGCCCTCCGTCTCTTCGAGGCGCTGGATCACGCGGGACATCAGCGAGAGCGTGGATTCAAACTCGAGATTCTTCTTCAGATAGA
>JBJEUI010000262.1:0-5247 GCA_051883755.1 Candidatus Ventricola sp.
GCACCACCACGCCGATCATGTTGTCCAGCGAGTACAGCGCGTTGATGGGCACATACACGCCGGAGACGAAATCGCCCACCGTCGCACCGCAGGTGCGGATGTTGAGCACCGGCTCCACGCTTGAGCGCACGCGCATGCGCAGCAGCAGGTCGCCGCCGATGCGCGTGAAGGATTCCACCTGCGCGGAGAGCACGTAGTTGTCAAAGCCGGTCAGCTGCATCTGATAGGCCTCGCCGACGACGGGGTTCCATTCCTTGTCTGTGCACAGGAACAGCGCGTACCATTCGTCCTCAATGACCGTGCGGAAGATCGAATCGCTGCCGCGCTCCGCCGCCGTGGCGCCCTGCGGCGCAATGCCGCGGATCACGGAGCGGACCTCGCTGGGCGTCAGATTGGCGTACGTCGTGGCATTGACCATATTTTCGTAGCCGTCCGTATAGAAGCTGACAATGCAGTCCTCGTTGGCCGTATAGGTCGTCGTCCAGCTCTCAATCTTCTTGAGCTGGTCGTTTTCCACCTTGTACAGCTCAGACAGCGTCTGATCGTCCGGGTATTTCTGGCGCAGATAGTTTTTGCGCACCGTCAGCGCGCTCTGCAGCTGCGTCTCCAGGTTGCTCAGGCTGCCCACGCCTCTGCCCTGCACGAGCGTGCGGACCTGCTGAGCCAGCGAGGAAATCTCGCTGTTTTCCGCATCCAGTGCCGCATCGACATAAGTGTTCAGCACCTGGTTTACGTGGTAATTCTGGATTTCTTCGCGGTACGTCTGCAGGCGATTGATCTCCGTCTGGTTATAGCCGGAGGAATACACCTTGCAGATCACGCTTGAGCGCGAAACCCGGCTGCCCTCGCTGGCCACGAAATCGACGCTCGTCTTGTTATCTGTCTCATAGAGCGTCTCGTTGCGCGCAATGACCACCGTGCCCTGATACTCGTCGCCCAGCACGCCGCTGCGCGCAATCGCCGTCGTCGCACTGCCGCCGACCAGGCCGCTGATCTGCCAGACGGCGACACCCAGCAGCGCCAGCACCAGAATGACAATCAGCATGCGGATGACGAGCGATGCGCCCTTCTTTTTCTTCTTTCTCTTTTTTTTCGCGCTCATGACTCGTTCTGGCCTTCTTCAATGTCCGTGGGTTTTGACGTCATCACCCAGATGGCGCTCTTCTGTCCGCTGAGCGTCAGATCATAGCGGGCCAGCATGCGCACGCCCTGCGTCTTGCGCAGCGTGCTCTCCGCATGCGCCAGCGACGCAATGACGATCAGACGTCCATCCTCGCTCAGGATGCGGCGCGCCTCAAACATCGCATTGCGCAGGTCCGATTCAAGCCTTGCTGTCTTTTCCGCCTTGACCGGCAGATGCAAAACGACCGCCTGCTGGCTGCCGTCCGCCAAATCGGTATAGCCGCTGGAGCCCTCGCACACGCGCACGCCGCGCAGCTTGCCTTCGATCATCTTCGCGCTGGCGCGATCCGGGCACACGCAGGTCAGCGCCCGCGCACCGCCGTTTTTGAGCGCCGCCGGCAGGGAGACATTGGTGCAGCCCAGCACAGCCGCATTCTTTGCCCCGCAGCTGGAGAGGAAGGAAACCACCGCGCACACGTCCGTGCGCAGCTGACCTTCCTGACGGGTAGCGGACTGCTTGCCCAGACGCCAGAGGAAGTACGATGCCTCAGGACGGCAAAGCACCCAGAGCTCCACATCCGGGCGTTCGCGATAGGTTCGCATGCCGGTATTCTCGCAGATGATCTTTTCGAGCATGTCCACAAAGCGCATGTTCGCCGAGACGAGCTTGTCGCCCATCGCCGTCACAATGCGGAAGCGTTTGCCCTGAGTCTCCTCATACGGGAAGCGATCCAGCCAGCCGCCGGAAGAGAGCAGGCGCTTGACCGCGTCATCGACGCTAGCAGCCGGCTTCATTTGGGCGAGCACGCTGAACGTCTGATGCACAAACGGCATTGCCGGCTCCTTAACGCTGCGGTACAGCACTGCGCCCGGCACAACACGCTCCACCGCAACGCCGCCTTCCTTGCGCAGCATCGCCTCAATGGGCTTCTCAAGGCCCTGAACAAACGTGGAAAAATACAGTTTCTTCATAAAGCTTTAATCCTTATATCCTCTCTCCGGCATCGCTTCATCGATGCGTGCGCTGGTACTGAAGCAGCATCCTGAAATAGGCGTCGCCATAATTATAAAACGCATTATCCGCCACCATGCGCATCAGGCGATCTGCATCGCACCAGCGCACGGCGCAGACCTCTTCCTTCTGAAGCATGAAATCCTCCGCAGGGCGGTCGGTTTTGAGAACAAACACATTGCAGAAGGAATTGGTGCGGCGCAGGCAGGCGATGCGGGTGAGCTCATCCTCCCGGGCATCGTAGCCAAGCTCCTCAAGCAGCTCGCGGTGAGCCGCCGTCCAGGCGTCCTCGCCGGCCACGGCAGAGCCGCCGGTGACCGCCCAAAGGCCGGGCTTCCACTGCACCGTCATCGAGCGCTTCTGCACGAGGAACTCTCCCTGGCTGTTCATCGGCCAGATGTGCACGCCAAGATGATACAGCCCTGCGGGCACATCCTCGCCCCGCACCATCGTGCGGCCGGTCTTGAGTCCGTTTCCGTCATACAGATCCCAGATTTCAGCCGCCATACACCGCTCCGTTCATCCTCTCCATGCGCCGGGCAAGCGCTTCTACCGTCTGCTCGATTTCAAGATCTGAAGCGTCGAGCACGACGTCCGCCTCCTTTTCGTACAGCGGAATGCGCTCGTCATACAGATCGGAAAGCGTCTGGCCTTTACGCAGCGTCACGCCGCGGGTAGCCAGATTGGACAATCTGCGTTCGATCTCCTGATACGGCAGGCGGATGTACACCACCACGCCGCGCTCATGCAGATGCTTCATCGCACGCTGGCCGTAGACCACGCTGCCGCCGGTGGCAATCACGGTTTTGTCGCAGCAAAGGCTGAGGATGGCCTCTTCCTCGCGCGCAAGAAACGCGTCGATGCCTATCTCCTCGATGATCTGCTGAAGCTTCCTGCCCTCCTTGGCCTGGAAAACCACGTCCGTGTCCACAAACGCCATGCCCAGTGCCTTGGCCAGCAGCACGCCCACGGTGCTCTTTCCGCAGCCCGGCATGCCGATCAAAACGATATTGCCCAATACTGATCCTTCTCTCTACAAAAAATCCCTGTATATTTTATCCTGAAAACGTCTGGTTTTCAAGGTCTTTTCACTTGAATCCCGCATTTTCATAAAAAAGCGGCAGAAACCGAAAGTTCCATCATGAAATCTGACGAGAGGCTTGCATATTATGAAATTGTGGTGTATAATTATGCGCATTCGATGCACTTAAGGAGGGAGTATTCCATGGATCTGTTGAATTATCAGGCAAAAACGCCTTTCACGCAGAAGCATCTTCTGACCCTGCAGGACTGGAGCGAGGATGAAATCTGCCAGTGTCTTTCCCATGCGCTCAAGCTCAAGGCCATGCAGAAGAGCGGCCAAAAGCAGAGCTGTCTTTCCGGCAAGACGCTGGCGATGATTTTTGCGAAATCATCCACCCGTACGCGCGTCTCCTTTGAGGTCGGCGCCTCCCAGCTGGGCGGCACCGCGCTGTTCCTCTCCACGGCGGATATTCAGCTGGGCCGCGGCGAGCCCATCAGCGATACCGCGCAGGTTCTGTCCCGCATGGTCGACGGCATCATGATCCGCACATTCAAGCAGAGCGATCTGGAAGCGCTGGCCAAGTACGGCAGCATTCCGATCATCAACGGCCTGACGGATGAATTCCACCCCTGCCAGGTGCTGGCCGACCTGATGACCATCTACGAAAAGAAGGGCACGCTCAAGGGCCTCAAGCTCGCATTCGTGGGCGACGGAAACAACATGGCCCATTCCCTGATGATCGGCTGCTCAAAGCTCGGCATCGACGTATCGATTGCCAGCCCGGACGGCTATAAGCCGAACCCGATCTACACCGCCTGGTCTGTCGCCAATGCCGAAAAGCACGGCAGCAAGGTCACTGTCTGCACCGATCCGCTGGAGGCCTGCAAGGATGCGGACGTGCTCTACACCGACGTCTGGGCCAGCATGGGCCAGGAGGGTGAGACCGCCGTGCGCCAGAAGGCGTTCGCCGGCTATCAGATCAACGCGGACTGCCTCGCCGTAGCCAAGAAGGACTGCATCTTCCTGCACTGCCTGCCGGCGCACCGCGGCGAAGAGGTGACCGCCGAGGTCATCGACGGCCCGCACAGCGCTATCTTTGATGAAGCTGAGAACCGCCTGCATGCACAGAAGGGCGTCATGGCGCTGCTGATGGGCAACGGCGGATTCTGAAAACTCGATTGACAAAGCGCTGCATCGCGTCTATAATGAGTTTACAATTCTATGACCGCTGGGGGCGCGTGACTGCTGAGATGGCTATATGGCCAGTCCCTTTGAACCTGAGTAGGTAATCCTACCGTAGGGAAGCGACGTATCTTGCTTGACAAGGCCGCAGCTTTTCCAGAAGCTGCGGCTTTTTTTCATCAGAAGGCGGCCTGCGAATTGATACTTTACGAAAGGGGTCTTTCCCATGCTCGAATTTGCAGAAATCAGCCTCACAACCTGGGCCATCCTTGCCGGTCTCGTCATTCTGGGCATCGTGCTCTACATCATGACGCGCGATCAGAAGAAGTGGTCCACACGCATGATGGCCAATGCTTCCCTTTGCATTGCGCTTGCGTTCATCCTCTCCTACGTCAAGCTCTACGAGATGCCGCAGGGCGGCAGCGTGACGCTCGCCTCCATGCTTCCCATCTTCATGTTTGCCTATGCCTACGGCGTGGGCCCGGGCATGGCCGTCGGCTTTGCCTATGGTCTGCTCCAGTTCGTACAGGGCGGCTGGTTCGTCCATCCGATCCAGTTCCTGCTGGATTACCCGCTCGCATTCGCGATGCTGGGCTTTGCGGGCATAGCGCGCAAGCTGCCGGACAAGTGGGGCCTGGCCGCAGGCATCCTGCTGGGCACCTTCATGCGCTTCCTGTGCGCGTTCCTGACCGGCGTGTTCTACTGGGGTGAAGGTGCAGGCGAGCAGAATGTGCTGATCTACTCCGCGGTGTACAACGGCACCTACCTCATCCCGGAGACGATCATCTGTCTGGTCTTCGCGATGATCCCGCAGATCCGCCGTCTGGCCCGTCAGCTTTCGCTGAGCAAGTAATACTAATTCTTGTTAAAATGACCCAATCCGCACACCATCTTTTCCGCCCTGACT
>JBJEUI010000263.1:0-5209 GCA_051883755.1 Candidatus Ventricola sp.
TGCGTAAACATCTGGCGCGGTCAGGCGTCCGGCCTGGGCAAGCTGAACATGAAGACCAAGGCCGGCTGGTTCCCGCAGATGTTCGGTCAGCGCTACAACATCAACCTGATCGTCGCGGCGCTGCTGGTCATCCTCATGTACTGCTACCTGCGCTATTCCAAGCAGGGCTATGAGATCGCAGTTGTCGGCGAGAGTGAGAACACCGCCCGCTATGCCGGCATCAACGTTGGCAAGGTCATCATTCGCACGATGATCCTGTCCGGCGCGCTGTGCGGCCTGACGGGATTCCTGATCGTCGGCGGACGCGACCAGACGATCTCTACCACAACCGCCGGCGGCAACGGCTTTACAGCCATCATCGTCGCCTGGCTGGCCAAGTTCAATACGTTTTACATGGCGCTCATTTCCTTCCTGCTCATCTTCCTGGAGAAGGGCGCGGGCGAAATTGCTTCCGCGTACAACCTGAACGATTTTGCCTCCGATATCATCGCCGGCATCATCCTCTTCTTCATCCTGGGCAGCGAATTTTTCATCAACTACAAGCCGATTTTCCGCACCGGCAAACATGAGACGATCAACAAGGAGGCGGCCTGATGGATACGTTAATCGCATGGATCCTTCGCGCGATCCCCTTCGGCACGATCATCATGTACGGCGCGCTGGGCGAAATCATCACCGAGAAGTCCGGCAACCTGAACCTGGGCGTTCCGGGCATCATGTATCTGGGCGGCTTTGCCGGTTTTGCCAGCGCATATCTGTATGAAAACAGCGTTGCCGAGCCGAACATGGTCTTCTGCGTGGTGCTTGCGCTCTTCTGCGCGTTTGCCGCCGCAATGCTCGGCGGCCTGATTTACAGCTTCCTGACCATCAGCCTGCGCGCCAATCAGAACGTCACGGGTCTTGCGCTGACGACATTCGGCATGGGCGTAGCCAACTTCTTCGGCGTGTTTATTCTAGACGGCCGCACGGCGACGCAGAGCCTGGTCTACAAGACCTTCCAGACAAAGATCCCGGTGCTCTCCAGGATGGGCGTGATCGGCCAGACGGTCTTCAGTTACGGCTTCATGGCGTATGCAGCCATCATCCTGGCAATCATCCTGCACCATGTGCTCAGCCATACGCGTACCGGCCTCAACCTGCGTGCCATCGGTGAAAACCCGGCGACGGCTGATGCCGCAGGCATCAGCGTCACGCGCTATAAGTACCTGGCGACCTGCCTGGGTGCAGGCATTTCCGGCCTCGGCGGTCTGTACTATGTGCTGGATTACAACCAGGGCATCTGGGCGACCACGGGCCAGATCGAGGCGCTGGGCTGGCTGGCCGTCGCGCTGGTCATTTTCACGACCTGGAAGCCGCTCAATGCCATCTGGGGTTCCTACCTCTTCGGCATGCTCTACTGGCTGTATCAGTTCCTGCCGACGCTCATCGGCTTCAGCGTGCCGGGCTACATTACGGATCTCATTCAGATGGTGCCCTATCTCGTTACCATCGCCGTCCTGATCATGACCTCTCTTCGAAAGAAGCGCGAGGATCAGCCGCCAGCCAGCCTCGGTCTGGCGTATTTCCGCGAGGAACGCTGAACTCCGCCCTATCCCGTCCGCTTCTGCGGGCGGGATGCTTTTGTCATACAGCAAATTGCTGAGCAGAAAAGAGTTATTGTTGACAAACTCGCTCTTTATCCCTTATACTCAGGATGTTCAAATTAGGGAGTAGTCAGCGAAGGAATCTGCGTCGCTTTTCCTTCGTGATAGGGCCAACATACTGGGGTTCCCCTGGCTTTATATGAAATGACGAGACTAATCTGTGCTACCTTTTATGGGGCAGATTAGGTCTCTTTTTCTATTCTGCCGCCTATCATTCAAGGGAGGAATTCTTCAATGGGTCTTTGGGAATTGTTTGTCATCGCACTGGGTCTGTCGATGGATGCTTTTGCCGTCTCCATCTGCAAGGGCCTGTCCGTTCGCCGCTGCACGGCAAAGCACATGCTGATCTGCGGTTTGTACTTTGGCCTGTTCCAGGGCGGCATGCCGCTGATTGGCTATCTCCTCGGTTCGCAGTTTGAATCGCTGGTGACAGCGATCGCCCCGTACATCGCTTTTGTGCTGCTGGCCATCATTGGCATCAACATGATCCGCGAAGCCAGGGGTGATGAGGAGGAGTCCGTTGATGACGACTTCTCCTTCAAAGCGATGGTGCCGCTGGCCGTCGCCACGAGCATTGACGCGCTGGTCGTCGGCATCAGTTTCGCATTCCTGCAGGTCAGCATCGTCCCGGCCGTTTCGTTTATTGCCCTGACGACGTTTGTCTGCTGCGTCATCGGCGTGAAGGTCGGCAGCATCTTCGGCAGCAAGTACAAGAGCAGCGCAGAGTTCTTCGGTGGTCTTGTTCTGATCCTGATGGGCTTCAAGATTCTGATGGAGCATCTGTTGGGTTGACCGCATAACAAAACGGAGATCGTCTTCAAACAGGACGATCTCCATTTTTATTGTTTATACTAATTCTTGTTAAAATGGCCTAATCCGCGCACCATCTTTTCCGCTCTGACTTTGCCTTGTTCCGTTCAACGTACTTCCAGTACGCCTCACTTCACTCGGCTTCGTCAGAGCGAAAAAACTGATGCACTCTATTAGGCATTTTAACTGCGAATTAGTATTATTTGATGCGGTAGAAGCGCTTTCCGTTCTCGCGTGTCACATCGCACAGCTCCTGCGCCTCCATGCCGCGCAGATTGGCGATAAAGCGGCACACATGGGCGACGTTGCAGGGATCATTGCGGCGGCCACGAACGGGCTCCGGCGCCAGATACGGACTGTCCGTCTCGATCATCATGCGATCAAGCGGCATGTTCACCGCCACCTCGTGCAGATTCACGGAGCGCTTGAGCGTCACCGGGCCGGCAAAGGAGATCATGCAGTCCATGTTCATGTAGACCTTTGCGCTCTCCCAGCTGGCCGAGCAGCAGTGCACCACGCATTTGGGCAGGCGATTTCTGTGCGCACGCAGGATATCGATCACATCGCCGTGGGCGTCACGGATGTGCAGGATCACCGGCTTGTCAAGCGCATACGCCAGCTCGAGCTGGCGGGCAAACACGTCCTTCTGCACGTCTCTGGGTGAAAGATCGTAGTAGTAATCCAGGCCGATTTCACCCAGCGCAACGACCTTCTCCTCCGTCGTCAGCCAACGCGTGAGCACCGGAATGTCTGCGTCTGTAAAGTCCTTTGCATCGTGCGGATGGACGCCTACGGATGCGTAGTACATCGGCTCGCGCTTAGCCAGCTCAACGGATTCTGCACTTGACGTCATGTCCGCACCGACGCAGACGGAGATCATCTCCGTCTGGCGCATGCGGGCAAAAACCTCTTCGCGGTCTTCGTCAAACCGGCTGTCGTTGGGATGCGAGTGCGTATCGAACAAACCGATCAGCGGCGGGTATTCCGCCTGTACTTGCCTGCTCATCTCAGCCGATCTCGCAGCCATCCTCGATGTCGGAATCCACCGTCAGCAGGCTGAGCTTGCTGTCGTCGGCGTTGGCCGCGCACAGCAGCATGCCGTGGGATTCCACACCGCGGATCTTGCGCGGCGCAAGGTTTGCCAGCAGGACGACCTTCTTGCCGACCATCTCCTCCGGCGTGTAGAACTTCGCGATGCCGGAGACGACGACGCGCTCCGTGTCTCCAACCTTGAGCGTGGACATGAGCAGCTTGTCGGCCTTGGGCACTTTCTCGCACTTGAGCACCTTCGCCACGACGAGCTGGATCTTCTCAAAGTCGTCAAACTGGCACAGATCCTTCTGGGTGAAGACGGTCTTCTCCTCGTCCTTCGGTGCGGGAAGCTCTTCCTTGCCGGCGGCCTTCTCCGCTTCGGCAATCGCCGCCAGTCGCTCAGCTTCCAGCAGCTCAAGCTCCTTGGCCATGTCGATGCGCGGGAACAGTGCCTCGCCCTTCTTGACCAGGCTGCCCGGCTTCAGACCGCCGAAGGTCTTCGTGGATTCCCAGGTCTTCTGCTCTGGATCCGTCACGCCAATCTGCGCAAAGATGCGCTCCGGGGTACGCGGCATGGTCGGCGCGATGAGCACGGCAACGATGCGCGCACACTCGAGCAGCACATACAGCACCGTGCCAAGACGCGGCCGATCCGCTTCGTTCTTGGCCAGCACCCAGGGCATCGTCAGATCGATGTACTTGTTGCACTCGCCAATCAGCTTCCAGATCTCCACGAGCGCGCCGGAGAACTGCAGCGCGTTCATGTTCTTCTCAACCTTCTCCCAGAGACCGGTCGCCATGTCGATCAGCTTCTGGTCCAGCTCATTGTATTCTGCCGGCGCCTGAACCACGCCGCCGAAGTACTTCTCGTTCATGGCGACGCTGCGGCTGACGAGGTTGCCCAGATCATTGGCCAGATCGGAATTGATGCGGCGGATGAGCGCTTCGTTGGAGAACTCACCGTCGGAGCCGAACGGCATCTCACGCATGAGGAAGTAGCGCACCGCATCAGAAGAATAGCGCTCGCACAGCTTGACCGGATCGACAACATTGCCCTTGGACTTGCTCATCTTGCCGCCGCCCATGACCAGCCAGCCATGGCCGAAGACCTGCTTGGGCAGCGGAAGGCCCAGTGCATGGAGCATGATCGGCCAGATGATGGTGTGGAAGCGGACAATCTCCTTGCCGACGAGATGGATGTCCGCCGGCCAGTACTTCTGGTAGAGGCTGTCGTCGTCGGAACCGTAGCCCAGCGCGTTGATGTAGTTGGTCAGCGCGTCGATCCAGACGTACACGGTGTGCTTCGGATCAAAGTCGACCGGGATGCCCCACTTGATCGTCGTGCGGGAAACGCACAGATCCTGCAGCCCCGGGATCAGGAAGTTGTTGAGCATCTCCGTCGCGCGGGAAGCCGGCTGAATGAAGTCCGGATGCTCCTTGATGTAGTTGATCATCCAGTCCTGATACTTGGAAAGGCGGAAGAAATAGCTCTCCTCGCGGGTCTTTTCCACCGGGCGGCCGCAGTCCGGGCAGCAGCCGTCCTTGAGCTGCAGCTCCGTCCAGAAGGACTCACAGGGCGTGCAGTACAGGCCCTCGTATTCGCTCTTGTAGATGTCGCCCTGATCGTGCAGCTTCTTGAAGATCTTCTGCACGGACTTGACATGGCGCTCGTCCGTGGTGCGGATGAAATCGTCGTACTCCACGTCCATCAGCTTCCACAGGTC
>JBJEUI010000264.1:0-5143 GCA_051883755.1 Candidatus Ventricola sp.
CTGCTGCCCGTGCCCAAGTACGGCCGCGGCCTGGGCATCCTGACGCACATCACCGAGCGTCTGCCCGACGCCTGCATCTTCGGCGACGAGCACTTTATCAACGAGATCAACCATCTGGACGCCTCGGCCATGTGGGTCAAGCCCAGCGCGCTGGACATGCTGGCCGGCGCCCTCGTGCGCCCGTATCCGGATTTTGTGGCGCTGGGCGTGTACTTCCTCAGCGACCCGCAGCTGGACAATCCGGGCAGCCATCACCTGGCGGACAATCTGCTGGGGTACGGCACGCGCGTGATCTTCACCGGCACCGTCGAGCCGCAGACCTATGCCTCGATGATGCTGCGCGCCGGCACCGCGCAGAAGGTGCGCTACGGCGTGCACTGCACGCAGGACGACATGCTGCGCATCGCGGCACAGAATGAATTCGGCAGGATCATCGCCTATCGCTCCGATTATGAGCCGACGCAGAGCGTGTATGACGTATAAGCAAGCCGGAAACCGGCAGCGGTGAAGGACAAAAGTGTGCTCCTTTCTCGCCAGCCAAACCGCATATTGCTGTAAAAGGGTACTTTCGTGTGGCGAAAGTACCCTTTTTTCGACAATCTGCGTTGTGCCGCAGAACGGCCATGTGATTACAGGAGCGTCATGTCTCCCCATTTTTCTTCGCGCAGCAGTTCATAGGATTCAAGCGCATCCTGCCAATACGCATAGTGCGCGTCCGCGCGGTGATCCGGCAGGTCGGCATGCTCGCTGAGCCATTGTCCCAGATAAGCCGTCACCTTGGTTGCGCCGTCCGGATTCAGATGCGATCCCGCGTCATAGCAATCCGTATCAAAATCGACCAGCCCCGGAACATCCAGCATATTGACAAATGCAATGCCATAACGATCCGCAACAAGCTGCGCCCGGTTGATCTTTTCCTGATAAGCGGCCGAGGCCGGGAACGGAATCACCGTCAGAACCACCTGGATTCCTTCGCGCTGACACAGTTCAATCAGATCACACAGCGCCTGTTCTCCCGCCGCTTCCTCCTGTGAAACCGCCAGCGTGCGTTCATAAGGATCGGGCTCATGGCGGCCAGCCCGCAGCTCTGCCCCGAACATACAGGGCATGACGTTCATATACAACTCCGGCTTGCCGCCGATGAATTCCTCCCACCGGGAATGATACAGCGTCAGCGGGAACAGGAACTCCTGCCGCTTTCCTTCCGGGAAGAGCGAATACACCGCACGAATCTTCTCAGCGGACAACGGCATCTGATCCAAAAAGTCGTGCGCAAACCGATAGGCATACATCTCCGTCTGCTGTGTCCTGTCCAGATAGGAGACATCGACCACAACCGCTCTGGGTTTCCGGTATTGAAGCAGCAGGCGAAGCGTCCAATAGGTGTTGCTCATCGGTTCGCCTGTATTGCCAAAGTTAAACGAGGTCATGCCGTAATCCCGCCAAAGCTCAATCGGATAGACGCCGTCGAGCACATGGCTGTTGCCCAGGAAAAACATATCGATATCCTGCCGGTTCTCAAAGAACACATCATAGCGGATTTTTCCGTCGTCACGGCGCATCACCCGATCCATGCCCATCAGACAAAGGCCAAATACCAGCAGCCAAAACGCAGCTTTGATAAAATGCTTCATGTCAACTTCCGCCTAAAGTGCAGTTTTGTAAAACGCCTCATGTCCTCTTCCGTCTGAAACACAAACAACTAGAACACAAAATAGATAAACGCCTGCGCATTGTAATTCGGGCCCCAAATGCCAAACAGCACGATCATCAGCACCGCGATGATGCTCAGCGCGCCTATGGCGATGTCCGGCCACTGCCGGCTGATCTGCATCAGACTGGTGCCCCTCTCCTTTAGGAGATCCATCGCCAGCAGCAACAGCAGCGCCAAAGTGAGCAGAACCCCCTGTTTTACGGACAGCGGCGTCTCAATCATCGGACCAAAGAAACAGAAGACAACCCTGCGTATCATTTTCATGCCCGTGCTGAGCGCACTGACCCTAAAGAAGAACCATGTACAGCAGATCAGGGCAAACGTAAACAGGGTTTGAAGCGTCCGGCAAAGAATGCTGCCCGTCTTTCGCCTGGGCAGGAAGCCTTCCACAACCTGTAGGGCGCCGTTCATCAGGCCCCAAATGACATAGTTCATCGATGCGCCATGCCACAATCCGCTCACGCCGAATGTAATCATGGTGTTCATCGCCTTGCGCAGCGTGCCGCACCGGCTTCCGCCCAGCGGAATATAGAGATAGTCTCTGAACCACGATGACAGGCTGATATGCCATCTCCGCCAGAAATCACGCACAGAGGTCGCCAGATAGGGCTGACGGAAATTCTCCATCAGGTCATACCCCAGCACCTTGGCTGCGCCAATGGCGATGTGGCTGTATCCGGCAAAATCACCGTAAATCTGAAACGCAAACAGAACCGTTGCCAGGACAATCTGTGCGCCGGAGGCATCCACCCATTGGTTGAAAACAGCGTCTACATAGATGGCAGCACGGTCTGCGATCACCATCTTTTCAAAGAATCCCCGCAGCATGATGCACAGGCCTTCTCTGGCGCGCTCTGCGTCCCAATCCCTTGGTGCATTCACCTGACGAAGCAGGTTCTCCGAGCGCTCAATCGGTCCGGCAACCAGCTGCGGAAAGAACGACACAAACAGAGCATAGCGAAACAGATTCTTTTCAGATTCAATCCTTCCCCTGTACACATCCAGCATATACCCCAGCGCCTGAAAGGTATAAAAGCTGATGCCCACAGGCAGGAGCAAATCCAGATGCTTGACCGAATTAGGCGAAGCGCCCACCGCCTGAAGGACGCGGTTGATGAGATCGCCAAAGAAATTGTAATATTTAAAGAAGAACAGAATGCCCAGATTCACGGCAAGGCCAGCGAGCATCACGGCCCGGCGCTTGCCCTTCGTCTCAAAGCACTCGATCAGCCGCGCACAGCCATAGGTGACCAGTGTGCTGAGCGCAATCAGGAATGCATACTTCGCATTCCAGCACATATAGAAATAATAGCTCGCCGCAAGCAGCCATATCCACCTGACCCGCTTGGGCAGCAGGAAATACACAAGCGTTACAATCGGGAAAAAGCACAGGAACGCGTAGGAATTAAAGATCATCTTTTGTCTTCCTTCACCGCGCTGAGCACGGCTTCGGCCATTGCGTCCTTTTCGCAGACGGCGGTGTGGCGGACCGGCATTTCCGGCAGACGGGCGATCTGCTCCGGCTCCTTCGTGCCCGTCATCCCGCTGAGCATGGCGCAGCAGGCGAAGTCATCCTTGCCCGCGACAGCCTCCTTGCCCGCGATTGCCTCCAGCACGGACGCGCCGAACTTATACGGGCTGGCCGTAGAGACGATGACGCACGGGGCCTTGTCGCCGGTCTCCTGCTGATACTTGCGCAGCACCGCGGAGGCCACCGCCGTGTGGGTATCCATCAGGTAGTGATCCTCTTCCCAGGTGCGCCTGATCTCCTCGCGGATGCCGTCCTCATTCACATAGCCCGCGGCGTACCTCGCCTGGAGCTTCTCAAGCATCTGCGCGTCCACCCTGTACACGCGCTTCTCCTTGAGCTGCGCCATCAGACCGGCGACCTTCGCGCCGTCCTGGCCGCACAGGTCAAACAGCAGGCGCTCAAGGTTGGAGGAAATCAGGATGTCCATCGACGGAGAGATGGTCTTATAGAAGTCGCGGCCGGAGATGTCATAGACGCCGGTGTTGATGAAGTCGGTGAGCACGTTGTTCTCGTTGCTCGCGCAGATCAGCCTGCCCACCGGCAGACCCGCCTTGCCGGCGTAGTCCGCGGCGAGGATATCGCCGAAGTTGCCCGTCGGCACGCAGAAGTTGACCTTGTCGCCCATCGCAATCGCGCCCTCGGCGAGCAGGTCGGCATAGGCGGAGAAGTAGTAGACGATCTGCGGCACGAGGCGGCCGAAGTTGATGGAATTCGCGGAGGACAGCACGCGGCCCTGCGCATCCATCGCCTCGGCAAACGCCGGGTCGGAGAAGATCTTCTTCACGCCGCTCTGCGCGTCGTCAAAGTTGCCCTTCACGGCGATGACGTGCGTGTTGCTGCCGCCGGTGGTCACCATCTGCAGGCGCTGCGCCTGGGAAACGCCGCCGTCCGGATAGAACACGCAGCAGCGGGTGCCCGGCACGTCGAGGAAGCCCTCCAGCGCCGCCTTGCCCGTGTCGCCGCTGGTGGCCACGAGGATGAACACCTCGCGCGTCTCGCCGTGCTTCCTGCCGCTCATGGTCAGCAGGTAGGGCAGCAGCTGCAGCGCCATGTCCTTGAACGCCAGCGTCGGGCCGTGCCACAGCTCCAGCGCATGCGCCCGGCCGCCCACCTTCGCCATGGGTGCCACGGCCGGCGAATCAAAGCCCGTTCCGTACGCGCCGGCAATCGCGTCCTTGAGCTCCTCCTGCGTGAAGTCCGGCAGGAAGCGGCTGAGCACAAAGGCCGCACGCTCCTGATAGGACATCGGCGCGAGGCTGCAAATCTCTTCAGCGGTGAAGGTCGGGAATTCGGCAGGCACATAGAGGCCTCCGTCCGGCGCAAGGCCGCGCAGGATGGCCATGGACGGGGTGACAGCGGCAGCGCCGCGGGTGGAAAGCATCTGCATCAGGCGTTCCTCCTCTGATTCAGCCCTGAAGGCACAAGGCTCTTTTGGCAGAAATTGTCTCCCCATTATACAAGAAAGCCGCTTTCCCGTCAATAGACAGGAAAGCGGCGTCTTCGTCGCACTGCTGCGGTGATCCCTCAGGGAATCTCGTGTCAGATCTGATACTTGCGGATGTTCTCCGGCACGTTCGCCGCGTCTTCGCTGAAGCTGATGATCATATCACAGCCGGCATTGGCAACGAGGGTCTCGAGCTTGGCAAAGAAGTCCACCAGATCGGCAGCGTCCGTCTTCACCAGCTTGAGGAAGGCGTCCACATAGATCACACTGATGTCATAGTTGCCGGCGAGGATACCCGCGAGGAAGCCGTAGAACGGTTCCTTGCCCTTCACAGCGTACTCGCTCGCGTCCACAAAGCGAACCTGGGGCTTGAGGCTGAGGGTGTAGCTCTTATCGTCGTCCACAAAGAGCACGTTGCCCTTGGCTTCCTTCACGGAAGCATTTGCCATATCCA
>JBJEUI010000265.1:0-5121 GCA_051883755.1 Candidatus Ventricola sp.
CAGGCCGATGCGGATCTGGTTCTGCAGCAGCTCGCCCACGGAGCGCAGGCGGCGGTTGCCCAGGTGGTCGATGTCGTCAGTGGAGCCCACGCCGTAGGGCAGGCTCAGCAGATAGCTGATGGAGGCGACGATATCGTCAATGAGGATGTGCTTGGGCATCAGGGCGGCGCGGTTCTCGGCGATCATGCGGATCTTCGCCTGCTCGTCCATGCCCTCCTGCTCGGCCATCTCCAGCAGCTGCTTGAGGGTCGGCAGGTGCACCATCTCGTTGATGCCGGCCAGCTGGACGGTCTCCTCGCTCAGCCACGCCTTCGCGTCCACGAAGTTGTTGCCGATGACGCGAACCACGCGGTCCTCCAGGCGCAGGTAGACGTCGTTGATGCCGGCGTCCTGGATCTTCTTGGCCAGCGGATCGGTCTTCGCGGCCGGGATGCGCTCGCCCGCGGCGATGAGCACCTCACCGGTGCGCGGATCGACGATGTCCTGATCGACGACATGGCCGCGGATGCGGGCGGCGATGGCCAGCTTCTTGTTGTACTTGTAGCGGCCCACGCGCATCATGTCGTAGCGCTTGGGATCAAAGAAGGTGGAGCGCAGCAGCTTGTCCGCAGAATCCACGGTGCCGACCTCGCCCGGGCGCAGGCGGCGGTAGATCTCCATCAGGCCGGCCTCGACACTCTTGACCTCCGCGCCGGTGCGGGTGCGGCGGGTGCCGTCGTCGCCGCCGTCGCGGGCCATGGTCGCATCCAGCTTCTCGTCGTGGCCCAGCAGATCGTAGATCTGCTCGTCCGTGCCGTAGCCCAGGGCGCGCAGCAGGCTGGTGACCGGCAGCTTGCGCGCGCGGTCCACGCGGACCCAGATGACGTCGTTGGAGTCAATTTCATACTCCAGCCAGGCGCCGCGGCTCGGAATGACCTGCGCATCGAACAGATGCTTGCCGGCCTTGTCAATGCTCTCACGGTAATAGACGCCAGGGGAACGCACGAGCTGGCTGACGATGACGCGCTCACCGCCGTTGACGATGAACGTGCCGTTCTCGGTCATCAGCGGGAAGTCACCCATGAAGACCTCGCTCTCCTTCACCTCGCCGGTCTCGTTGTTGGTCAGGCGGACCAGCACCCTCAGCGCGGTGGAGTAGGTCATGTCGCGTTCGCGGCACTCTTCAAGCGAGTACTTGGGCGTCTTGTCAAGCGAGTAATCGATAAACTCAAGCTTCAAGTTGCCATTAAAATCGTAAATCGGCGAAACATCGTTGAGAACCTCGCGGAGATCCTCCTTCAGAAAACGCTCGTAAGAATTCTTTTGAACCTCGATCAGATCGGGCATCTCCACAACTTCTTCGATGCTGGCAAAGCTCTTGCGAACCCTGCCCTTTCCAAGCTGCACGTCATGAACCCCGACGTACTTCATGATCTCAGCTTCCTCGCGCGCGTCGCGGACGGTAACCATGAATGCCATCACCCCTAACTTGTCTAAGCCTTGCAAAGGATATATGCAGCAATGCGCACTTCGCAGTGAACTGCCCATTGCCAAACAGCCCAAAGCGTTGTACAATGTTGTCGGGAAGCCATATCCATCAGACATAACCTCTCTATTGTGCATACTGATGCAATATAGTATTGTATTCCTTTTTTAAAGCCCTGTCAAGCATTTCCGGCGCTTTTTTGCAAAAATATTTTAGAAACTGTGAAATTCTGTAACACAAACCATTTTGTCCCGTGAAATACAGAAAGGGTTGCCTCCTCGCGGCAGATTCTGCCGGAAGAGACAACCCATTTTTTCTATCGCTTACGCCTTGTCCACGACCTTGATGACGCCCTTTTTCCACATGATGCGGGAGGTGATGATCGCCACCGGCAGCATCATAAGGATCAGGAAGCCGACCATGCCCAGCAGCGCGGAACCCATGTTGAAGATGCGCGCCGCCAGAGACACCAGGGACACGATCACGATCACCGGAATCACGCCCTTGATGCCGCCCTTGACCACCTTGCTGCCCGCGCCGGTGCTGGCGAACAGGCCCAGCGTCATGGAGCCGAAGAGCGCCGGCAGCAGGTAGGAGGACATCGTCTTGACCGCCGGCAGTTCGAACACCGGGCTGATCCACGCCGCCAGCAGCGCCGCGATGGCCAGGATGACGATGGTCATGATGGAGCTGGCCGCCACGCCGATGGCCGCGACCACGTCGCCCTCCGGCGTGTTGGCTTCCTTGCCCGCGAGCTTGAGCGCGTTGACCGCGCAGGGCAGCTTGAGGTTCATGATGTTGCCGGTGATGAAGCCCAGGTACGCGGAGCAGCCCATGATCGGGGTGTAGCCCAGCGCCTCGGAGAAGCCGACCGGAATGTAGATGGCCAGAATGCCCAGCGTCGCGACGTTGAACACCTCGCCCAGGGACGGAATGCTGTCATAATAGCCCAGCACCACGAACGGCACCGCGATCATGTACGCCAGCGCGATCACCGTGCCGACGCGGCCCCAGCGGTGGCACCATGCCTGAAAGGAATCCATTTTGCCCTTGTTGCTCATTGTCCATCCTCTCCTTCCTTAGAAAATCGCGGTCCACAGCAGCGAAGACGCCATGCCCACGATCATGGAGCCGGCCATGATGAAGTTATTCACCCAGGCAAGGCCCGGCTTCTTGGCCAGCGCGCCCATCAGCAGCGCGACGATCAGGCCGGTGATCATGACCAGTGCCTGATAGGTATCGCCGATGAGCAGGATCGGCACGTAGACAGCCAGCAGCGTCAGCATGAAGCAGCCGCTGAGCACGTTGCTCCAGCCGCTGCCGCCCTTGGTCTTGTCCACGCTGCCCATCAGCTTTCTGCCGAACGGGATGAGGATCAGGAAGCCGGAGAGCATGCCCACGCTCATGAGGATCATGACCACGCCGAACTCGCGCGCGGAGGCGCCGGCCATCATGTCCGCCGTAGAGGCGTAATGCAGCGCGGAGGCCAGCGTACCGGCGATCTGCGTCTCATAGGACAGCGAGCCGATGACGGACAGGCGCCACCAGGCCCAGACGGTGCCCAGGGACGCGGCCAGCGCCACCAGGCCGATGACGATGGAGAGGCTGGGCACGATGGAGAAGATGAGCGAAGACTTGATGATGTTGTTGATCTCCTCGCTGGTGATGCCCATCTCCAGCGCGCGCTTTCTCGCGCGGAGCAGGTAGACCACGGAGAACGCCAGAATGTAGACAAGGCCTCCGATGACCAGTGCCAGCAGCAGCGGGCTGTTGATGATGTCTTTGATGGTTGACATGATGCTTCTTCCTTTCCCGGATTCATTCGTATGTGGGCGAATGTTTATTCATGTACCATACCATTTCATTCACGTTCCATCAATTGATATCTGTCCGTTCGGCACAATCTTGTCAATTCTGCATGATCCCGATCCCCCGGAATTGTCCGGATTGTTCCCCTCCGCGCGAACGAATAGTTGATGCATAAATAATCAGGAAGCAGCCTTCGCCGCTTCCTGATATGCCTATGCGCGATGCCGTTACGCGTTTTTTCCCTTGATGTAGGCGTCAATCGCCCTGGCGGCCTGCTTGCCCGCGCCCATGGCGAGGATGACCGTCGCCGCGCCGGTGACCGCGTCGCCGCCGGCATACACGCCCTCGCGGCTGGTCAGGCCGTCGTCGCCGCTCGTGACGATGCAGCCGTGGCGGTTGGTCTCCAGGCCCGGGGTGGTGCTGCGGATGAGCGGGTTCGGGCTGGTGCCGATGGACATGATCATCGTGTCCACGTCCAGCGTGAACTCGCTGCCCTCCTTGACCACAGGACGGCGGCGGCCGGAGGCGTCCGGCTCGCCCAGCTCCATCTCCACGCACTTCATGCCGCAGACGAAGCCGTTCTCGTCGCCCAGCACCTCGACCGGGTTGGTCAGGGTCTTGAAGATGATGCCCTCCTCCTGGGCGTGCTCCACTTCCTCCCTGCGGGCCGGAAGCTCCTGCATGCCGCGGCGGTAGACAATGTACACCTCTTCCGCGCCCAGGCGCTTGGCGCTGCGCGCGGCGTCCATGGCCACGTTGCCGCCGCCCACGACGGCGACCCTGCGGCTCTTCTTGATCGGGGTCTTGCTGTCAGGCCTGTAGGCCTTCATCAGATTGATGCGGGTGAGGTACTCGTTGGCGGAGTACACGCCCTTGAGGCTCTCGCCCGGGATGCCCATGAAGCGCGGCAGGCCCGCGCCGGAGGCGATATACACCGCCTCAAAGCCCATCTCAAACAGCTCGTCGATGGTGAGCACCTTGCCGATGACCATATTGGTCAGGATCTCCACGCCCATCGCCTTGAGGCCGTCGATCTCCCTGCGCACGATCTCCTTGGGCAGGCGGAACTCCGGAATGCCGTACACCAGCACGCCGCCGGCCAGGTGCAGCGCCTCATAGACCGTGACCGCGTAGCCCAGCTTCGCCAGATCGCCCGCGGCGGTCAGGCCGGACGGGCCCGCGCCGATGACGGCGACCTTGTGGCCGTTCTGCTCGGGCACGGCCGGGGTCTCGTCGCAGTGCTCGCGGTGCCAGTCGGCGACGAAGCGCTCCAGGCGGCCGATGGCGACGCTCTCGCCCTTCACGCCGCGCACGCACTTGCCCTCGCACTGGTTCTCCTGCGGGCAGACGCGGCCGCAGACGGCCGGCAGCGCAGAGGAGGCGGACAGCACCCTGTAGGCGCCCTCCAGATCCTCATTCGCCACGCAGGCGATGAACGCCGGGATGTCAATCTGCACCGGGCAGGCGGACACGCACGGCTTCTTGGGGCAGTTCAGGCAGCGGCGCGCCTCGCCGACGGCCATCTCATAGGTATAGCCGGTAGCGACCTCGTCAAAGTTCTTGTTGCGGACATTCGGGTCCTGGGCGGGCATCGGGCACCGCTTGGGGTCCATATTGCGCGTCACAGCCATCTCAGTGGGCCTCCTTTTTAAGCAGGTTGCAGCTCGCCTCACGGGCGTGCTGCTCGAATTCGCGGTACATGCTGCCGCGCTTCATCGCCTCGTCGAAATCAACCAGATGGCCGTCGAAGTCCGGGCCGTCCACGCAGGCGAACTTGGTCTCGCCGCCCACAGTCAGGCGGCAGCCGCCGCACATGCCGGTGCCGTCGATCATGATCGGGTTCATGG
>JBJEUI010000266.1:0-26060 GCA_051883755.1 Candidatus Ventricola sp.
CCCTCATGAATGAGGGGGGTAGGGGGAGCTGAAGCGGCGAAGCCGCTTTTTTATACGATGGGAAATTGCGTAAAGGATCGTGTATCGAGCACCAAGAAACATCGCTTGATCAAGCGGTTCGGAAGCGGGAGCGGGCACAGCCCGCTTTTTGTCCTACGATGGGAAATTGCGTAAAGGATCGTGCATCGAGCACCAAGAAGCATCACTTGATCAAGCAGTTCGGAAGCGGGAGCGGGCACAGCCCGCTTTTTGTCCCGACTGCCCGGACGGGCTTCCTGCGGTGCGGGCGCAGAAAAAAAGTCTGCGCGGCGTTTTGCGGATTGAGGTTGAAGTATGACGCTTTTTTGGTATAATGGAAACAGAGCATATCTACCGAAAGGAATCCCACCATGAAAGGCATCATTCTTGCCGGCGGCGCCGGAACCCGGCTGTATCCGCTGACGATGGTGACGAGCAAACAGCTTCTGCCCGTCTACGACAAACCCATGATTTACTACCCGCTCTCCACGCTCATGCTGGCGGGCATCAAGGATATCCTGATCATCTCTACGCCGGAGGATACGCCGAGGTTTGAGCATCTGCTGGGCGATGGCAGCCAGTTTGGCGTCAGCCTCAGCTATCAGGTGCAGCCCAGCCCGGACGGCCTGGCCCAGGCCTTCCTGCTGGGCGAGGATTTCATCGGGGACGACGCCTGTGCGATGGTGCTGGGGGACAACATCTTCTACGGCAATGGCTTCTCCAGAATCCTGCGCGCGGCGGCCGCCAACGCGGAGGAAGCGGCCCGCGCGACGGTGTTCGGCTATTATGTGACCGATCCCGAGCGCTTCGGTGTGGTGGAGTTTAATGAAGCGGGCCGCGTCATTTCCATTGAGGAAAAGCCGCGGCAGCCGCGCAGCAATTACGCGGTGACGGGCCTGTATTTCTACCCGAAGGGCGTCTCTGCGATGGCGAAGGACGTCAAGCCGTCCGCGCGCGGCGAGCTGGAGATCACGACGCTCAACGCCATGTATCTGAAGCAGGATACGCTGGACGTGCAGCTGCTGGGCCGGGGCTTTGCGTGGCTGGATACCGGCACGATGGACAGCCTCGTGGAGGCGGCGGACTTTGTGCGCATGGTGGAAAAGCGGCAGGGCATCAAGATCAGCGCGCCGGAGGAAATCGCCTATAAAAACGGCTGGATTACGAGGGACAAGCTGCTAGAGAGTGCACAGCGCTACGGCAAGAGCCCGTACGGCGCGCATCTCAAGGCGGTAGCGGAAGGCAAGGTGCGTTACTGATGAAGAGGATCGATACAAAGCTGCCGGGCGTGTGCATCGTCGAGCCGCAGGTGTTCGGCGATCATCGCGGATACTTCATGGAGACATATTCCACAAAGGCCTTTGCGGACATCGGCATCACCAATACATTCGTGCAGGACAACCAGTCCTTCACGGCGCAGAAGGGCACGCTGCGCGGCATCCATTTCCAGAATGCGCCCATGGCGCAGGCCAAGCTGGTGCGCGTGACGCGCGGCGCGGTGCTCGACGTGGCGGTCGATCTGCGCAAGGGCAGCCCGACGTACAGGCAGTGGGTCGGCGTGGAGCTGTCCGCTGAGAACAAGCGCATGCTGTTCATCCCGCGCGGCTTCGGCCACGGGTTTGTGACCCTGACGGACGATGTGGAGTTCTGCTATAAGGTGGACAATCTGTACAGCCGTGAATGCGACCGCGGCATCCGCTTTAGCGACCCGTCCATCGGCGTTCAGTGGGGCGTGGAGAATCCGATTCTTTCCGAAAAGGACACGAATTCCCCGATGCTGGCGGATTCGGACTGCAATTTTGTTTACGGGGAATGATGCGGGCGGCAGCCTGAACGCATTTTCTGATCTACGGAGGACGGCATGACGATTATCGTAACCGGCGGCGCCGGCTTTATTGGCTCCAATTTCATCTTTCATATGCTGGGCAAGTACCCGGAGGACCGCATCATCTGCCTGGACAAGCTGACCTATGCGGGCAACCTCTCGACGCTCAGGTCCGTCATGGACAACCCAAGCTTCCGTTTTGTGAAGGCGGACATCTGCGATCGCGAGGCGGTGGAGCAGCTCTTTGAGGAGGAACACCCGGACATCGTCGTGAACTTCGCGGCGGAGAGCCATGTGGACCGCTCCATCGAGAACCCGGGCGTGTTCCTGCAGACGAACATCCTGGGCACGCAGGTGCTCATGGATGCGTGCCGCAAGTACGGCATCACGCGCTATCATCAGGTGTCTACCGACGAGGTCTACGGCGACCTGCCGCTTGACCGGCCCGATCTGTTCTTCACCGAGGAGACGCCGATTCACACGTCCAGCCCGTATTCCAGCTCCAAGGCCGGCGCCGATCTGCTGGTGCTGGCGTATTACCGTACCTACGGCCTGCCGGTGACGATCTCCCGCTGCTCCAACAACTATGGCCCGTATCACTTCCCGGAGAAGCTGATCCCGCTGATGATCGCCAACTGCCTGAACGACAAGCCGCTGCCGGTGTACGGCGAAGGCCTCAATGTGCGCGACTGGCTGTATGTGGAGGATCACTGCAAGGCGATCGATCTGATCATCCGCAGGGGCCGCGTGGGCGAGGTCTACAACATCGGCGGCCACAACGAGATGCGCAACATCGACATCGTGAAGCTGATCTGCAAAACGCTGGGCAAGCCGGAAAGCCTCATCACCTATGTCACCGACCGCAAGGGCCATGACATGCGCTACGCGATCGACCCGACGAAGATCCACAATGAGCTGGGCTGGCTGCCGGAGACGAGGTTTGCCGACGGGATTCAGAAGACGATTGCCTGGTATCTTGACCATCGGGACTGGTGGGAGGAGATCATCTCCGGCGAATACCAGAACTACTACGAGAAGATGTACGGAAACCGCTGAGCGGCGGGCAGGAGAGCTATGAAGGTATTGGTCACCGGCGTCTGCGGCCAGCTGGGCCACGACGTCGTCAACGAGCTGATCCATCGCGGACATGAAGTGATCGGCAGCGATATCGCCCCCGCGTACAGCGGCGCGGCGGACGGCAGCGCCGTGACGGGCGCACCGTACGTGCAGATGGACATCACCGACGCACAGGCCGTTGCCCGCGTGCTCTCTGAGGCGCGCCCGGATGCGGTCATTCACTGCGCGGCCTATACGGCGGTGGACGCGGCCGAGGATGACGAGGAGAAGGTGCGCGCCATCAATGCATACGGCACGCGCAGCATCGCCGGCGCCTGCAAAGCGCTCGGATGCAAAATGATGTACATCTCGACCGACTATATCTTTGACGGCCGGGGCGAAACGCCGTGGACGCCGGAGAGCACCGACTATGCGCCGATGTCCGTCTACGGGCAGACGAAGCTGGAGGGCGAGCTGGCCGTGCGCGAGTTGGTGGAGAGGTTCTTCATCGTGCGCATCGCCTGGGTCTTTGGCGTCAACGGAAAAAACTTCATCAGGACGATGCTCGGCCTGGGGCAGAAGCATGAGAGCCTGCGCGTGGTCTGCGATCAGATTGGCACGCCGACGTACACGCTGGATCTTTCGCGCCTGCTGGTTGATATGATCGAGACAGACAAGTACGGCGTCTACCATGCGACCAACGAGGGCGGGTATATCTCCTGGGCGGACTTCGCGAAGGAGATCTTCCGTCAGGCGGGCATGACGACGCAGGTTGTGCCGGTGAGTACAAGCGAGTACGGCCTGTCAAAGGCTATGCGGCCGCTGAACAGCCGGCTGGACAAATCGAAGCTGACGCAGAACGGCTTTGTGCCGCTGCCGACATGGCAGGACGCGCTGAGCCGCTATCTCAGGGAAATCATGTAATTTGAAACAGAGCGCTCTTCAAGGTTGAAGAGCGTTTTTAAAAGAGAGGAGCGTATAGAATGAAACCCGAGTGGAAAGACCGTGTGAGGCGCTGGATGGCTGTGCTCGAGAAGGAATTCTACGAGCCGCTGGGCGAGATCGTGCTCGAGGGCTTCGAGACGGCGCAGATGCTTGCGCCCGAGGAAGCGGAAAAGCGTGATTTTGCGCCGATGATGCCCGGCACAGCCTGGGGCTGCAAGTGGCATTACTGCTGGATGCGCGGCGAGATCGTGCTGCCCGAGCAGGCGGCAGGCCAGCGCATCGTGATGGACCTTGAGCAGGGCGGTGAGGCGACGCTGTTTGTGAACGGCGAGGCGTTCGGCACGCGCCGCGCGGAGTGGGTGAGCGTACCGCATCACTACCTCTGTGATCAGGTGCTGACCCTGAGCGCACAGCCGGGCCAGCGCTTCCATCTGCTGATGGAGGCTTACGCGGGGCATGACTATCCGGGCGAGCACAATGACGGCTGCGCGACGGGCCCGGTGCGCCCGGGCGACTTCCTGCCCGAGCCGGAGGACGTGCCGCGCCAGAGGATGGGCCGCAGCACGTTCGGCATCTGGCACGAGACGGCGTACCAGCTGTGGCTGGACCTGCGCACGATCGAGGACCTGCTGCAGGCGGAGGACAAGGATTCCCTGCGCGCAGCAGAGCTGGAGGAGGCGCTGGAGCGCTTCACGCTGCTGGTGGACTTTGAACAGACGCGCGAGGGGCGGCTTGCGGATTACGCGCGGGCGCGCGAGGCGATTGCGCCCGTGCTGGCCGCGCGCAACGGCACGACCGCGCCGCACATGGCGGCCATCGGCAATGCGCATCTGGACGTGTGCTGGCTGTGGCCGTACCGGGAGACGCAGCGCAAGGTGGCGCGGACGTTTGCCCAGCAGGTTCGCCTGATGGACATGTACCCGGACTATAAGTTCCTCCAGAGCCAGCCGGAGACGTACAAGATCTGCAAGGAGCTGTACCCCGGGCTGTACGAGCGGATCAAGGAGAAGGTACGCGCTGGCCAGTGGATCGCGGACGGCAGCATGTGGGTGGAGCCGGACACGAACATGACCTCCGGCGAGTCGCTGATCCGCCAGATTGTGCACGGCAAGCGGTTTTACCGGGAGGAATTCGGCGTGGACTGCCAGCTGCTGTGGCTACCGGATACGTTCGGCTACAGCGCGGTGCTGCCGCAGATTCTGCGCGGCTGCGGGGTGAAATACCTCACGACGCAGAAGATCTTCTGGACCTACAACGGCAGCGATCCGTTCCCGTATCACTATTTTACCTGGCAGGGCATGGACGGCAGCGAGGTGACCAGCTTCCTGCACATGGATTACACCTCCAAAACCGATGCGCTGACGACGGTGAACCGCTGGCGCAACCGCGTGCAGAAGCGGGACATTCACAATTTCCTGCTGCCGTTCGGCTACGGCGACGGCGGCGGCGGCCCGACCCGCGACCACATCGAGTTTGTCCGGCGCCAGAAGGACCTGCAGGGCGCGCCGAAGATGACGTTCGAAGCGCCGCAGGAATTCTTTGAGGAATGTGCCCTGGACGGCGCGCCGAAGAACCGCTACGTCGGCGAATTGTACTTCCAGTGCCATCGCGGCACCTACACCAGCCAGGCGGCCATCAAGCGCGGCAACCGCAAGAGCGAGCTGGCGCTGCGTGAGGCGGAGATGTGGAACGCGGCGGCGGCGGACAGACAGCCGTATCCGCAGGATCGGATGGACAAGGCGTGGAAGAGCGTGCTGCTCAATCAGTTCCACGACATCCTGCCCGGCTCGAGCATCGCGCGGGTGTATGAGGAAGCCAGGAAGCTCTACGGGGAAATCCTTGAGAGCGCCGCGTCCATGACGCAGGCGGCGGCGGACACCCTCGCGGGCGGCGGCGCGGGCACGACGTACTTCAACTCCCTGAGCTGGAGCCGCCGTGCGCTGGTGAAGCAGGACGGGCGCTACGGCTATGCCGTGCTGCCGCCGTGCGGATGGAGCGCGGAGGTCGACTTCAGTGCGCCGGCGCATCCGGTGCAGCTCAGCCTGCTTGAGGACGGCGGCGTGCGCATGAGCAACGGGCTGATTGAGGCGCAGCTGAACCGTCTGGGCGAAATGGTCGACTGCAGATATCAGGACAGGCGCTGCATCGGCGGCAGGGCGAACGTGCTGAAGATGTTCAAGGACGTGCCGCGCCTGTTTGATGCGTGGGACATCGACAGCATGGCGGACATGCAGCCGGTCGATCTGGGCGAGGACGCGGTGCTGGAGGTCATCGAGGAGACGCCGTGGCGCTGTGCGGTGCGCGTGACGCGCCGGTTCAGCCAGTCGGTGCTGACGCAGGACATCGCGCTGGAGGCGGACAGCTGCCGCATCGATTTCATCACGCACGTGAACTGGCAGGAGACGCACCGCCTGCTCAAGGCGGCGTTTGAAACCGGCGTGCATGCGGACGAGGCAATCAACGAGATCCAGTTTGGCTTCGTCAAGCGGCCGACGCACCGCAGCCGCCCCTACGATGCGGACCGCTTCGAGGTCTGCAACCATCGCTACACGGCGCTGTGCGACGAAAACCGCGGCGCGGCCGTGCTCAACGAGAGCAAGTATGGCGTGAGCACGCTGGGCGACGAAATCGCGCTGACGCTGCTGCGCGCGGCGACCTGCCCGGACCTGAACGCCGACAAGGGTGAGCACGACTTCACCTACAGCTACTACGTCTGGGACGGCCCGTTCATGGACTGCGGCGTGGTGCGCGAGGGCTATGAGCTCAATGTACCGCTCACGCAGGCGGCGGGCAGCTGTCCGGCGCACAGCCTGATGCAGGTGGACGCACCGAACGTCATCATCGACACGGTGAAGCTGGCCGAGGACGGCAGCGGCGACATGATCGTGCGCCTGTACGAGAGCAAGCATGCGCAGACGGGCGCGAAGCTGACGCTGGGCTTCCCGGCCTCGCAGGCCTTTGCATGCGACATGCTGGAAAACCCGCAGCAGGAGCTTCCTGTGACCGAAAACGCCGTGGCGCTGGAGATGCGCGCGTTTGAGATCAAGACGGTCAGAATCAAACGGGCATAAGCGAATCAAAATCCGCCCCGGCCTGGATGCGCCGGGGCGGATTGCTATGCGCCGAAGAGCTGCAAATGCGCGAAGCGAAGAAGGGTCAAGGGATGAAATCCCTTGCAGGGTTTGGGGCAGAGCCCCAACGTTTCTTGCGTTTATGCTGTACCGCGCGGCTCCCGCTGCGTCATCGCCAGCGCGAGGACGACGCCCACGGCGCAGCCCAGCAGCTTGGCCAGCAGCAGCGGCACGGCCATCTCGGGCTCGGCGCTGAGGGCAAAGCCCAGGTGCGCGGAGAATGCGGAGGCGCCGCACACCACGGACGCGCCGCAGAGCACCTTGCCGCGGTTGTCCATGCGGGGGATCATCGCCAGCGCGGGCGTGACGCTGACCAGGCCGATCAGCAGGCCGGTGGTGCTCACCTCATTGAGCCCGGTGCGCTCACCGATGAAGCGGAACGGCGCCTTCAAAAGCCGCTGCACCAGCTCGGCCAGCGGCATGCTGCCGAGCATCACGATGCCGATGGCGCAGACGGTCTCCATCGCCTCGGTCAGGGGCGTGAGATTTTTAAGCGGGCAAAAGCCGGTCATGTACTGGATGGCGCCAAGCGTCAGGCCCAGGCTGGAGAGCGCCTGCACGCCTCTGGCGAACACGCTGAACCCGCGCACGACGGCCTCAGGCGCCTTGATCAGGCCGATGAACAGCGCCGCGGAGATCAGCAGGATGGGCAGCGTATGAAAGAGAATCGAGCCGGCGGAGAGGCCGAAGGCCAGACCGCCCGCCAGAATGCCCGCCGGCATGGAGACGAGCCCCAGCAGGATGCCCCGGGTGAAGAAGGGACGATCCGCCTCGCGGACTGCGCCGAGCCCGACCGGAATGGTGAAGACGATGGTGCAGCCAAAGATGGCGGAGACGATGATGCCGGAGAACCGGCCGATCATCGGATCGGCGGCCAGATCCATGGACATCTGATAGCCGCCCATGTCGATGGCCAGAATGCTGCCGAAGACGCCCGGATCGAGGCCGAGCGATGAAAACAGCGGAACGACGACGCGGCCCAGCCCCTGCGAAAGCGCCGGAGCCAGACAGATGATGCCTGCCATGGACAGGCCGATGGGGCCGAGCAGGCGGAAGGCCTCCTCAAACCGCGCGCCGTAGCCAAAGCGGTTGCCGAGCATGTGATCGACGCCGCCGATGACCGCGCCGACGGCCATCACATAGAGAATGATCTGATTCATGATGCGTGTACTTCCTTGTGCTTCAGAGTTGGACGGAGAGCTCCCTGACCTGCCAGACGCCGTCTGAACGCTCCAGCAGGCTGACCGCCGCGTAGTCGTGGGAAATCTGCCGTTTCTCGCTCAGCGGACGGCCAAGCAGATCGCACAGCAGGATCCTGTTGATGCCGGAGTGCGCGACGATGGCTGCGCATCGCTGCGTGTGCACATCGACATACGCGAGCGCGGCATGCGCGCGGGCGAGCCCCTGCGCGTCGCTCTCGCCGCCGGGCGGGCAGGAGAAGCCGGCGCCATGGATGAAATACTGCGGATAGCGCGCGTGAATCTGAGCGAAGGGCAAACCGTCCCACTCGCCGCCAAAGAGCTCAATCAGATTGTCCAGCACAGCAAGGGGCCTGCCGCCGGCAATGGCTTCGCCGGTCTGCCGGGCGCGCAGCAGCGGGCTCGTGTAGACGGCCTCCAGCGGAAGCGCCGCAAAAAAGCGGCCAAGCCGCTGCGCCTGCCTGCAGCCCTCCGCACTCAGCGGAAGGTCTTTTTTCTGCCCGAGGCACATCTTTTCGCCGCTGGGATAGTCCGGCAGCGCGTGCCGGATCAGATAAACCTGCTTTTCAGCCATAGCGTCGCTCTCCAACTCAGGTGATGGATGTATGATACCATGGACGGCGGCGGCTTTCAATCGCCAATCGGCGATTCCGGGACAAAAAAAGGCGGGCCGTTGACAATCTGCTTGACAGGCCGTCAAGGAATTGATAAGATAAAAACGTCTTCGAGCTCTCCTTCCTAAGGCGCAGGCTATGGAAGGAAGCCGCGTTAAGCAATTAACACAGGGTTTTGCTGGAAACGGCACAGCCTTCCCGATTTGAAAAGGAGACGGAATGCATATGCGCTGGGGCTTTTGTTCTTTTTTGGCCCCGGCATGCCGTCCGCGTCCTTTGGAGCGCGGGCGTTTTTGTTGTATGGCGCCCGCAGACGACGGAGAAGAAACGATGATGAGAGAAAAACCACGATTCGGGAAGGGAAAAACCGCCAGTGCGCGCCGCGCGGCGCTTTGCCTGACGGCGCTTTTCGGCCTGCTTGCAGCGCTGTTCCTGATCTCGTTCGTCCTGGGCCGCTATGACGTGCCGCTTTCGCAGGTGGTGCGCATCCTGCTGTCGCGCCTTGTCCCGCTTGAAAAAACCTGGACGCCCAACATGGAGGCGGCCGTCATCAATATCCGCCTGCCGCGCATCGCGCTCTCGTGCATGGTGGGCTGCTGCCTGGCTCTGGCGGGCACGGCGTATCAGAGCGTGTTCCAGAATCCCATGGCTGCGCCGGATATCCTGGGCGCGTCCTCCGGCGCGTGCTTCGGCGCGGCGCTGGCGATTCTGCTGGGCTTTTCGCGCGGCGGCATCACGGGCCTGGCGTTTGCCTTCAGCCTGGTGACGGTCGTGCTGGTGTACATCATCGGCGCCAGAACGCGGGGCAGCCGCGTGGTCAGCATCCTGCTGGCAGGCGTGATGGTGTCCTCCCTGTTTTCCGCCGGCACGTCGTTCATCAAGCTGGTCGCCGACCCGAGCAACGAGCTCCCCGCGATCACCTACTGGCTGATGGGCAGCCTGTCCGGCACGAAGCTTTCGGACGTGGGCTTTGCGCTGATCCCAATGACGATCGGCACGATTCCGCTGCTGCTGCTGCGCTGGCGCATCAACATCCTGACGCTGGGCGAGGAAGAGGCGGCGACGCTGGGCGTGAACACCGGCGCGCTGCGCCTGGTGGTTGTGCTGTGCGCGACGTTCCTGACGGCGGCGAGCGTCGCGGTCAGCGGCATGATCGGCTGGGTCGGCCTCGTCATTCCGCACCTGAGCCGCAAGCTGGTGGGCAATGACTGCCGCTATCTGCTGCCGGCCTCCATGCTCATGGGCGCAGGCTTTCTGCTGATGGTGGACGACATCTCCCGCAACCTGATGACCACGGAGATTCCCATCGGCATCCTGACGGCGTTCATCGGCGCGCCGTTCTTCATCTATCTGATGACCAGAAGGGGGAATACGCTGTGAGCCTGTGCGTGCAGAATCTTTCCTTCTCCTATGGCGAGCGCCCGGTGCTGGAGGACATCTCCTTCAGCCTTGAAAAGGGCGAGTTTCTCTCGGTCCTCGGCCCCAACGGCGTGGGCAAGAGCACGCTGTTTCGCTGCATTCTGGGCCTGCTTCCGGGCTATCGGGGCAGCATTCTCTCGGACGGCGAGGACATGCGCAGCCTGTCGCGCAGGGAGATGTCCAGGCGGATCGCCTATATCCCGCAGATCAACCGTCCGGCCTTCGGCTACACGGTGCTGGATACGGTGCTCATGGGCACGACGCGCCAGCTCTCCATGTTCGCCCAGCCACGGAGCGCGCAGATCCGCCAGGCGGTGGACGCGCTCGAGCGCGTGGGCGCGGCGCATCTGACGGAGCGCGATTTTTCGCATCTCTCCGGCGGCGAGCAGCAGCTGGTGCTGGTAGCCCGCGCCATCGCGCAGCAGGCGGACATCCTGGTGATGGACGAGCCGACCTCCGCGCTGGATTACGGCAACCAGCTGCGCGTGCTGGGGCTGGTGCGCGAGCTGGCCGGGGAGGGCTATGGCGTGCTGCTCTCCACGCACAACCCGCAGCACGCGCTGACGTTTGCCTCGCGCATTCTGGCGCTGTCGGACGGCCGGGTGGCCGCGCTGGGCAAGCCGGACGAGGTGCTCACGCAGGAATTGGTTCGGCGGCTGTACGGCGTGAACGCGGCCTTCGCCGACACTCAGGGCGGGCGCATGCTCATTCCGCTGGTCGGCTGAGCGAAGATGCTTCCTCATCGAAGCCCGCAGATGCGCGCGCATCTGAGGACATACCCCATATACAGGAAAGGATGAAACGCATGATGAAGAAATGGATGGTGCTCATTCTCGCGCTGGCGCTGGCCGCCGCGCTGTCCCTGACGGCCTGTGCCGAGTCCGCTGACCGTGTCTTTACGGATTCGGCCGGACGCGAGGTGCCCGTTCCCCAGGAGATCACGCAGATCGCCGTGACCGGCCCGCTCGGCCAGATCACCGTATTCGCCCTGGCCCCGGATATGCTCGTGGGCATCCCGGGCGAGTGGCTTCCGGAGGCGAAGGAATTCCTCGACGAGAAGTATTACAGCCTGCCGGTCATGGGCCAGCTCTATGGCGGCAAGGGCGATCTGAACCTGGAGGAGCTGCTCAAGGCCGCGCCGCAGGTGGTCATCGATGTCGGCGAGCCCAAGGGAAGCATCGTGGAGGATATGGACACGCTCACGGAGCAGACGGGCATTCCGTTTGTGCATATCTCTGCGTATATCGAAAGCATGGACGAGACCTACACCATGCTGGGCGAGCTGCTGGGCATGGAGGAAGAGGCGAAGGTGCTGGCTGACGCCTGCAGGCGCATGTACGACTGCGCCGCGGAGCTGATGCAGCGCGTGGAGAAGGTGGGCGTGCTCTATGTGACCGGTGAAAACGGCCTCAACGTGCTGGCCAAGGGCGCGTACCACAGCAGCGTGATCGACATGATGGCCGACAATCTGGCCGTCGTGGAAAATGTCGTCTCCAAGGGCACCGGCAACGAGGTGGACATGGAGCAGATCATGGGCTGGAACCCGGATGTGGTCATCTTCTCCGAGAACAGCATCTACGATACCGTGGCGGACGATCCGGTCTGGAAGAACGTCAGCGCGATTGCAAACAACACCTACTACCGGGTGCCGTTCGGCCCGTACAACTGGATCGGGCAGCCGCCGGCCGTGCAGCGCCTGCTGGGCATGCTGTGGATGGGCAAGCTGCTGTATCCGGAGGAGGCGGCGTACGACATGTATGAAGAGACGGCACAGTACTATCAGCTGTTCTACCACTGCAGCCTGACGCAGGCGCAGTACGACGCGCTGATGGCCTATTCCATCGGCAAGTGAGATGCGGGAGCACGGAGGAAATCAGGTGAACAGCCCGGACAATCAGGCGGCGGTGTATTTTCTTGAAGCGGATCGCCTTGTCAGCGCAACGCTGCAGGACGCCTTCCCGTTTCTCGGGGAGCCGGGCCATGCGGTCTCGCTGGTCGGCGGCGGCGGAAAGACGACGCTGATGTACGCCCTTGCGGAGGCATCCCGCCGGCGCGGCCTTCGCACGGCGGTGATGACCACCACCAAGATCGGCCGGCCGGGGACGTACTGCAGGACGATGGCGGCGTGCCAGGCCTGCTGGGCGGCGGGAGAATACGCCGTGTGCGGCGAGCGGCTGGGGGAGCGCAAGCTGGTTGCGCCGGAGCCGGCGGTTCTTGCGCAGCTGCTCGCGCAGGCGGAGGCGCTCTTCATCGAGGCGGACGGCGCGCGCCGGCTGCCCTGCAAGGCGCCGGCTGCACATGAGCCGGTGATCCTGCCCGAGACGGACACGGTCATCGCGGTGATGGGCCTTGACGCGCTGGGGCAGCCGGTCGGCGAGATCTGCCTGCGCACAGAGATTGTGCAGGCGCTGCTTGGCTGCGGCCCGGAGCACAGGCTCACCGAAGAGGACATGGTCAGGCTGCTGCTTTCCGAGCAGGGCTCGCGCAAGGGCGTGGGGCAGCGGGATTTCTTCGTCGTGCTCAACAAATGCGACGGTGCACAGCGCCTGAACGCGGGCAGGAGGATGCTCGAGCTGCTGCGCGGTCAGGGACAGACGCGCGCCGTGCTGACGGCGGGTCTGCGCCGCAGCGAGACGTATGAGCAAATCAAAACGGAATAACCATCTAACGGGGTCTGCCGACGGCAGGCCCTGTCTTTTGTCGAGCGATGCTTGGCTGATACTAATTCTTGTTAAAATGACCCAATCCGCGCACCATCTTTTCCGCCCTGACTTTGCCTCGTTCCGTTCAACGTACCTCCAGTACGCCTCACTGCACTTGGCTTCGTCAGAGCGAAAAATCTGATGCGCTCTGTTGGGCATTTTAACTGCGAATTAGTATGAAAAACGAACACAATCACACATAAGTTGGAGCTATCCTGTTCGGCCATCGTGCGGTATAATGGCCATAAAGAAACACAAGGGGGAAGAAAGCGATGAAGGATGTCTTTCTCATCTACGACGGCTGCTGCTTTTATGAGATCGTGACCCTGAGCTACTTTATGCGCTATGCCGGGTGCGATCTGGTGTTCTGCGCTCCGGAGAGAAAGCCTGTGCGCGCCATGGAGGGCTTTACGGTGCAGCCGGATCTCTCACTTGAGGAGCTTGACCGCCGTCAGGTCAGGAGCCTGATTGTGCCGGGCGGCAAGGTTTCGGTCATCAATCGTCCCGAGATTCATGACCTGCTGCGGACGGTGCGGGATCAACGGGGCCTCATCGCCGGGATCTGCGCAGGCGTCGACGTGCTGGACGATGCAGGCATTCTCCGGGGTATCCGCTCCACCCACTCGACAGACGAGGATCTGGTGTGCACGGAGCGTGTCATCACGGCCCGGGCCAACGCCTATGTGGATTTTGCCATCAAGACCGCTGAGGTGCTGGGCCTGTTTGTTAGCCGGGAGGACATGGAGGAGACCATCGCCTTCTGGAAAAACGGGAAGAGGATGCAATAGATGAAAGCGTATCGGGAGAAATTGAGCATGGGCAAGGCAGAATACAGCGATTGCGCGCACCCGGACACGCTGCCGGGCGCGAAAAAGCCGTCCTTTGTGCTGCCCTTCGGCGGCGGAGAAATCTGGTTTGAGCATCTGGACAACATGGGCCCGCATTCGGAGCTGGTCCTTGACAAGCTGCGAAAGGACAGCCGAAGCTTTCTTCTGCCGTCGAGGCCCGCGCAGATGGGATTTGTTCTGAGTGAAACGCGCGTGACACAGGCGCTGATCGATGAAATCGCCGCACTGCTCTGCGGCGGACAAAAGCCTTTCAGGCGCGTGTGCTTTATCGGAACGGACCGGAAAACCCGAAGGATGCTTCGCGATGCGCTGCAGAACAGAAGCCGTTTTGCGTTTTGCTTTACCGATGACTTTGAGCAGGCGAAGGCATGGCTGGTATCGGAAGCTGTGCTGTGAGCCATCATCGCCCCCAAATGCATGAAGAATCCACCGTGAAGGATCGCGGTGGATTCTGCTCATCAAGGAAGGCTGAGGGGCCAATACAGATCGGTTCGAAAGGCACATCAGCTGAGCAATGCGTTGATCGCCGCATCCAGCGCGGCGACGGAGCGGATCTGCCCCTGACGCACCAGCAGCTGCCGCCTCACCTGCGGCGGCGCGTGGTCAAAGAGCCGGCGGGCATTGGAGTTGGATTCCAGCAGCGCGTAAAGGTTGGGATACAGATTCATCTGGGCACACCTCCTGTCGGTTTTATCCTGCACATGAAAAGCCGGGCTTATGCTTGACGCTGCTTCATGTGCGGGACTATAATAAACTGAATTGCTATGCAAAGGAGAATGCGCGGATGACGGCGATGCAGGCGGCGAGAAGGACGCTCTCGGAGGTATTCGGCTACGACAGCTTCCGTCCGGGCCAGGAGAGCGTTGTGGCGGCCATCCTGCAGGGCCGCGATGTGATGGCCGTGATGCCCACCGGCGCGGGCAAGTCGCTGTGCTATCAGATTCCCGCGCTCGTGCTGGACGGCGTCACGCTGGTCGTCTCGCCGCTCATCTCGCTGATGCGTGATCAGGTCAGCAGCCTGCTGCAGAACGGCGTGCGCGCGGCGTATCTCAATTCCTCCCTGACGGGCCGGCAGTACAGCCTGGCGCTTGACAATGCGCGGCGCGGCGTGTACAGGATCATCTACGTTGCGCCGGAGCGCCTGCTCACCGACAGCTTCCTCGACTTTGCCGTGAATGCGCCGATCGCGCAGGTGGTTGTCGACGAGGCGCACTGCGTCAGCCAGTGGGGGCAGGACTTTCGGCCCGGCTATCTGAACATTGCGCCGTTCATCGGACGCCTGCCCCATCGCCCGCGCGTGAGCGCGTTCACCGCCACGGCGACACAGAGCGTGCGCAGGGACATCATGCGCCTGCTTGCGCTTGAAAACCCCTACGCCGTGACGACGGGCTTTGACCGGCCGAACCTCTACTTCGAGGTCCGCCGCGAGGGCAGCCGGGACGCCGCGCTGCTGCGCTTTCTTGAGGAGCACCGCGGGCAGAGCGGCATCGTCTACTGCGGCACGCGCAAGGGCGTGGAGGAGGTCGCGGGGATGCTCGTTTCGCATGGCATCGACGCGGTGGGCTACCATGCGGGCATGGGCGATGAGGAGCGGCAGAATGCGCAGGAGGATTTTGTCTCCGACCGCGCGCCGGTGATTGTGGCGACCAATGCGTTCGGCATGGGCATTGACAAGTCGAACGTGTCCTTCGTCGTGCACTACAACATGCCCAAGGATCTGGAAAGCTATTATCAGGAGGCGGGACGCGCGGGGCGAGACGGCGAGGACGCCGTCTGCTGCCTGCTCTATCAGCCCTCGGATGTGCATCTGAACACGTTCCTCATCGAGCATGCGCAGGAGAACAGCCAGCTTGATGCTCAGACGCAGCAGATCGTCACCGACCGCGCGAAGGAACGGCTCAGGCAGATGACCTATTACGCAACGGGCAGGGGCTGCCTGCGCGCAAAGATCCTCCAATACTTTGGTGAGGAGCCGGAAAAGCCGAACTGCGGCAACTGCTCCGGCTGCCTGGCCAGGACGCAGGAGCGCGACGTGACCCGCGAGGCGGGGCGCATCGTCAGCGGCGTGATGGCCCTGGGCGGCCGCTACGGCAAGGCGATGACGGCCAGGGTACTGGCGGGCGTCCGGGATGCGCGCATCCGGGAAAAGCAGCTGGACAAGCTGTCGGCCTTCGGCAGCCTGCGCGAGGAGGGCGAGGAGACCGTCCGCGCGATGATTGACGAGCTGATTACGGACGAGGTGCTCGAGATTACGGATGGGCAGTATCCGCTGCTGCGGCCCGGCCCCCGCGCCAGGGAGGCGCTGCTGGGCGACGAGCCGATCCGCATGACGCTGGAGGTGGGCGGACGGGAGACGGCGTCCCGCCGCGTGACGATGAAGCCGCAGGTGGACAAGGGGCTCCTGTCCCGGCTCACGAAGCTGCGGCGCGGCATCGCGGAGGAGCAGCATGTGCCGCCGTTCATCATCTTCACCAATGCGACGCTGCGGGATATGGCGGTCAAGCGTCCGCGCACGCGGCGCGAGATGATGCGCGTGGACGGCGTGGGCGAGGGAAAGATGGACCGCTACGGCGACATGTTCCTGCGCGTGATCAGGGACTATCTGGACGAAGAATGACCGGCGGAGCCGGAGAGGAGAAATGCGATGACACGCAGGGAAAAACGACAGATCGCGCTGTTCTGCCTCGCGGCGTCGGCGGTGCTTTTGCTGCTTTGCTCGCAGTGCTCGCCGCTGTATCCCATCAACGTGTGGGGCGATGCGAACTGCCTGCTGACCGTGGGCCGCGTGATGAAGGCGGGCGGCGTGGTCTATCGTGACATTTATGAGCAGAAGGGCCCGACGCTGTACCTGATCCACATGCTGGCGGCATGCATCACGGAGCGCAGCTTTCTGGGCGTGTATGTGCTGGAGGTGCTGTCCTTCGCCGCTGCGCTGGCGATGGCGTGCAGGATGATGATGCGGCGCATGTCTGCGCGGTCGGCCTGCGCGCTGGGGGCGCTGCTGGGCGCGTTTGTGCTCACCGGCGCGGCGTTCTCGCGCGGGGACAGCGCGGAGGAGTTCTGCCTGCCCTATCTGATGGGGGCGCTGATGCTCGTGCTGGATGAATACGGGCAGAGGCCGGGACCGATGCGAAAAAGGCCGCTCTTTGTCTGCGGGCTGATGGCCGGCATGGTGGCGACCATCAAGTTCACTATCCTTGGCCTGTTCGTGGGCCTGTGCATCGCGGAGGGCGTGCTCGCGCTGCGCGAGGGAGGCTTTGCGCGTGCGCTGAAGAGCGCGGGCGTGTTTCTGGCGGGCATGCTGCTGCCGGTGCTGCTGTGGTGCGTGTACTTTGCAGCGCACGGCGCGCTGGAGGATTTCTACACGGCATACATTCACAACAACGTCTTCCTCTACAGCGACGAGACGCGCACAGCGATGGGCATGCTGCACGATGTCTGGAATACCGTGCGGGACAATACGCTCTGGGTGCTTGCGGCTGTGGGCGGCCTGCTGGCGCTGCTGACAGACTCGCGGGAACGGCTGGCTGCGCGTCTGGCCGTGCTGTGCATGGCGGCGTGTGCGTTTGCGGCGGTGTTCTTCCTGGGACGAACCTGGGCGTACAGTGCGCTGGTGCTGTGTGTGTTCGCGTTTGCCGGCATGGGCAGGATTGGTGAGCGGCTGGGCGGTCTGCTTGAGAAGCGCGGGGCCGGGGCGGCGGTCTGTGCGCTGGCGCTGGCGGCTGCGCTGCTGCTCAGCCCGAACGCGTATCTGCGCGGCGAGGACAAAAGCAACCTCGCGCAGACGCGCCTGGCGGGTTTTGTGCACGAGGGCGCGACGCTCCTGCAGTACAGCCATCTGGACGACGGGCTGTACCTGACGACGGGCACACTGCCGCAGCAGAAATACTTCGTGCGGCTGAACGTCAATTACGACGAAATGTATGACGAGCTTGACCGGTACGTCGAGGAGGCGATCCCGGACTATGTGCTCACGGCGTGGAGCCCGCTTGATGCGAAATTTGACCGGTATCAGCTGATTGCGACCGATGCGGGCTACGATGACCGCGACCGCATCAACAAGCTGCTGTACCTGTACAGGAGGAAGTGACATGGAGAAAAACGGACGGCGCGCGGCGCTGGTGCTTTCGGTGCTTTGCAGCGTGCTCTCGCTTGCTGTCGCCACGACGAGCTCTCCGCTGTATGCGACCAACTTCTGGACGGACAGCAACCTGTATTTCACCATCGGCAGGGGCATGCTCAACGGGCTGATGCCCTATCGGGATCTGTTTGATCACAAGGGCCCGCTGATCTTTATGCTGTATGCGCTGGGGGCGGCGGTGAGCGACACGTCGTTTTTCGGGGTCTTCCTGCTGGAGATCGTGAACCTTGCGGCGATGCTGTTCCTTGCGCATCGGACCGTGGCGCTCTATGGCAGGGGCAGGCTGACGCTGCTGAGCATCCCGCTCACCGCGATGGTGACGGTGTGCTCCGCGGCATTCAATCAGGGCGGCAGCGCGGAGGAATTCTGTCTGAGCGCGCTGTCCCTGGCGCTGTACTGCACGCTCAGGTGCATGCAGCCGGGCGAGGACGGCAAAAAGCGCCTGTATGTCGCCTTCGGTGCGGCTATGGGCTGGGTGTTCTTCATCAAGTATACCGACTGCGGCCTGTTCTTCGGCCTGGCATTTGCGCTGCTGCTTTACGTATGGCGCGTGCAGGGCTTCAGGCGCGCGGCGGCCGCCGCGCTGCTGATGCTGCTGGGCATGGCGGTTATCGTGCTGCCCGTCTGCGTGTATTTGGCGGCAAACGGCGTGCTGGATGAGATGATTCAGGTGTACTTTATTCAGAACATCTTCGGCTACGGCGAGGCGTCCATGAGCCTTTCGGAGCACATTTACAATGCGCTGGCCTACCTGCGCACGCAGAGCATGGCCAATCCCGCCGTTGCGGCGCTGGCGATTGCGGGCTGCGTGTTTGCGGCAGTGCACGCGCTGGCGAAACACCGGAAGGGATTCTGGGCAGAGGCGCCTGCGGCGGCGCTGGGCGCGGGCCTTCTGCTGCTGTTCTGCTATTGGGGCGAGATGGCGCACCCGTATTACGCGCTGGTGTTTGCGTCGCTCGCGCCGCTGGGCATGATTCCGCTGGGCTGGCTGGCCAGGCGGGTGCATCCGTGCCTGGCGGGGGCGCTCGCGGCAGCGGGCGTGCTGGCGATCGTGCCGGCGTGTCAGGCGCTGTGCGCCGCCGTGCCGCTGCAGCAGGTGGAGCGCGCGCAGATGGCGCAGACGGTCTTTGCCGGGATCATGAAGGAGGAGGAGCAGCCCACGCTGCTGGACCTGACCAGCCTTGACCAGGGGTTCTACCTGGCCGCGGGGATTACGCCGAACTGCCGTTATTTTGCCAACAACAACCTGAACACGCAGGAAAAACGCGAGGCGCTGGACGGGTATCTTGCGCAGGGACGCACGATGTTTGTTGTCTCCAGGTGGGAGGACCCGGGTGAACACTACACGCTCATCGCGGAGCACACCAGTCCCTTTGATTTGAACGATATGCGCACCTACAAGCTGTACCGGCGCGCAGAGGAGAAGTAGAATGGATACACGGATTTCGGAAAAGGCGCTGCGCGCGTTCATGGAGCGCGTGTTTGAAAAGGAGGGCTTTTCGGCCCCGGACGCGCGCACGATTGCGGACGTGCTGATGCAGGCGGATCTGTTCGGCATCGAGAGCCACGGCGCGCAGCGCATGATGTACTACCACAGGAACATCGCCTCGGGCAGCGTGAATGTGCAGGCCAGGCCGGAGATCGTGCGCCAGACGCCGGTCTCCGCGCTGCTGGATGCGCACTTCGCCATGGGCCAGCTCAGCGGCACGGCGGCGATGCAGCTGGCGATTGAGAAGGCGAAGACGACCGGCGTGGGCATCGTCTGCGTGCGCAATTCCTCCCACTACGGCATTGCGGGCTATTACCCGCTCATGGCGGCGAGGGAGGGCCTGTGCGCGTTCTCGATGACCAACACCGGCCCGATCATGGTGCCGACGTTTGGCCGGGAGATGATGCTGGGCACCAACCCGCTGGCCTTCTGCATGCCGGCCGATCCGGTTCCCTTCTGGTTTGACGCGTCCACGACGGTGGTGACGCTGGGCAAGGTGGAGGTCTGCGCCAAGCGCGGTAAGCCCATGCCGGAGGGCTGGACAATTGACGAAAACGGAGAGCCCTGCACCGATGCGGCCCAAATGAACCGGTCGATCCTCACGGGCGGCATGGGCGGCATCCTGCCGCTCGGCGGCGAGGGCGAGCGGCACAGCGGCCACAAGGGCTACGGTCTGGCGATCATGGTCGAGGCGCTGACCGGCGTGCTGGCGCAGGGCCTGCTCTCGCCCGAGATGCAGGGCGCGCACGGCGACCACACCAGCCACTTCTTCCTCGCGTTTGATCCGGCGATGTTCGGCGAGGCGGCACAGATCCGCGCGCAGATGAGCCGGTACCTGCAGATGCTGCGGGACAGCGAGAAGCTGCCGGGCCATGCGCGCATCTACACGCCCGGTGAAAAGGCGTTTGAGGCGCAGGCAAAGCGCATGCAGCAGGGCATTCCCGTGGAGGAGAAGACGCTGCTGGAGCTGCGCGCAATTGCAAAAGAACTGGGTGTGGAGGCGATTTGATGGCAGGCACAAGAAAGATGACGGAGGGGCCTGTGCGCGGGCATCTGCTCGCGTACGCGCTGCCGCTGATTCTGGGCAACCTCTTCCAGCTGACCTACAACGCGGTGGATACGATCGTCATCGGCAAGTTTGCCGGCGAGCGCGCGCTGGCGGCGGTCAGCGCGGCCGATCCGGTGATGACCATCGTGATTCTGGGGGTGTCCGGCATCTCCATCGGCGCGTCGGTGCTGATGAGCCGTTTTTTCGGCGCGGGTGAGGAGGAGAAGCTGCGCCGCGAGGTCGCCACGACGATGCTCTTCGGTGCGGCGGCTTCGCTCGTCGTGTTCATCCTGGGGCTGCTGCTTGCCGGCAGCATCCTGCGGCTGCTGAACGTCCCGGAGGAGATCCTCGCGATGGCGACGGTGTACCTGCGGATCATCTTCGTGGGCTTCCTGTTCACGTTCCAGTACAACATCCTCGCGGCCAGCCTGCGCAGCGTGGGCGATTCCCGCACGCCGGTGGTCTATCTGGCGCTGTCCTCGGTGCTCAACGGGTGCCTGGACGTGGTGTTCATCGCGGGCTTCCACTTGGGCGTGGCGGGCGCAGGCCTGGCGACGGTCGTCGCGCAGGCGGTGAGCAGCGTGCTGTGCCTGCATCGCATGCAGACGAGCGTGCCGATGCTGCGGCTGTCGCGGAGCGACCTGCGCATCGACCGCGCGCTGCTGAAGGAAACGCTGGAGAGCGGCTCGATCACGGCGCTGCAGCAGGCCTGCCAGCCGGTGGGCAAGGTGCTCATCCAGAGCGTCATCAACGCCCAGGGCGTCGCGGTGATCGCGGCGTTCAACGCGGTCACCCGTGTGGACGACTTTGCGTGCATTCCTGAGCAGAGCATTTCCTCTGCGATGATGACCTGCGCGGCGCAGAACCGCGGCGCGGGGAACAAGGCGCGCGTCAAGGAGACGCTGCGCGTGGGCATGCGGCTGGAGCTCGTATACGGCGTGCTGATCCTGCTCGTCGTGCAGCTGGTCAAGCGGCCTGTGATGCAGCTGTTCGCCGCGCAGGACAGCGTGCAGATGGTGGCGATGGGCGTGGATTACCTGTCGCTGATGGCGTTCTTCTACATCCTGCCCGGCATGACCAACGGCATCCAGGGCTTCTTCCGCGGCATGGGGGAGATGAAGACGACGCTGGTCGCCACGTTCATCCAGATCTCCATCCGCACGCTCGTGGTGTACCTGCTGGTTCCGCGCGTGGGCATCTCCGGCGCGGCGCTGGCCTGTGCGATTGGCTGGAGCTTCATGCTGCTGTACGCGTTTGTCCGGTATAAGACGGTTGTGAAGCGCCTGGACTGAGGGCTGACGTGCACGCGAAGCAGGAAAAGCAGAATCGCAGCGAAACCAAAGGCGAAGCAGATAGGAATATGCAAAAAGAAGGAAGACCAGGCATCTTCCTTCTTTTTCGTTATGTCTTCTGCATCAGAAGCAGCGGCGGAAATCGCGGCTGCGATAGATCGCTTCACCGACTGCGCTGAGCATGCGGCCCGGCAGGGTGAGAAGGCTCTGCTTCTGTGTGTTCATCGTCTTGTTCATAGAAATACCTCCAATCGAAGTGATGGACGCGTCAATGGCAAACCACAAGAGTCAGCACCATCAGGATGCCCGTCAGGCCCAGTGCAAAGCGCACGATGGACAATACGTCCTGGCAGTTCATTCTGTGGTTCGCGGCGACAGCGGCCGCGGCTTCCTGCATCATGTCGTTCATCATCAAGACCTCCTATCCATGCGTTCAGGCGCAGAAGCCTGCGTACAGGGCCATGAGCAGCAGCGCTGCAGGCGCGAAGCCGTAGAGCAGCGCGACGATCGAATCGCCCATGCCGGTGCGGAAAGCATGTGTATGGTTGTTCATCATATTCGTTGACCTCCTTGTGTCGGCCCGGCAAAGCGGGCAAACGCTATGTGATCAGCCGGGAAATGCTGCGCCTCTGTTCGGCGCTCCCTTGCTGTGGGCCGTATCATAGCACAAGCGGCCAAATTCTGTAAACCCCTTTTGAGCAAGTTTGGCAAAGCGTGCCAAATCGATCGATTCGGCCGGTTTGGACGCAGAAAAAATCCATGCAATACAACCAAATCGACGATGGGTTTATCACGAAACATGGAGAAATGCGTTTTTAAAATTTGGAAGCGAAATATCATGCACATGCAGACGGAGCGGACGGAATGTTCTCTGAACATAGATAAAAGAATCTATAATAAAAGGAAAATATGGTGATAATGTGAACCGAATGTGAGCAGCACATGCAGGATGAAATACAAAATCCTGCATAATGAACGGAATACAGCTGTGCGCAGAACGAACGGAAGCGCAAAAAAGCGGGGCTGCATAGCCGATTCGGTCATGCAGTCCCGTTGAAGATGTGATGATTCAGGCTCAGCCCTCGCCGCGGCGGGCGCGGGCAGCCAGCTTCTTGCGCATTTCAACCTCGAGCACGCGCTTGCGCATGCGCAGGTTCTTCGGCGTGATCTCCAGCAGCTCGTCGTCGTCGATGAACTCCAGGCACTCCTCCAGCGTCAGCGCCTTCATGGAGGTCAGCTTCATGGCGGTTTCCGCGCCGGCGGCGTTGCGGATGGAGGTCAGGTGCTTCTGACGGCAGACGTTGACGTCGATGTCGCCGGTGCGCGCGTTCTGGCCGACGATCATGCCGGTGTAGACGGCGGTGCTCGGGCCGCAGAAGAGCGTGCCGCGGTCCTGCGCGTAGAACAGGCCGTACATGACGGCCTCGCCCGTCTCGGTGGAGACCAGCGCGCCGCAGCTGCGGTGCGGGATGTCGCCCTTGTACGGCTCGTAGTGGTCAAACACGGCGCTCATGACGCCCTCGCCGCGGGTGTCGGTCATGAACTCGCTGCGGTAGCCGAACAGGCCGCGGCTGGGGACGGTGAACTCCAGGCGCACGCGGTCCATGCCGGACATGTTGTCCATCACGCCGCGGCGGCGGCCGATCTTCTCGATGACGGCGCCGGCGTATTCGCTGGGCACATCGCAGACCATCTTCTCCACCGGCTCCATCTTGTTGCCGTTCTCGTCGTACTGGATGAGCACCTCCGGCTTGGACACCTGGAACTCGTAGCCCTGACGGCGCATGTTCTCGATGAGCACGGAGAGGTGCAGCTCGCCGCGGCCGCTGACGCGGAAGGCATCCGGCGAATCGGTCTCCTCCACGCGCAGGGAGACGTCGGTCTCCAGCTCGCGCATCAGGCGCGCGCGCAGGTGGCGGGAGGTGACGTAGGTCCCCTCGCGGCCGGCGAACGGGCTGTCGTTGACGGAGAAGGTCATCACGACGGTCGGCTCGGTGATCTTGACGAACGGCAGCGGCTCCACCGTTTCCGGCGCGCAGATGGTATCGCCGATCATGATGTCCTCGATGCCGGTGATGGCGACGATCTCGCCCATGGACGCCTCCTCGATCGCCGTGCGCTTGAGGCCCTCGAAGGCGAACAGGCTGCTCATGCGGAAGTTCTCGTGCAGCTCCGGGTTTTCGTAGTTGCAGCGGGTCTTCATGGTGTTGAGCTTCATGGTGCCGCGGGTGATGCGGCCGATGCCGATACGGCCCACGAACTCGTTGTAGTCGATCGTGGAGATGAGCATCTGCGCCGGGCCCTCCGGATCGCCCTTCGGGGCAGGAATGTACTGGAGAATCGTGTCAAACAGCGGGCGCAGGTCGACGCCCGGGGTGGACAGATCGAGCGTCGCCGTGCCGGCACGGGCGCTGGCGTAGACGATCGGGGTGTCCAGCTGGCTCTCATCCGCATCCAGGTCGATCATCAGGTCAATGGCCTCGGAGACCACCTCGTCGCAGCGCGCATCCGGACGGTCCACCTTGTTGACCACGATGATGACCGGCAGGCCGAGCGCCAGCGCATGCTGGAGCACGAAGCGGGTCTGGGGCATTGGGCCTTCAAAGGAGTCGATCAGCAGCAGAACGCCGTCGACCATCTTGAGCACGCGCTCCACCTCGCCGCCGAAGTCGGCATGGCCGGGGGTGTCCACGACGTTGATCTTCACGTCCTTGTAGTAGACGGAGGTGTTCTTGGCCAGGATGGTGATGCCGCGCTCCTTCTCCAGATCGTTGCTGTCCATGACGCGGTCAGCGATCTGCTGGTTCTCGCGGAAGACACCGCCCTGCTTGAGCATTTCGTTGACCAGCGTGGTCTTGCCGTGGTCGACGTGCGCGATGATGGCGATATTGCGGATGTTCTCACGGATCATTTCCAAAATGAAGGACCTTCTTTCTTTATATCAAGGGATTAAAGCCAACGTGAAAAGGGAGTCCGAGGGACAATGTCCCTCGGGCAGGTCCGGGCGGCAGCCCGGCGTAACACATCACTCCGCGTTTCTCGAGGCGGTTTCAGCGAGCTCCAGGCCCTCGTTGTTCTCCAGCGCCCAGCGGATGGACCACTCGTTCTCAAAGAGGATCACGTCGCGGTCGTGGCTGTCCTGCGCGAGCGAGCAGGTGCTGGAGAGCTTGAGCTGATCGACGGGCTTGGGGGTCTTGGTGATCCAGCGCACGAAGCGGTAGTTCAGCTGCTGGCGGCGGATCTCGGCGTTGTATTCGGTCTTGAGGCGGTGCTCGAGCACCTCGAACTGCAGCACGCCGACGACGCCGACGATGATCTCCTCAAAGCCGATGCCCGGGCGCTTGAACGTCTGGATCGTGCCCTCCTCGGCCAGCTGCACAACGCCCTTGACGAACTGCTTGCGCTTGAGGCTGTCGACGGAGGAGCAGCGGGCGAAGAATTCCGGCGCGAACACCGGGATGCCCTCGTAGCGGCGCTTTTTGCCGGTGCACAGCGTGTCGCCCAGGCGGAAGATGCCCGGATCGAACAGGCCAATGATGTCGCCCGGATAGGCGGTTTCCACCGCGCCGCGCTCGTCGGCCATGAACTGCTGCGGCTGCTTGAGCTGGATCATCTTGTTCGTGCCGCTGTGCCAGACGTTCATGCCCTTGGTGAACGTGCCGGAGCAGATGCGCATGAACGCCAGACGGTCGCGGTGGGCCGGGTTCATGTTCGCCTGGATCTTGAAGATGAACCCGGAGAAGTCCTCGTCCGTCGGTGCTACGGTGCCCTGGTCGCTCTCGCGGCTGGCGGGCGGGGTGGAGTACTCCAGGAAGCGGGTGAGGAACGGCTCGACGCCGAAGTTGGTGATGGCGGAGCCGAAGAACATCGGGGTCAGCTCGCCCGCGCGCACCAGATCGAGGTCAAACTCGTCGCCGGCCATGTCCAGCAGCTCGATTTCGTCCATCAGGCGGTTGTACAGGCGGTCGCCCAGCAGCTCCGGCAGGCTCGGATCATCGAGGGGCACGTCCAGCTTTTCCACGCGGGTCTTGCCGTGGTCGCCGCTCTCGTAGAGCTCGACCATCCGTGTGTCGCGGTGAAAGACGCCCTTGAAATCGCCGTCCGTGCCGATGGGCCAGTTGATCGGGCAGGCGCGGATGCCCAGCACCTGTTCGATCTCCTCCATCAGGGAGAACGGGTCCTTGGCCGCGCGGTCCATCTTGTTGACGAAGGTGAAGATCGGGATATTGCGCAGGCGGCAGACCTTGAAGAGCTTGATGGTCTGCGCCTCGACGCCCTTGGCCGCGTCGATCATCATCACGGCGCTGTCCGCCGCGACGAGCACGCGGTAGGT